>JBGAOG010000122.1:0-8096 GCA_044221985.1 Phycisphaerales bacterium
CGGGGGGGGGGCTCTCCGTGGGGGCACGGTTTGTATCGGCCGGGGGCTACGCGTGGTGCGTTGGCCGCTGGTTTCTTTGCCGGGGGGGGGGGGGGGGGGGTCCAATGGGCGTCAGGTCGCCCGCGCGGGCTTGGCGCCCTTGGGCGCCTTGGAGGGCTTGCCCCCCGGGGCGGTCCTGTCCGTCCTGGCCTTCTCGGGCTTGGCGGTAGTGGAGGGCTCGGGACGCTGCACGCCTTCGGGCCCGAGGAGGGACGGGCCTTCGCCCGCCTGTTTGCGACGAAGTTCCTCGGTGGCGGTGCGATCGAACATGAGGAAGAACGAGTCGACGTAGACGATCTGGTGACCGGCGTCGATGCGGCGCGTGTCGCCCTTGAGCGTGGCGATGTGGTGGAGCTTCTGGCGCGTGGGCGCGTCGCCGTAGCGGGGCTTGCTCGGCTTGCCGCCCCACACGACCCTCGTGCCGTAGGTCGTCAGCAGGCTCAGGCACTCCTTGGAGGCGTACTCGGACACGTCCACGCCCGCGACCTGGTTGGCCCAGGTCTGGCGCCCGACGAGCGCGAGCAACTCCAGCCCGGCGGCGACGTCATCGCCCGGCCAGGCGCGGTCGAAGTCCACCTGCCCGCCCGGCGTCGTCGGGGGGCCAGCCTTGGGCCCGACGATCACTCGCGGGCGGGCGTTGCCCGGGTCGGCCACCTTGGGCATCGGGTAGCCCTTGCTCGAGAGCCACAGCAATTGCTCCGAGACCCCGGGCGTGGGCCGGTATCGAACCACGGCGGCCGGCGTTCGCCACTCGCCTTCGATCACGATGCCGTTGGTCCCCGTCCGGCGCACCGTCGGGGCCGCCTCGAACCAACCCGACGCTCCCAGGAAGGCGCTCAGGTCCGTCAGGACCTTGGGATCCAGGGGGTCGGCCAGGCTCGCCACGCGCTGGCGCGTCTGGGCGAGGAGCCGCTCCTGCCAGGCGCGCGGAATCCACGTCATGTTCGTACTTTGATCGGCGATGTGCACCTTGGGCCAGATGAACTGGAGCGTGATGGGACGATCGCCCAGGACCCGGTTGGCGTTGGCTTGGATCGGGCGCAGGCCCACCGCGATGATCGCGCCCACCGCCAGGATCAGGACAACCCCGGCGACGGTGGTCAAGTGCCTGTTGAACAGGTGCCAGCGGAAGGGAGTTCGGGCCGTGTCCTGGGTCATGGGGACGGCGATGGCGTGCGGCGTCGGGCTGGGCGTCGCTGCGTCGAGCATCGAACCAGTGCTATCGACGCGATGCCCGGTTTTTGCCCAATCCGCGGGCTACCTCGGGCGGGCATGGTCCCGCAGCGCCAGCTCCACCAGCCGGCTGGTCAAGGCGGTCATGTCCAGCCCCGGCCCGGCGGTCGTATCGGCCCCGGCCATTGGGAAGAGCGAATGCCCCGTGAACCCCGGGAGGGTGTTGACCTCCAGAAGCCATGCCTCCCCCTCCCGGTCCAGCAGGAAATCCACGCGGGCCAGGTGACGCACGCCCAGCTCGCGGCAGAGCGCCACGGCCCTTTGGCGGATGGAGGCCTCGACGCCCGGGGGCAGCGGGGGAGAGACCACGTAGCGGGTCTCGTCGCTGTGGTACTTGGCGTGGTAGTCGTAGAAGGCCTCCTTGGGGACGATCTCGATTGGAGGCAGCGGCTGTCCGTCGAGCACGCCCACGGTCAGCTCCCGCGCGTTCAGGACCGCGCGCTCGACCATGTACGCCCGGTGCGGGTGGGCCTGGCGGTCCTGGAGGATGGCCGCGTGGGCCCGGGCCCACTGGACGCGGTCCATGGCGAAGTGCACGCCCACGGATGATCCTTCGTGCACGGGCTTGGCCACGACGGGGAAACCGAGCGGGCAGCCGGGGTCGGAGGCGTTGAACACGGCGCCCTCGCCGGCGGGGATGCGGCAGCGATGGGCCGCCAGCTTGGTGGCGAGCTTGTCCATGGCCAGCCGAGCGGCCCGCGGCTCGCTGCCGACGTAGGGGCGGGCGTCGTGCTCGAGCAGGTCCTGGAGCGGGCCGCCCTCGCCCCACGGGCCGTGGAGCACCGGGAAGATCACGTCGCCGGGGATGCCCGCCAGGTCGCTCTGTGAGAGCCGGGCGATGACCTGGAGCCGGACCTTGAAGCGGGGGTTCATCGCGAGGGCGTCGGCGACGCTGCGGGCGGAGGTCAGGCTCACCTCGCGCTCGGCGTCGGGCCCGCCGGCGAGGACGGCGACGGCGATGGCGTGGGTCGAGGAGGTCATGGCCGCTGCCAGTTCCCGTGCACCGGGCTCACCTCGGCCCCGCCCCGGCGCAGGCCCTTGCACCCGGCCCGATCGATGAGCAGCCCGGCGGAGACTCGGGAGCCCGCGGGCGCCGGCTCGCGCCCGGGCAGCGTCAGCGGCGTGCGCAGCGTGGGGTTCTTGAAGCAGCACCCGGCGCTGTCGGCGGCCATGGGCTGGCTCTTCTTCTTGTACGCCATGCAATCCTTGAGGCGGGCCCGCAGCGCTTCGGGATCTCCGGGCGTCAGCACGAACTCCACGCCGGTGATGACCAGGTCGGTCAGACCGCTGTGCCGGTACCCGAAGGGGATCTCGGCCCGCTCGCGGATGACCGTCCTTGCGGCGCGGTCCAAGGCGTGGACCCGGGCGACGGCGTCGGCGAACTGCCCGAACGCCCCGCCCGCGTTCATGAGGCACGCCCCGCCCACGCTGGCGGGGATGCCCGCCAGCCCTTCGAGCCCGCCCAGCCCGCGCCGGACGCACTCGTGGATCAACTTCTGAAAGTCGCCCCCGGCCCCGGCGTGAACGCGCCCCGCGCCAGCATCGAAGCGGGTTTCCTGGAACGCTGGTGCCCGCAGGGACACGACCAATCCCCCCACGCCGGCGTCGTCCACCAGGAGGTTCGCCCCGTCGCCGAGGACCTTGAGCGAGGGATCCAGGTCGAGCGCCTGGCGAAGTTCCTCCGGCGAGCGCGGGGTGGCGAATCGGTCGGCCCCGCCGCCCACGCGGAACCACGTGGGGATCGGCGCGTGCTCGATGATCTCCAGGCTGGAGGCGGTCTGCGGCAAGGCTCCCTCCGTGGAGCGCGGGAAACCCGGGACTCTACGCCGTCGCGCGGGCCTTCCGGCCCTTGGCCATGTACCCCCTGCCCACCTGCCACACGGGCCCCGCGCCCATCACCACCAGCACGTCGCCGGGGCGGCAGAGCTGGTCGAGGTGCTCGACGACGGCCTCGAAGGGATTCAGGTGCATCGCCCGCACGCCCTTGTCCCGCAGGCGGGCGACGAGGTCCTCGGCCGTCACCTTCTGCTTCTCTTCCTGGCTGTCACGGACGAAGTAGATGTTGGGAACGATGACGACGTCGGCCTGGGAGAAGCTGGCCGCGAACTCGTCCATGAGGTGGCGCGTTCGGCTGTGCTGGTGGGGCTGGAAGACGCAGATGAGCCGCCCCCCGCGTTTCTCGGGCTGCTCGCTCTCGCGAAGGGCGCGCAGGGTCGAGTCGATCTCCGTGGGATGATGCCCGTAGTCGTCGAAGACGCGAACGGCCCCGCCCGGCACCGGTCGCTCGCCCAGGAACTGCAGGCGCCGATCCACCCCGCGGAAGCACGCCAGGGACTGGCCCAGCGTCTCGGCGTCGCCGCCGCACCACAGGCCCAGCACCAGCGCCGTTCCGGCGTTCATCGCGTTGTGGGCTCCGGGGAGGATGTTGGTCCACTCGGCCACGCCCTTGCGACCCTGGCTCACGCGCACGCGCCGCGTGCCCACGTCGAAGGCCACGACCCAGTCGGCCTCGGGCGAGAAGCCGATGGTCTCCACCTGGCAGGGCAGCCCCGCCGTGATCTCGCGCCGGTGCGCGCCGTCGTGGGCGAGGAGCAGTCGCCCGCCCCGCGCGGCGGGGGGGAGCAGCTGGGCAAACTCGCGGAAGCTCTGCACGACCGCGTCGAGCGTGCCGTAGACGTCCAGGTGGTCCGCCTCCACCGACGTGATGCACGCGATCGTGGGGTGCAGGTTGTGGAACGAGCGGTTGAACTCGCAGGCTTCGGCCAGGAGCAGCCCGGGCTGGCCCGCCAGGTGCCCGGCGGGGATCGTCGCGCCGCCCAGCCGGAACCCGGCCCCCGGCTCGCTGGGCGCCGAGCCGCGGCACCCGTGCACGAGCTGGGCGCAGGTGGCGCCGACGATGCAGGTCGGGTCGAGCCCCGCGTCGGCCAGGATGCTCCCCAGCATCGCCGTCGTCGTGCTCTTCCCGTGCGTGCCGGCGATGGCCACGCCCGTGCGCCCGATCATGCACCGTCCCAGCGCCTCGGCGTACAGGAGCGTGGGGATTCCGCGTCGCTCGGCCTCGAGCATCTGGGGGTGGTCGTTCTTGATGGCCGCGGACGCCACGACCAGGTCGCAGGCGTCGGGGAGCCACTGGCGCGACTGGTCAAAGCCCACCGCGATCCGTTCGGACTCGAGGAACTCGGTGGTCTCGCTGGGCTCCTTGTCGGAACCCGAGGCCACGGCTCCGCGGGCCTTGAGCATCCGGGCGAGCCCGGACATTCCGCACCCGCCGATGCCGATCAGGTACACGTGCAGGCCGACTGGGTTGAACGGGGGCGACGCGTCCATGCGCAGAGTAGTAGGCGCGGAGGCGGTGGCCGGGCTGGCGGGGGTCATGGGCCCAGAGCATCGGCGCGCGGGAGGCGGACTCGTGAATGGGGATCAGATCCGGCGCGAACGCCGGGCCGCCAGGGCCAGGAGCGGCAAGAACCCCATCGGACCCGGTCCAGGAATGGTGAGGGTCAGCGCGACCGAAGAGGTGGACACGTTGGGCTCGGCCCAGGACGTGACCTGCAACCGGTAGAAGCCCGGATCGAGGAGCCCGGACGCATCCAGGGTCCCGCCGACGGACCCGATCGGCGTGCGGAAGATCGTGGTCCCCGCCTGGGTCGTCAGGATCACGGTGCTGATCTGGTGGTAGGCTCCGCGCAGCGTCCAGGGCGTCGACCCGCTGACGCCAAAGGTCACGTCGAGAGCGCTTGACGCGATGCCCGAGAAACCGCCGTGGCGCGTCGCTCCGGCGGCGGTCTCAACGATGACCCGCCCCGGGTCGAGGGATGAACTCTGCGACGCCGACGCCCAGCAGTCGGAGGAAACCGAGCTCGCGATCTCGTTGAAGGGCGCAAAGTCCGGGGCCGACCGCGTAATGTCAGGCCCCGAGTAGCCCAGGCCCGAAGCGAAGACGTGGATGCTCCGCGTCTGAGCGGTGTACGTGACCTGAGCGAGGGCGGGGCTCGACGCGAGCACGACGATCGCAACGAGGAATCGCATGGGCGAACTCCGGCGTCGTTGCCTCTCTGGTTCCCGTGAGCGCAGCATACCCTTCGAACGGGTGGCTCACAAGTACCACAGGCGCTCTTGGCCGGCCGGGGCCAGCGCGAGGCCTGCGCCAGCGCTGCATCCCCCGCCGGAAAGCTCGCTCGGACCGGCGATCACAGCGCCATGCGGAGGGAGGACTTGTACCCTCAGGGCCTGGGTCGCTCGACGCGGACATTCCCACGGATATGTTCGGGCGCATCGGGCCAGGGGAGGCCGCGATACCGGTTGCCGCAACAGGCGCAGCTCAGCGACACCGCGCGGGGATCGCTCGGCGCGAGGGTCATTGGCAGCAGGGCCGGGCAACACGAGCACTTGATGGGGGTACGTTCGGGCAGTTGTTTTTGAGGAATGCTGGCGTTCACGAATGCTCCCGAGCTCCCATACGAGGGCGATAAACGTATCGTAACTCGGACACTCCTGCAACCAATAACGACCCATTTTCAATCCAAGAGAACAGGTGTAACCCCTGGTTTTGACGCTTGATTGTGCCTGCCTGATCCACGATCGGGTGTTTGCGGTAGAGACTCGCGACGGGCCTTGGTTTGTCGAGATGCGGGTAGTCGGATGTCGGAATCGACCTGTCCATTCTGCGGCTACGACCTCGTGGGATCCCCCCTGAATGTGGGGTCGAAGTGCCCCGAGTGCGGTCGGGTGGCCGACTGGCGCGCCCTGCGCGACGCCGGCGACCGGTGGTACCGGCGCAAGATCGCGATGTTCGCGCTCTTCCTGGTCCCGTCCCCCGCAGGGGCGGGCGTGTTCTACTTCCTGTGGGCGTCGCATCGAGACGATGCGGCCCGCATCGCGGGGCTGGTGATGCTGGTCGGATGCCCGAGCCTGGCGTCGATGCTGCTGCTGCTGGCGCTGCGGATGGACGGGCGCGAGGGGGTCACCCGCAGGGCCTGGGGGTCGGACGTTCTGCTGAGCGTCCTGGCGGCGACGGGCTGGATGGGGCTGTGGTTGCTGCCGCTGGTGCTGGCGATGATGGTGTCGGGCTGAGGCGGGCGTCTCAGGGTGGCGGGTCGGGCGTCATCCCTGGGAGGGCCTCGAATTGGCCCTCGCGCGACACGCGGAGCAGGTCGGTCTCGAGCAGGTAGTTCAAGATGGCCTTGCGCAGGTCCGTGGCCGCACGGTCGCGGTTGTTCTCCGCCGTGTTGAGTTCGAGGAGGGAATCGACGAGGGTCTGGGGGACGAGCTCGTCGGCCTTGAGCTGCTGGCCCTCGAGGCGGCGCCGGTTGATCTGGACCTGTCGCTCGGCCAGGTCGAGCTGGAGCTTGGCGACGCCGACCTGTCGCAGGGCGGCCCGCACGTTCACGATGACATTGTCGCGGAACTGGGCGAACTCGCGCTCGCGCTGGGCCAGGCGAACCTGCTGGCGGCGCAGCGACAGGCGCTCGCCCTCGCGGTCCAGCGGGAGGGAGAGGTTCAGTCCCGCGGAGTAGTCGAGGTCGCCGGGGCTGGGCAGCAGCCCGCCCGCGCGCCTGGCGGGGTCGGTGGGAACGCTCACCGACGCCGTTGCGGTCAGGTCGGGCAGCAGGTCCTGGCGCGCGTTGTCAAGCCTGCGGCGTTCGTCGTCCACCTGGTCGCGCCGATTCTGAAGGTCCAGGCGCAGGTCGAGGGCCAGGCGGGTCGCGTCGTCGAGCGAGATCCCCGGTCGAGGGATGGCCAGGTCGATGTCGGCGATGTCGAAGGGCTGGTCCGGGGGCAGGCCCAGGCGGACCTTGAACCGGTCGAGCTGGAGCGTGTAACTCTCGCGCAGCCCGGCCAGGTCCGCCTGGGCGGCCAGGACGCGGCTGCCCGCGATGCTGGTCTGGAACGCGTCGAGGCGTCCGGCGTCGACGCGGGCGGCGGTCATGCGCTCCAGGTCCCGCAGGCTCTGGAGCTGGCTCTCCTGGTTGGCGATGCGGGCCTTGAGCTGCACGAGGTCGAAGAAGTCGCCCGCGATGTCCACCAGGAATTGCCGCCGAAACCGCTCGAACGCGCGAACCTGGTAGATCAGGTCCCGCTCGCTCTGGATGAGGTCCTCGCGGGCCGAGGCCCCGGCCCCGCGCAGCAAGGGGATGCTCCCGCTCAGCGCCAGCGTGCTCGACTGGGTGTACCGCCCGGTGGCCTGGCGGCGCAGGTGCTCGGTGGCGTCAAAGACCCACCTGGCCTCCAATTGCCCGCCGTAGGGCAGCCGCTGCGTGGCCCGCAGAGTGTTGATGGCTTCCAGGGCGTGCTGGAAGCCGCCGTCCGTGCCCTCGCCGGAGATCGTCGCGCTCGTGTCGTTGAACAACCGCGGGCCCCACAGGTGGCGCTCGATGAGCAGCCCGATGGCGGCCAGGAGATACTCCTCCTCGGCCACACGAAACTCACGCCCGCCCTGCTGGGCCGCCCGGAACGAATCGCTCAGGTGCATCAGCGTCGCGGGGGCGTCCTGCGTTTCGAGCCGCTGGATGCGCTGGGCGGCATCGCTCCAGGCGTCGTAGTGCAGCGCCTGAGCAGGGGGGTTGCGTGTGCCCGGACGGGGGTCGGCCTCGCGGGAGGCGGTCCCGTCGAGTGGCGTCCCGGTGTATTCCCTGGGTTGGACGGTGCCTGCGTCGCGTGCGGATTGCTCGACCAGACGAGACAGGCGCCCGGAGGTGCCGGTGGAGAGGCCGCAGCCCCCGAGAAGCGTCCCGATTGCGAATAATCCGCCGCCCAAGATGCGAACACAACGCGAACAAATAGCAGCATTGGGGAATGTTCGGTCTAGCATTGGAAGCCTGTCG
>JBGAOG010000123.1:0-4484 GCA_044221985.1 Phycisphaerales bacterium
GTCGGCGCCCACCTCGGGCGAGTCGAACCAGGCCAGGAGCTGGGCCCGGGCCTCGCTGGCCTCCCCCCAACCCAGCCCCGCCGACAGAGTCATGATCGCGCCGGACGTCGCGGGGCTGTCGCTCGCCTGGGGACCCTCGCGCAGCACCACGTCCAGGACCAGCAAGAGAAGGCGCTCGCGGTCCCGGGCGCTCAGCCCCAGCGCATCGGCGCCCGCCAGCCAGGCCTTCCAGGCCTCGGCCAGGGCCCGCGCCCCCTCGGCGTCCTGCGCCTTGAGCGGCGTCAAACGCATCGCCATCGCCACCAGCGCCGACGACGCGCCGGCCTGGAACGAGCGCTCGGTCCCCGCCAGCGTTCGGAACATCGCGCCCCGCAGGGCCGCCTGCACCTGGCGGGTCACGTCCGTCGGCAGGTCGCGCTCGCGCCCCAGGCGCGCGGTCAACCCGGCCGAGAGTACACCGCGGGCGATGCACGCCGGCGTGCCCTCGAAGTGCTCCTCGGCCGCTCGCACACCCGCGACCACCGCCTCGGCGCAGCGTGAGGCCAGCTCCGCCTTGGGGGCGATGCGATACACGAACTCCACCGCCGCGTTCTGGAGCGCCACGATCTGGTCGGGAGTGCAGCGCGTCCAGCTCGCGCCGGCGCCGTCCATCAACTCCAGGAAGCTGGCGGCGGCCGCCTCGGGCTCCCGGTCGATCCGGGCGGTGGACGAGGCCAGCTCGCGCAGCAGCAGCGCGATCTCCTTGGGCTCGCCCTTGGGCGCCGGCTCGGAGGCGGCGCCCGCGGCCGGGAAGAGCTGCCTCGGGCGAGCCTCGTCGCCCGTGCCGGCCCGCGCGGGGGTGCTCTCGGGGGTCGGTGTTGCCTGGGGCGCGGGCTTGGGCGACGTGCCCAGGAGCCCCGACGCGGCCCAGGCCACCAGCGCCAGCAGGACGAGCCCGCCCGCCAGCACGAGCACCAGCGTGAGCACCACGCGCTTGGTCGGGTCGCGCTGCTCGGGCATCACGTACGTGGGAATGTCCCCCACCGCCGCGGCGTCCTCCACGATCGCTCCGCCGGTGGGCACCCCGGGCGCGGGCGATTGCCGCAGGAATCCCCGCACCGCGCGCTCGAAGTCCTCATGCACGACACCCCGGCTGGCCGCGATCAGCGAGAGCCGGTGCAGCGACCGCCTGTTCCAACCCCCGTGCGCCGCCAGCGTCGCGATGAAGGCCTGCTCCATGCCCGCGGCGGCGGGGGTCAAGCCCGTCTCCTCGAGCGCCGCGTGGGACTCTCCCGCGCCGAGGCCCGCGGGCGCCATCGCCGATTCGTGGGGCTCCAGGCGCGGCGCGTGCTCCAGCAACTGCGCCGACGCCGCGTGCAACGCCAGCCGCAGCTCGTCGGCCTCGCTCGTGTATCCCTCGGGATGGGCGGCGATCTTGGCCAACTGGCGCTGCAACTGGAGAATGACCAGTTCCTCCGTGCAGTCCTCGGGCGAAAGGGCGAGGAGGGCGAACGGCCCGCCCGAGGCGGCCGTCTTGCCCAGATACCGCTCCACGACTCCTTGGCGCTGGGGCGAGGGGAATTCGCTCATGGGCCCCCTCCCGCGCTGCCCTTGGGTTGCGGCTCGGGTCGCCCCATCTTGAGATCCAGAGCGCGGAGCTTCTCGCCCCAGGGCTCGGGCCCGAGTTTGGGATAGAGCACCTTCAGCTGGCGCATCGCCTCCACCGCGGCCGGCTGCTCGCTCATCCAGAGCAGGCGGAGCGTGTGGTACCTGGCCTCGAACCACTCGCCCTCGCCCTGGGGAAGCGCGGCGGCCAGCTCGCGCCAGCAGTCGAGCGAGGTGCCCGCGTCGCCCGCGGGCTCGGCCAGCTCCGCCAGCCGCCTGAGCACGTCGAGCGTGCGCGCCCCGCCGGCGAGCGAGCCCTTGTCCAACTCCACCGCCCGCTGGAGCATGGACTCGTCGTGCCCGTGGCGCCACAGGACCGCCGCCGCGTTCGCGACGGCCAGACGGACCGAGAGCAGGCTGGGGTCGGACGCGCCCTTGGCGTTGTCGAGGATGGTCACTCCATGGCGCACCACACCCCGCGCCGCCGTGGTGTCCCCCGGCGAAGCCTTGAACGCCGCCAGGGCCCGCCGGTACATGAGGCGTTCGCCCGCCAGCGCGAACTCTCCGCCGTGCTGGCGGAGACGCAGCAGGCAGGTGTCGAGCTCCACCTCGTCGCCCCTGGCCGCCGCGACCTGCAGGCGGCGGAAGTCCAGCTCCCCGCGCATCGAGCCCAGGTCGAGGGCGTGCATGGACGCGACCGCGTCGATCAGGTCGAGCACCCCCTGCGCCCGGGCCACGTCGGGGATTTCCTGGGACAGCAACGCGTCGGCCAGTTGGCGCGCCGTCAGCAGCGCGCTCTGGGCCGCCTTCGCGCTGATCTCGTCGCGCCCCTGCTGCGAGCGGGCGGCGTCGGCCTTGAGGACTTCCTGCCCCGCCTCCGCGAACCGCGTCGCCGCGAACGCCCGGTCCGCCGGCCCGGCGCGCCGGTACACCCGGTACAGCAGGCGGGCGCCCTGGCGCCGGGACGCCTCGCGCATGGGCGATTCGAGCGGAACGGCCAGGAGGACCTTGGCGGTCTCCTCATCGGTCAACAGCTCGGACCCGGTCTGGCGCAGCAGCAGCTTGGCCGCCTCGTCGCTCTCGGGGAAGTTGTGCAGGAAGATCAGGGCCAGGCGGTCGCGTTCCTTGCCCAGCGACGCCCGACCGCCCTCCACCGCAAGGTCGAGGGCCACGATGCCGTACCACAGCGCGTCGCGCCGGGCGTCGCGGTCCTTGGAGCCGGCGAACGACCTCTCGAACTCCTGGGCCGCCTCCTCGAGGTCCCCGCCGTAGTACAGGGCCAGGCCCCGGCGCATCGAGGCGCGGGGCAACTCGGGCGCAAACTTGCCGGCGTCGGCGCTCGAGAGCGCCAGCCCGAGCAGCTTCCCCGCGTCCCGGTAGGCGTTGAGGATGCCCGGGTCCTTCGAGGGCTTGTCCACGGCGCCGCCCGCGGCCTTCTGCGCGTCCCGGGCCCGCTCGTACGCCTGCAAGCCCCGCACGTATTGCACGATGAACCCGCTGTCGCCGATGGGCGCCGTGCCGTACCGCCCCACCAGGTCGAGCACGTGCGAGACCTCGCCCCGGGTGATCAGGTCCCCCATCCCCACCTGGGCCACGGCTTCCGCCAGGTCGCGCTGGGCCTTGGTCATGGCCCCCTGGCGCATCGCCTCCAGAGCCGAGACCGCCAGCAGCCGTGCCTCGGGGGTTTCCAGCGGCGACACCGGCTTGGACCGGTCGGGCAGGCGGTGGCGCTCGGTCGCGTCGAGGATGTTGCTCCAGCGCCCCCCGCCCGCGTAGATCGCCACCCGCCTCGCGAAGACCTGGGCACGCACCGGCTTGCCCAGGTCCTGGGCCTTGTCCACCTGGTCGAGCCAGCGGATGGCGTCGACGTCCTGCCCCTTCAGAGAGAGGCACATCGCCACCCCGATCACCGATCGCGCAATGTGGTCGTACTTGAGCAGCGTCAGCGGGAGCTTGTCGAGCGTCGGGGCCTTGCCCGAAGCGGCCCCCAGGAGCCAGCCGAAGTGCTTGACGCCCTCGTCCAGGCGGGCCGGCTCGTTGCCCAGCAGGGCCGTGTAGTACGCGCACCAGCCCGCGTAGTAGTGGGACAGGGACCGGACGCGGACGGCGTCGCCGAGGGCCTCCCGGACCTGGACGACGGCCTCGTCGGGGAGGTCCCGCTCCTGGTGCTCCAGTTGCTCGACGCGGGCGCTCACGCGCCGGGCCACGTCCTCGAACACCGCCAGCGAGCCCCGCAGCATCCGCAGGCCCTCGGCCCGGTCCTCGGGGGTCGCCAGACGAAGCCGGTCGCGCTCGGCGATCTCCTCGGCCTGGAGGTAGGTCGCCTTGGCCAGGTTCAGGCGCAGGTCGAACGACTCGGACTCGGGCACGACCTTCAGCAGTTCCCGGGCCGCCTGCTCCAGCGGAAGCCGCTGCCCCGCCGTCCGGGCCTCGCCCAGCTGCGTCGCGTAGATCGAGGCGAGGCGCTCGGCGGTGCGGGTGCGCGCCTGCCCGGTCGTTTCGGCCAGCCGCTGCCTCAGGTGGGCCGCCAGCACGTCCGTCAGCGCGAGCTGGGTGAGGTAGTCCTCGAGTTGCTGGATGGCGGGCTCGGTATCCACGGGCGCGTCGGGTTGCGCCAGCGCGGGCGCCGACGCCGCCAGCGCCCATCCCGCCATCCATGCTGCCCACCTTGCCCGCATCACGACCTCACTTGACCGGCACGTAGCTGACGCGCCGGAATCCCGCGTTCTTGGCGGCCTGGATCGCCCCCGCGGCGGCCTCCACCGGCACGCTCCCCGACACGCGCAGCACCACGCCCTGCTCCTTGGGGAGCAACCGCAGCAGCGACTCGAGCGCGGCCGGCTCGAAGCCCGGGTGCAGCTGGCCCAGCTCGCGCCGGAAGTCCTCGCGGTCGTGGCGCA
>JBGAOG010000123.1:4494-5035 GCA_044221985.1 Phycisphaerales bacterium
AAAAATCCGCACTCGCCTCAAAGCACGGATGAAAGCTGGCATGGTCGGAGAAGTAAAGAAACTCAATCAAAGTGGTGTGAGCTATGAACGGCTCGAAAGTTTTGGCCTCGAATACCGCGCTCTCGCCCGTCACCTGCACGACCTGCGTCTGGAGGTTGCCCGCCTTGCCCCCGCGCCCCTCCACGCCCAGGCCCGTCGAGAGCGCCTTCTCGTCGGCCGAGAAGCTCGCGGAGAGCATGAAGTACAGCAGCAGGAACATGGTGACGTCGATCAGCGCCACCAGCTGCAGCCGCATCGTGTGGCGCCCGAGCAGCCCGCGATCGCGCGACCTGAACCTCACGCCCCGCCCTCCCCGCCCGTGGCCAGCTTCCAGCGGCGCACCCCCGTGCGCGCCAACGCCGCGACCAGCGTGTTCAGGTGCCCGGCCGCGCACGTACGGTCCGCCCGGATGGTGATCTCCAGCAGGTCGGCCTTGGTGCCCATGCGGGCGGCGTCGGCGGAGACCAGCTGCACCAGCCGGTCCAGCTCCACCTTCTCTCCA
>JBGAOG010000123.1:5045-7825 GCA_044221985.1 Phycisphaerales bacterium
GAACCCTCCAGAGCGTGCAGGGCATCGGCGCGCTGGGCGGCTCGGTGCTCGTGGCATCTTCGGCGGCGAAGCGGCGTGGCCGCATGATGATCGCCTGGGGCGTGCTCCTCGGCGCCGGGGTCCTCGCCCTTCTCCCGGGGCAGGTCCATCGGCGCCTGGTTGGACCGGGCGAACTGGGCCGACAGCATGAAGAAGATGATGAGCAGCAGGATCACGTCGATCATGTTCGTCAGATCGAACGTCGCCTCGGGCGTCTCCTTGGGACGCGGGAACCTCATGACGACCGCACCTCGCCGGCGCTCCGGGGCGCCTTGCCCGCCCCGCGCTGGGGCGCCGCCCCGGTCAGCCGCGTGGTCAGGGCCGCCGCCAGGCCCTCGGCCACCTCGCCCACCTGCTCGGCCAGGGTGTCGATGCGCCGGCGGGCGAACGAAAAGACGGCGGTGCAGGGGATCGCCACGATCAGCCCCATCGCCGTCGCCACCAGGGCCAGGGACATGTGCGAGGCCAGGGCCTTGGAGCGGGCCGCGCCCTCCAGGGCCCCGATGGTCCCGAACGCCCCGATCATCCCGAACACGGTGCCCAGCAGCCCGAGCATGGGAGCGACGGCGGCGATCAGCGCCACCCAGTCCACCACGCGGTACAGGCGCTCCACCTGCTGCTGCCCGCTCTCTTCCAGGGCCGATTGCAGCTCGAGCAACCCCAGCTGCGAGCGCGAGCACCGCTTGAGTGACGCGCCGAACATCCGCGTGAGGAAGCAGGCGTTCTCCCGCTCGTCACAGAACTTGATGGCCTCGGGCACGCTCCCGTCCTGGAAGAGCCGCGAGAGCATCTCGCGCTCACGCTCCGGGGCCAACCGCGCGATCCGCAGCTCCGCCGCCAGGTAGATCGTCAGCGCCACGCCGAAGATCGACAGGGCCAGGATCAGGTACCCCGGCGACCCGCCCGCGCGGATGTAGTCGAGCACCGTCATGCTCTGCGTTCCGTCCTGGGCCAGCATCAGCACGCTCTGCATCGCATTACCTCGCTTCGATTCCCGCGCCCATCGATGCGCGGTTGGCCTGCCCCTTGCCCCGCGCCGGCGACGAACCGATCGCGGCCAGGGCCTCCATGTCCAGCGCCGGATGCCCCGGCAGCCCCTCCATGATCTCACGCTTGAGCCGGTAGGCCGCCGCGGCGTTGCCCGCCCGGGCCTGCGCCAGGGCCGCCTCCGCCAGGGCCACCCCCGCCAGGTAGGGCTGCGCGGCACGGAGCCGGGCCGGCACGTGCAGCAGGTGCGCGAGCCCGATCAGGCGATCCTCCGCCTCGGGCTCCTGGAGCAAGGACCGCCCGATCCCCACCCGCACCCACGCCTCCTCCCACGCCGGCATCCGTTGCGCGAGCCGCCCCAGGAGCATCTGCCTGGCCTCCTTGCGCTTTCCCGCCTCGGCGCCGCGGGCGGCGACGATCTGCGCGACCAGGCTTAGGGCCGGGTCGGGGCTGCGCACCGGGAGCGCCGACGCCTCCGCCTCCGTCACGAGCCCGACCTCCACGCCCGCCGCCAGGCGGTACAGCTCCGCCAGCGCCTGGGCCCGCTTGCCCCCGCCCGCCGCCGGCGGATCCCGGCGCGCCATCGCTTGCGTCGACGAGACGTTGAGCCACACCGGCGGGAGCGCCGGGCACAGGCCGGTGCCCGGATCGATCAGCGGCGGCTGGCTCGGGGGCGACGTGATATCCAGCCTCGGCTGGGGCGTGGAGGGGTCGCTCGCCCGAACCCACGCCAGCCACGGGTCCACCGCCGCCGCCTGGGCCCCGCGCCTCAGGCGGCAGCGCAGCAGGCCCTCGCCCACCGCGCACGCCGTCGCCCCGCGACGCGATTCGTACACCCGGAACAGGTCCTCGTACACCGGCTCGGCCGCCAGCACGTCCTCGCGCTCGAGGCGGATCCTCGCCCGCCAGGCCTTGTCGGCCAGCGGCGCCACCCGGGCCGCCAGCTCCGGCGCCAGGCCTTCCACCGCGGCGATGCGGTCCCATCCCATCCACTCGACCTTGTCACCCGAGCGGAATCCCACGCCGTCCAGCAGGCTCTCGGGTTCCGGCGCCAGCACCTCTCCGGCGGGAAGGACGACGCCGCGCCGCGCGTGCGCGACCAGTGGCTCGGTCGCCCCGGGCTGCCCGCCCAGCAGCAGCACCAGGATGCCCGCCAAGGCCCGCATCAACCGCCCCCCGGACCGGGCACGAACGTGTAGGTCCCGCCCGAGTCCTTGGCGATCCGCCTCATGTGGGCCTCCGAATCGCGCGTGTCGAAGCAGATGCAGTGGATCGCCACCCGCACGCCCTTGTTCATGAGCTTGATCTGGTCGATCAGGGCCTCGTCGAACTCCCCGTCGGTCATGAAGTAGATCGCGTCTGGGCGCGGCCTCATGCCCAGGACGATCTGGAACGCCGGGAAGGGCACCGTGCTGCCCTCCGCGCTGAAGGCCTCGATCATCCCACGCGCCCACTTCTTCCCGGCGGCGCTGGCTGCCTGCCACGTCGTCCGCCCGCCCAGCAGCTTGGCGTCGGTCGAGAACTGCACCACGAAGAACTGGGCGTTGTCCGACAGCGCCGAGACCGACTGCGTGAGCTCGTGCCGCAACGCTTCGATCTTCCCGTTCGACTGCATCGATCCCGACACGTCCACGATGAACGCGAACCGCGTGCCCCGGGCTTCCACGCCGAAGAAGCTCGCCCCTCCCCCGCCTCCGCCGCCCCCGCCCGACGGTGGTCCCGTGTCGCCGGTGCCCGGTACGCCCGTGCCGCCT
>JBGAOG010000124.1:0-7817 GCA_044221985.1 Phycisphaerales bacterium
CGCACTCCGGCCGACCTGCGTCCCTTCCTGCGCTTCTGGGACCGGTTGAGCTACCCGGCCTGGAACGGGCTCGAGGCGGCGGTCCGCGAGGACTCCAGCCCGCCGATCGAGCTGCACGCCGAGGCCAACGCGATCTTCGCCGCCGGGGTGCTGGGCCCGGGGATCTACTGCGTGGCCCACGGGCGGGCCCTGGCGTTCCCGGGCGTGGTGAAGGACCGCGAGCACGGGACATTCGTCGCGGACGGGCGTTAGCCCGGTTGTTTCATAACGCGGGGTGGGTCTGTGCGGGCTGTGGGGGTCGTGCGGCGCGGCGTGGTGCGCGCGGCGCGGGGCGCGGCTGGATTGGCGGCGGGGCGTGGTCGATGGGGAGGGACGAGGAGCCCCGCGCCGCGAACGGCGCGCGGGGTCCACCGGGTTCGGGTGAGGAGATACGGCGCGCCATGGACATCGCGAGTCTCATCGGGGTGCTCATCGGCGCCAGCGCGCTGGGGTTCGTCTTCTTCGAGGTGTCCCACGGGAACCTCTCGATGTTCTTCTCGCTCGAGGGCGTGCTCATGGTGGGCTGCGGCTCGGTGAGCGTGATCTTCATGTCGATGCCGCTGGACCGCGTGCTCTCCATCCCGGGGTACATCAAGCGGTTCATGTTCCACAAGGGGATGCCGCCCTCGGACCTGATCAAGCTGACGGCCCAGCTGGCCGAGAAGGCACGGCGCGACGGGATCCTGGCCCTGGAGGGCGAGGTCGCCAAGCTCAAGGACCCGTTCCTGGCCAGCGGGCTGAAGATGGCCATCGACGGGGTGGACCCGTCGAGCATCGAGGCCACGGCGCGCCTCGAGCTCATGGCGATGCAGGACCGGCACAAGGCCGGCAAGAAGGTCTTCGACCTGCTGAAGCTCTACGGCCCGGGGTACGGGCTGGTGGGCACGCTGGTGGGGCAGGTGGGGTTGTTCGGGAACCTGGCCAGCGCCGACATCGGGGCCCTGGGCAAGGCGCTGGCGATCGCGGTGGTGGCGACGATGTACGGGGCCATCCTCGCCAACGCCATCGCCGGGCCCATGGGGGACAAGCTGGCGCTGCGCTCCTCGGAGGAGATCCTGGTTCGGGAGATGATGCTCCAGGCGATCCTCTCCATCCAGGCGGGCGACAACCCGCGCGTCACGCAGGACAAGATGGTCGCGTTCGTCCCGGCGACGACCCGGGCGAAGCTGAAGCTGGCGGCGTAAGGGCGCAACCATGGCCGACGAAGGACACGGCGAGGAACATGGCGAGGGCGGCTCGCACGGGGGTCACGGCGGCGGGGCGCACGGGGGCGGGGCCCACGAGGAGCACGAGGGCGCGCCCGAGTGGCTGATCTCGTTCGCCGACAACGTGGCCCTGCTGATGGGGTTCTTCGTGATCCTGCTGGCGATGAACATGGCGCCGCGCACCGAGGGGCCCATGGGGGGCAAGGGCAAGGGCGGGGGCATCGACTCGTCGCGCATGATGGACTTCGTCATCGCCATGCGCGAGGGGTTCAACAACCCCATCAAGAGGAACTCGGTGACGACCGAGGAGCAGCCCTTCGTGCGCCGCATCATCGAGCGCGAGGGCGGGGAGGGCGCCCGCCCCAACCCTCCCGCGGGCAAGCACGTGGAGAGCCAATCGCTGGAGCGCGGCAGCGCCAAGGACATCACCGCCAAGGTGGAGTTCGACACCGACTCGGCCGAGCTCTCGCCCATGGCGCGGGCGGCGCTGCGCGAGGCCAGCCCCAAGCTCAAGGACCAGGGGTACATCATCGAGGTCCGCGGGCACGCCAGCCCCTTCGAGGCCCGGCGCGACTTCGACCGCGCCAGCACGCTGGCCTACACGCGGGCCATGGCGGTGGCCCGGGCCCTGATCGAGAGCGGGGTGAAGCGCGAGAGCCTGAGCGTGGTCTCGCGGGCCGACCACGACCGCCTGGTGGCCAAGGCCTTCGACGCCGAGGCCGCCCGCAGCAACCAGCGCGTCGAGATCATCCTCACCACCGAGCAGGTGGCGCCCGATCCGTTCGCGACCGCGGCGCCCAAGGGCGCGGACTGACCGGGCTACTCGCCCTGGAAGATCGTCACGTCGCCGTTGGTCGTGCGGATGTGCGAGTCCTTTCCGGCCCTGGCGGTGCGCAGTTCCGCGTGCTTCTGGAGGTCGGAGGTCGTCGGGCCCTTGGGCAGGCGGATCGAGCCGTTGGTCGTGTCCGCGACGAGCGTTCCGGCGAAGGAGCCGCCCACGCGCACCCGCACCGGCGCGTTGGTCGTCCGGACCTCGACGGGGCCGGGGTTCTCCGGCGTCAGGGCGATGTCGAAGGCGCCGTTGGTGGACGAGGCGTCCACGAAGCCCCCGATGTCGACGAGCGTGATGCCGCCGTTGGTCGTGTGGACCTTGCAGGCGCCGGTGACCCTCGCGCCCTCGATGGCGCCGTTGCTGGTGGTGAGGGTGGCCGCCCCGTCGTGGTCGCGCAGCGTGACGATGCCGTTGGAGGTGGAGAGTTCGGCCACCCCGGCCAGACCCTGCGCCGAGACGCTCCCGTTGTCGCTGCCCGCGCGCACCCAGGCCGACCCGGGCACGCGGATCTCCAGGTCGCACCCCTCGGCGTTCTTGCGCCCACCCTCGGGCCAGACGACCTGGACCACCAGGGCCCCGTCGGCCCTGGTGATGGTGACCTGGACCGCGTCGGCCCGGGCCTGCGACAGGGCTCGGACGCGGGCCGCCGCGTGGCACATTGCCTCGGCCCCGCGCGAGATGGTGATCGAGCCGTTATTCGTCTGGACACTCAGGCCCAGGTCGGCGCTCGCGGGAGCGCTGGTCTGGAGCGAGCGCGTGAAGCGGGGGCTTTCCATGAGGCACCCGCCCGCGCACAGGGCGGCGCAGCCCCCGAGCACGCCCAGCCCCAGGGGCATGAAGCACCAGAGGGCCGAGAGCAGTGCACCGACGGGGCGAGGTGTCCGAGTCATGGCGAGGATCTCCAACCGGGCGAGCCCCGGAGGAGCATTGTTGGGGGCCCGCGGGGCGGGGTTTCAGTCCGTCGGGGCTACGCTGGGGCATCGCAAGGAGGCGCGGGATGGGCAACGGCACGAAGCGTGAACTGCAGGACGAGGCGGCCGCGAGCGGAGGTCGGCCCGCCGGCCCCCGGAACTTGCGCCCGCTGGCGATGGGGCTGACGCGGATGGGGGCGGCGTCAGAGCGCGTCGACGCGTCGCCGGTGATGATCGGGGCGGGCGTGGCCCGGTTTCGCGACCCGGCGTTCGCGGGCGTCCCGATCCCCGTGTTCCCTGGGTTCGTCCGCCAGCCCAGGGCCCGCGGGCCGATCTCGCCGCGGTTCGGCGTTCGCCCGAGGTTCGCCATGGAGGGGCGGCGGGCGACGGTGCGCATCGCCATCGAGCCGGGCACCCTGCTCTACGGCACGGGCGAACAGGCCGGGAACCTGGTTCGCAATGGAACCCGCAAGGTCTGCTGGAACACCGATATCCCGGACTATTCCGACCAGAGCCCGTCGCTCTACCAGAGCCACCCGTGGGTGCTGGCGGTGCGGGGCGACGGAACGGCGTTCGGCGTGATCTGCGAGACCACCTGGCGGTGCACGATCGACCTGAGGGGCGGGATCCGCTTCGAGGTCGAGGGGCCCTCGCCCGCGGTCACGATCATCGAACGCGCCACGCCCCGCGAGGTGATCGAGGCCCTGGCGGCGCTGACGGGGAGGATGGAACTACCGCCGCTGTGGGCCCTGGGGTACCACCAGTGCCGATACTCCTACTTTCCCGACTCGCGCGTGCGGGAGGTCGCGGGCGAGTTCCGCAAGCGGAAGATCCCCTGCGACGTGATCTGGATGGACATCGACTACATGGAGGGGTACCGCTGCTTCACGTTCTCGAAGGAGCGATTCCCGAACCCGCGCCGGCTCCACGCGGACCTGCACAAGAAGGGCTTCCGCGCGATCTCCATGATCGATCCCGGCATCAAGGTCGATCCGCTCTACCCGGTGTACGCCGGCGGACGCAAGGGCGGGCACTTCGTGCGGGACTCGGGCGGGGGCGAATATCACGGGGACGTGTGGCCCGGCGCGTGCGCGTTCCCGGATTTCACGCGTCGCGCGACGCGCCGCTGGTGGGGCGGGCTGTACAAGCCCTTCATCGCCACCGGGATCGACGGGGTGTGGAACGACATGAACGAGCCGGCGGTCTTCAACGGCGTAGGGCCCGGCAAGACGATGCCGGGCGACAACGCGCACCGCGGTGATCGCGACCTTGGCGGCTTCGGCGTGCACGATCGGTACCACAATGTCTACGGCATGCAGATGGCGCGGGGCACGCTGGAGGGGATCCGCAACGCGCGCCCCAAGGTCCGCCCGTTCGTGCTGACGCGAGCGAACTTCCTGGGCGGCCAGCGGTACGCCGCGACGTGGACGGGGGACAATCGCAGCGACTGGCGCCACCTCGCGTGGTCGATCCCGATGGCGCTGAACCTGGGCCTGAGCGGGCAGCCCTTCGTGGGCCCGGACATCGGCGGGTTCATCGGCGACGCCGACGCGCGCCTGTTCGCGCGCTGGATGGGCATCGGGGCGCTGCTGCCCTTCGCGCGAGGGCACTCGGACACGGCCAGCGGGCCCCACGAGCCCTGGTCCTTCGGGAGGGCGTGCGAGGCCACGTGCCGCCGGGCGATCGAGCGCCGCTACCGGCTCTTGCCGTACTTGTACACGATCTTCTGGCAGGCTTCACGGACGGGGCTGCCGGTGGTTCGCCCGCTGTGGATGGCGGACCCGCTCGATGCGCGCCTGCGGAGCGTGCAGGACTCGTTCCTGTTGGGCGGCGACGTGCTGGTGAGCGCCGATGTCGGTCGCGGCGCGGCACCCGTGCTGCCCGCGGGCGCGTGGCGCGAGTTCGAACCGCGCACCGTGGGACAGAGGCGCGACCACGCCGATCCCGACTTGCCGCGGCTCTTCCTTCGCCCGGGCGCGGCCATCGCGCTCTCGGATCCGGCGCCGCACACGTCCGCCCGATCGCTCCTGCGGCTGACCATCGTGGCCCGCCCCGACGAGGGCGGCCGCGCCGGCGGCGTGCAGTTCGTCGACGCGGGCGACGGGTTCGGGCACCTCGCGCGCGGGTTCGCACTGCACCGGATCGAGGTGGGCCTCCAGGGCGCCAGGGCGAAGCTCACCTTCGATCGCGTGGACGGGAAGCTCAACGCCAGGATCAGGACGCGCCTCGTCGTCCTGCGGTAGGGCGCGCCCTATCGCCCGATCCCCAGCGCCCCGAGCAGGCGCCTCACGTCCGCCACGAACCCGCCGTGCTCGTAGTATCGGTGCAGGCGATCCTGCGCGGCGCGAGCGATGGCGCCGGCGGCGACGGGATCGTTGGCGTACCGCTCGCACGCCTGCCCCAGGTCGGAGAGGTCCCAGCGCAGGGGCACGTAGGTCTCGCCCGCCACGAAGATGTCCGGGCTCGTGCGCAGGTGGGACATGTCGGGCTTGACGAGCACGCACCCCGAGGCGACGGCCTCGTAGTCGCGCAGGCACAGCTCGCCCCAGCCGAACGGGCTGAACACCAGGCGGCAGCGCCGCATCTCCAGCAGGTACGCCCGGCGCGACACGCGCCGCACCGGCGTGGTGCTGAAGCGCGATCGCAGGGGCTCCACGGCGGCGGCCGCGAAGGCCCGGTAGCGCTCGTACCACTCCTTGCTCTCGCGCTGTGGAGGCGTGATCCGCGCGTGCAGCTGGATCGGCCGCCGAGCCAGGGGCGCGGGCGCCAGGCGGTTCAGGCGGCACAGCCAGCGCAGGCCCCGGCTGGCGCCGTAGCTCCAGCCCGTGATGATCTTGGACAGGTCACCCGGCGCCGCGACCGACCCGAAGTGCCAGCCCTCCAGCCCCCACCCCAGCGTGCGGGACAGGTAGTCCGTCACGACGTACCCGCCCTCGAACTCCCGCGAGTAGCCCTCGGGGGGGTGCAGGCACTTGCTCTTGAGGTACGCGTCCACGTGCGCGAGCAGGGGGAGGCACGGCGTGTTCGTGCCGTCGAAGGTGTCGAAGAACACGAGCTTGCGCGCCGGGGCGGCGGCGCGGGCCGCCACGAACGCCTCGCGCAGCAGGTCCACCGGCGTCGAGAAGTCCGTGAGGACCAGCGCGATGTCCGCACGCGAGTCGCGCAGACGCGCGGGCAGCTCGTGGGGCCCGGCGTACAGGGTGGTCCACGTGGTCAGATCCAGCGACGACCGCAGGGCGCGCCGGTGCATCTGGAATCCCGCGGCGTGCATCGCCACGAATCCGTCGGTTCGGAACGTCAGGATCTCGAGGGTGGTCATCGCGGGGACTCGGCGCGCGGACCCGGGGCCTCGCGCTCAGGTGACGATCTCGATGATCTTGAACTTCTTCACCCCGCGCGGGGCGTTCACGCGGATCGTGTCGCCCACGCGGGCCTTCATCAGGGCCTCGCCCATCGGGCTGGTCGCCGTGACCTCCACGTAGTCCAAGGACGGGTTCGTGGCCGCCTCACCCACCAGCTTGAAGAGGTCCGTGTCCCCGTTGTCCGTGTCCTCGAGCTTGACGGTCATGCCCAGGAACACCACCCCGTCGCCCGCCTTGCCCGAGGATTCGTCGATCACGCTCACGTTGGCCAGACGCTGCTGGAGCCGGCGGATCTCCGCCTCCTCCAGGCCCTGCTGCTCGCGGGCCGCGTGGTAGTCCCCGTTCTCCTTCAGGTCGCCCAGGGCCCGCGCCTCGGCGATGCGCAGGGCGATGACCGGGCGGCTGGCGATCAGCGCGGCGAGCCGCCGCTCGACCTGTTCGCGTTCGCTCCTTGTCAAGAACTCCATGCGATCACCTTTCGGATCTTCCGAGTCGGACCAGTCCCCAGCCGGGCGTGCCTCCCCCCGAAGCGAACACCCCACCGGGCGGTGGGGTGCCTGTAAATCTAGGCAACCTCCCGTCGGCGTGCCAGCCCACCCACGCCCAGCCACAGCACCAGCCCGCCCAGCGCCACGCCCCACAACGCTTGCCAGTGCTCCGCGATCATCGTGGCGCTCGAGCCCGTCCAGGATCGATCGGCGGCCAATTCCAGGGACGCGGTCGCGGGCGAGAGCAGCAGCGCCATGGACGCCGACGCATCGCCCGGCAGACGCCACACCGCCAGGGCCGGACCCACCAGGCTGATGGCCAGGAACCCGAGCATCCAGGTGGAGCGCGGGGCGTCGCGCCCGCCGAGCTCCATGGCGCGCCCGCGCGCCATCGCCGCGCCCAGCAGCGCCCCGACGACCACGCCCCAGGCCGAGATGGTCAACGCGATCCCCGCCACCACGCGCGGGGGCCACGCCGCCATCCAGCCGAACATCTGGGGCCAGATGAACGCGTGCAGGGGCGGGAGGATGACGGTGAGGTCGGCCAAAGCGGCGCGCCGCGGATTGGCAGGGAACTCCTGGCAGAGGCGGATCATGGGCCAGAGCACGCCCACGCCCAATCCCGCGAGCACCAGACCCGCGCGGGCCGCGGGCCGGTAGATGTCGTGGCTCATCAGCCCCGTGATGCCCACCTTTCCCAGGCAGAGGATGCCCACGCCCGCGAGGTAGGCGATCCAGAGCGCGGCCAGGGGGCGCGGCTCGGCGCGCCGGTGGGTGTACCGGTCGCCGGGTGGAGCGGTGGGGTTGATGGGCGGGGCTGGCGCAGCGCTCAACGGTGGAGAGGGATTGGCTTCTGGCTCGCTCACTCGCGGTTCCGGGCGCGGGCTCGACGTTGCGGCAAGGGTAGGATCGGCCCGGGGCGAAGCGAGCTGCGTTCGCCGCTCGGATCGATGCACGGGGCGCGGGCGGGTGGGTCCAAT
>JBGAOG010000125.1:0-7688 GCA_044221985.1 Phycisphaerales bacterium
AGCCCGCGAGCAACGCGCGACCCGCGAACGTGATGCCTCCGTCGGCTACGAAGTGTAATCGATCCCAGCCCGCGAGCAACGCGCGACACGCTGTCGACGGGCGCGCAGGATACGGCAGTGTAATCGATCCCAGCCCGCGAGCAACGCGCGACACCAGCAGGAGGGAGAGCCCACCGGGGATAGTGTAATCGATCCCAGCCCGCGAGCAACGCGCGACAACCTCACGAGTCGATGGAGTCGATCCTCAGGTCCTTGACGTTCACCGCAGCGTGCGTGTCTGAGCCGCTCTCCTGGACCCACGCGACTTTGTGCCGCACGATGCCCTGGTAGAGGCGGACGGCGGGGCGGACCTCGGCATTCAGGTTGTGCCCGGTGATGCGCAGCTTCCTGCCCAGGGCGTGGATGGTGATGCCCTCGTCGGGGTCGTAGTCCACACGCTCGATCCAGGCATAGCCGATGGCGGTGATGGAGCCGTCCTTCTTGCGCAGCTCCAGCATCCGGGGGAAGTCGCGCGTGCCCCGGTGCCACCCGAAACACCCCATGGTCTCCGCGGCGTCGGCGTCGGAAGGGGATTCCGGTGGGGGCGTTTCGGCGCTCGTTGGCTCGGGCTTTCGGATGTACTTGTCGAGGATGCTGCTACCGGTCATGGTGTAGCCTCTCGTGATCTGAGGGTTGGATGGAGCCGGGGCGTGGTGATGGCGTGATCACCGACCCTGAACACTCACGCGAGGTTCGGCCGTGCTGCATGTCGGCATGACGCTGCTGGATGGTGCGAGCGCGCTGGCGCCGCTGCTCGGACGTGAGAACGGCGATAGGGATGCCTGAGATTCCAAGGGCGCTGGGCGTGGGGGTCAGCATGGCCTCGGTAGCGCTGGGGCGGTCGTCGCTCTCCTGCACGGCGTCGAGCAGGGCGCGGGCGTCGTCGGTGTAGACCACGGCCTGACGCTTGCCCCGCGAGACGCTCACGTAGAACTGCTCGCGCGAGGAGGCGGGGAACGACTCGCTGGACTGCGCGATCAGCACCCGCTGGACGCTGCGCCCCTGGCTGGCGTGGCTGGTCACCACGTACCCGTGGCTCAGGTGCCCGAAGTCCCTGGAGATCACCTTGCCGTCGTCGAGGACGATGTCGCCGTGATTCGTGAACCCTTTCACCTCGTGGGCCTCGCCGTTGTTGAGGCGGTCCTGACCGTCGAGGGTGGTCCCGCCCCGGGTGATGCGGACCTTGTCGCCGGGGGCCAGCTCGACGGCGTGGGCGTGGAAGACCGCGAAGCGATCCGCGAGGTGCAGGGGCAGGGACGAGGCACCCTCGCCCACCACGATCCGCCGCCCCCTCCTGATCCCGGGGGCGTTCTGGTGGAAGACGATCACGTCGCCGGGGTTGTAGTTGATGGGGTCGGAGCGCTCGGCGGTGGTGAGGTTGGCGTTCTGGAGTGATAGGAACATGCGGCCCCCACGGAGCGCTCCAGCCTGCTTGAGCTGGTTCCGGATCTCCTGGGTCACCCGGTCCCCTTCGGCGTGGGTGGGGGAGACCACGAGTGTCTCCACACCCCGCGCGGTGCTCTCCACGTAGTCCCGGGCAATGGCGCGGGTCCGCTCCCCGGGGTCTTCCACCTCGTGGATCCAGCCCAGTTCCTCCAGGCGGTCGAAGGCGTCCCGCACGTGCCCCTCGGAGAGGTCCTTGACCAGCAGCTTGTACTGGTCCTTCTGGCGCTGGATCTCCCGGATCTGGGCCGGGGCCAGGCCGGCCTGGGTCTCCAGCAGGCGCAGGGCGTCGCCACGCTCCACGGACTTGTGCTGGCGTGTGTCGCCCGAGAGGACGACCCGCGCGTCGAGTTGTTGGGCGAGGTCGAAGAGCCGGCGCATGGTCCTGGTGCCCACGAACCCCGCCTCGTCCACCCAGATGGCCTGGCCCTTGACCTGGGCTTGGAGGTCTTCATCCACGAGCAGGCGCGCCACGGTGTCGGCGGTGGCGAAGCCCTCCTTCCTGAGCACGCCCCGGCTGGCGTCGGCGGACGGGGCGAAGGTGAAGACCTTGGTGCCTCCATGCTCGATGGCGTGGATGGCCTCGGTCATCATGGTGGTCTTGCCCACGCCGGCGGCGCCGCGGACCACGACGACACGATCCTTGGAGTTGAGGACGTGGAGGACGGCGCGGCGCTGGTCGGCGTTCAAACGCTGGTCCGTGAAGGCGTAGTCCGTGGCAGTGTCCAGGAACGGCCTGCACGTGCCCCTGCCCTCGCGCGCGAACTTCAGCATCGTCTGCTCTTCGGCGAGGACCTCGCGGGTCGTGACAACCCGGCGTCCCAGGCGTTCGGAGCTGAGCAGCCCCTGACCGGCGAACTCACGAAGGACGGTTCTCCAGGATGACCTGCCGATGCTTTGTCGGATGGTGTCGGCCTGAACCACGCGCTCGGGGACGACGCTGCGGCGCTCGAAGGCGTTGTCGATGGACTTGGCGCAGGCCTCGCGCGCGAGGGTGGAGTCGTCGTGGAACTCGTCCAGGCCGGCCTCCAGGCGGTGGTGGTTCACCAGCAGCGGGATCGTCTCCTCGGGCGAGAGGCGACCACGCCAGGACTGCGCCAGGGCGTCGAAGGTCTGGCCCTTGGCCTTCTTCTCGCGGGTCTTGGCCCCCAGGGCCCCCTTGGCGTCGGGGTCGGTGACGCCGTTTGCCTGGGCCAGGGCCTCGATCTTGGCGGTGCGGCGGGAGAACTTGTCGATGGTGGCGCGGGCGAACCCCTCGACCTCCCAGCCGGTCTTGGTGCGCGCGATGGGAAGGCCCAGGCGGGCCAGGCGCTCCGACAAGATCGAGTGGAAGATTGCCTCGAAGTAGGGGCCGTCGCGCTTGATCCCGCCGAACTGCCCGGCCTTCCAGCGCCGTTCCTGGTCGTCCCAGGTGGTGTTGAAGGTGAAGCAGTGGGAGTGCAGGTGCGGGTCGGGGACGCCATCGATGGGGCGTGTCGTGAGGTGAGTGAACTCACCCCAGACCATGTTCCCGGTGGTCCGGTCCTCGTTGCGCTCCTGGGAGCGCACGCGGGTCTTCATCTCCAGCTCCGCCTCGCGCATGGTCTCGTCCACGGCGGCGCGGAAGGAGTCGAGGATCCGCTCGTCCCGGGTCATGGCGTACAGGAGCGAGACGCTCTTGGGCGCGTTGAAGGTGAAGTCGTAGCCGACGCGGCGCTCTCGGAAGGTCTTGGGTGTGAGGGGTCGCCCGGTCCGGGGGTCGAGGTTGTCGCAAAGGGACTCCCAGTCACGGCGTTGGACCTCGCCGGACAGGCCCAGGCGCTGCGCCGCCTTGCCGCGCCAGACCCCAGGGAGTTCCTGGTCCGAGAGGTAATAGTCCGCCGTGGCGAAGTAGGACTTCGCCCCTTGCGGGCTGGACTGCTGCGTGATCCTGAGCATCCAACGCCCTACTCCCGCCTACTCGGCATTGCCGCCATTCCCGTAGCCCCGCTCTCGCGCTGTAGCACTCGACTGCACCGCCCCGCGCTCGCACGAAGCGTGAGTTCGGCGCTCCCTTCCCCATTTTGCCAGAGTGAGATTGAGATTTGGTAAACAGGAACGCGCGGCGGTGTCCCACCTTGTGACATTGCCCAGTCTGGGCCTGGACCTTGCACGATTCCCGACAAGTAGGTCGGAAGGGCGAAGGTGGGTGTGGCACTTGGTGGGCGGCGTCGGTTGCGATCGCGTGGCTGATCAGCTCGATCCGAATGTACCCCGGCAAGATCCGAGGCCGTTCAGGCCAAGAGAAGAGTGCGAGCTTGCCCGTCGAGGGGGGAATCGTACCGCCCGTGCTCGCGGTCAAGGTCGCCCACCGCAGCTTCGGAAAGCCCTGCAGCCGCGGTCCCCCCTCCGGGGGTTCCACCTTGACCGCTGCGCCGCGGGCGCAGAACTCAAGTCCTCCCCTCCGTCGACGGGCAAGCCCGAGTGCGGCAACCCCGGAACGACGGAAGGAGGCCCGCAATGGCCAAGGACCTGTACGCGGAAGTGACGCAGCGGATCGTCGAGATGCTGGAGGCGGGGGTCGTGCCCTGGCGCTGCCCCATCCTGGGCAAGGGTACGGCGGGGTGGCCCAAGAGCCTGGTCAGCGGCAAGAAGTATCGGGGCGTGAACGTGTTCCTGCTGGCGCTGACGGCCTGGAGCAAGGGTTACTCCTCTTCGTGCTGGCTCACGTTCAACCAGGCCCGGGACCGGGGTGGGAGCGTGAAGAAGGGCGAGAAATCCTCGCTCGTGGTCTTCTGGAAGTGGTTCGACACCAAGGACCAGGAAACGGGAGAGGCGGTCCGGGTGCCGGTCCTTCGCCACTACAACGTGTTCAACGCCGAGCAGTGCAACGGGATCGAGGTTCCGGATGTTCCGGCCTTCGAGCCAGTGGCCTTCACCCCCATCGAGCAGGCGGAACGGATCGTGAGCGGGTACGAGGGTGGTCCGAAGGTAGAGCACGGCGGATCGCTGGCCTGCTACCTGCCCTTGAGTGACCTGGTGCGAGTGCCCGAGCCGGAGAGGTTCATCTCCGCCGAGGCCTACTACTCCACGCTCTTCCACGAACTCGCCCACAGCACGGGGCACAGCGGTCGACTGAATCGCGGGATCGACGTGGACCTGGCCCCGTTCGGCTCGCCCGACTACGGCAAGGAAGAGCTGGTCGCCGAGATGGCCGCCGCGTTCCTCTCGGGAACGTGCGGCATCCAGCCCGCCACCATCGAGAACAGCGCCGCGTACGTGCAGGGATGGATCAAAACGCTCAAGGGGGACAAGCGTCTGGCCGTCCACGCGGCGGGGGCGGCCCAGAAGGCGGCGGACTGGGTGCAAGGAGTGAGGCCGGGCACGCCCGAGCCGGCCGCCTCGGAGTAGTCGAGCGACGGTCTGGAACAACGAGCGCGAGCAACGCGCCCGCCCCCGGGGACACCGGGGGCGGGTGTTGTTATTCGATGCTCACCTTCACGAAACAGCATCAGTACCGGCGACGGCGCTGACCAACAATCGCCCCTGCGCCCATCAAAGCCAGCGCGGATGGGGACGGGATCGCGCCGAACCGCAGGTCGGAAATGAACTGATCGTGGTTCCCGAAACTGGTTCCGCCGGTGGCGGTGAAGCCGACGAAAGCGGTCTGGCCGCCCACCAGCAACGGGATGTTGATGAGCGAGGAGGTGGTGAAGACATGCCCCGTGCCCAGGTCGTGCAGCGTCTCGGTGAGGAGCGAGCCCGTGTAGGTGAGGGAGACGTGGATGGTGTTGCCGGAGTAGAGGCGCACGGGGTCGGTGGCCAGGGCCCCGTTTCCGACGACGCCCCCCGAGAAGATCCCCGTGCGGGTGATGTTGTTGGGGTCGAACTCGCTCTGGAGCGTCACGCCCACGCTGCTCGCGATGCCCGCGTAGCCAAAGTCACCGATGCCCCCCGAGCCCAGGGCGTGGACGCCGGCGGCGGCGTTCTGGAGGACGAACGTCACGCCCAGGTAGCGCACGCCGCCGGGGGAGCGATAGTCGAAGGAGGCGGAGAAGGCACCCACGGGTTGCGGGGCATTGCAGAAGAGGCTCCGAGTATGGTTGATGCCGCTGGTAATCTGGATGGAGTTGGGAGAGACGGCCGGCGGGGTCCCGCTGTCGCTCTGGTTCAGGGTGAAGTTCGAGAAATCCCCGAAGCCGTTGATGTCCGCCCGGGCGGCGGGTGGAATCAGGGCGGAACAGGTAAGGGAAAGCAGAATCGAGCGACGAATGGGCATGGGAACACAACTCCTCGGCCGAGAGGGGCCGGAGACGGGAACGGCGCGGGCCGAACTCCTCGGCCCTCCGCGTAAACAGATACACCACGCCTCCGGAAGTGCCAGGCATCTCTGATGTCAGCATTGGCGATGTCATCGAGAACGATGACGGCCCGAATCGATCTCCCGGCCCACCGCCAGCACGTGGAGGATGAGCTCGACGCGGTCAGCCACGTTCATTTGCAGGAATAGCCGAGTCAGGTAGGTCCGTACCGTGGGGACGGCCACGCCCATCTCCTGCGCGATTGCTTTGTCCTTGTGCCCCCTGAGCAGCAATTCGACGAGTCGGACCTGCTGCGGCGAGAATCGGAGGTCCGTCGTTACTTGACGCCACACCTCGGCGGCCAGGGGGAACGGACGCTCCCCAGGCCGCCTCGTGAGAAGCGATCGGCGCGCACCGACCCCAACACCTGATTTGTGCTCGCTCGCACCCACCCCAGCCCTCCGTGCACCGACCGTCCATCGTTGCCTGACACTGAACTCGTGTCAAGACGCCTGAATGCGATTCTGTGTCAAGAATGGCGACGAAGGCCCAACATTCCCGGCGGTATCGAGGCGTGCCTCTCGTTCTCAAGTCAATACGTGAGGACGCCGGCCTGACCCAGCGCAGCCTGGGCCAGCGACTCGGCAGACCGCAGTCGTGGATCTACAACTCGGAAGTGGGTAATCGCCGGGTGGACGTTTCCGAATTCTGCGACTGGTGTCGTGCCTGCGGGTTTGATCCGGTGGCGGGGATGAGGCGGTTTCTTGGATCAGCCCGGTAGAACACCTTGCGGGCAGCGGTGCCTGGCAACTCTCACATCCATCGGCCAAACAGGCATCGGCCCCTGTCGAGTGATTTCGTCGCGCACCCTGCCGCCCCATGAAGCCCCTTGATGACCTGCGCCGCGCAAGAACCAAGCGTGCGCTTGGCATGAGGTAGGACGGTGCCGCGATGCAAGCCGGAGTGGGTGCGACATCACGGTTTGAGCGTGATCGTCGGGATGCCTCCGTAGACCGGTGGCGTTCCTAGGACCGTCGTGCATTCGTTCCGATACGTCGCCAAGCAGAAGTCCTGCGAAGACCAGACGACACCCAGGAAGCATGCCGCCCAAACCAGATCTAGGACGCCCGACAATGTTGGGCGAATCTTCGGCCGGTTCTTGGCCGCGGCGAACTTGAGGGACGTGACGACCACGACGGCGATGACCAAGCCGCCGATGATGGTGTTCATGACGAAGATGCTGCCGTACCAGTTGTGGAAATCGACTTGGGCCTGCTTGGCCGCCGCCGTCGCGAGCGACGTGGCCGCCGGGTTGGACGCGTTCAGGGATTCGAGGGTCATCTCCTCCCAATGGTGGCGTGACTCGTTCGCCGATGTGACCACCATGTCGACGATGGCAAGGTAGCCGAGGATCGCAGCGGTGACCGTGGCTACGTGCGAGACCGGTTCCTTGAAGAAGCTCATGGTTCAGATCCTCCTGGCGCGCCACCCCCGACGGTCGCGCCGAGATTGGCATCCTTGATTCTTCGGACTCGGTTCCGCTCGGTTGCGGCGTCTTCGGATGGTGTACAAAGACCTGCCGACCATCGACCTTGGCGACGCACCGCAAAGTCGGAAGACTCCGTGCTTGCCCGTTTGTCCCAACCGGTTTTCGCCGAGGCGGGGGCCGAGAGTCCGGTGCTGCGCCGCGTCGTAGTTTCGTGCCAGCTCCATTCCTGCTTGAGCGTCCTCGACCAACCCACGACCTTGACGACGGCACCTTCGAGCCGCCGGCGGGCCGGTCAAGCAGAAACCCGGTTCCTCCCACCGGCTTCCTGCGTGCAGCCGGATGGGTCCCTCCCAGTTTCTGCTGGACCGGTGCGGTCGCCCCCAAGAGGCGTGCTCAACCCGCCTGTGGCGGCTCGTGGCCAGTGCCGTCAGGTCGCGATGGTCGCGGCCTGTGTTTCT
>JBGAOG010000126.1:0-7633 GCA_044221985.1 Phycisphaerales bacterium
GGGCACCGGCAGGTCTTCTGGGCCTCGCCCCACTGCAGCAGCCGGTCCACGTCCAGCACCCCGGCGCCGCAGCCCTGCTCCGGGGTGTTCTCGCAGCGCTTGCTCGTGTCCGCGCTCTCCCAGAGCAGCTCCACCGCCAGCTTGGGCGTCACCTGGGGCCACACGGTCTTGAGCAGCGCCACCGCCCCGGCCGCGCAGTCGAGCGCCGCCTCGACCGTCGAGAACCGCTTCTTCGACCCGCCGTGCCCGTCGACGCCGACGTCGCCTCCAGCAGCACTCGCAGCGCGATGGTCGACGCCTCGGGTGCGGCGGGCGGCGCATCGACCGATTCCACCATCACCTCATCCTCGACGTGGTACCGCAGCGGCGCCACGTCGATGGGAATCCCCCGCCGCATCGCCCCCGCTCGCGCCAGCCCCGCCGTCTCGCGCGCCGCCGCCAGGGCGTCCCCGCTGGTCTGGTTGCCGTCGCTGATCAGCACGATCCGCCCGCCCGCGTCGGGCGGGATGATCGACCGCGCCAGCCGGATGGCCCCCGCCAGGTCGCTGCCGTCGGTCCCGCGCGCGTCGATCCCGCCCGTGACCGCGGGCGCCCGCGTCGGCGTGCGAAGCACCATCGCTCGCCCGTCGAAGACCACCAGGCCCAGCAGGTCGTCCGCCCCGCGGTTGGCCGTCGCACGCCCCACGAACTCCCACGCTCGCTCCAGCGGGTCCCCGCCCGTTCCCGCCTCGCGCCACAAGCGACGCACCGACTCGGAGGCGTCCACGACCGCCACCACCGCCAGGTTCTCCGTGCGCGTCACCCGGCTCAACCCCGCCAGCGCACCGGCCAGTGCCGCGATCAGACCCAGCCGCAGCAGCACCGCCACGCCCTTGCGCGCCCGGCTCATCGCCGCGAACCACGCCCACCCCGCCAGCCCCAGCGGCAGGGCCGCCAGGATCCACCACAGCCAGGTTGGGTCCTCGAATCTCAGCACGCCGACGCAACGGTAGTGCGGCTCCCCGCGGCGCGGTCCATCGCGCACCGTCCGCGCCCTCCACGCCCCTTCGCACGCCCGCGCGTAGGATCGGGCATGTCCTCCCTGGGCCAGCTCGCGACCAGCTCCACCAGGCGCCGACGCCTCGGCTATTACGTGATGGGGCTGGCCATCGGACTCGTCCTCCTGGGGTTCTTCCAACTGGCCCGGCGCGGAGAGCAGCAGGCCCGCGGGCGAGCCGGCGCGGCCGCCCCGGCCCCTCAAGCCCCATGAACCGCCTCGTCGCCAGCGACGCCGGCGCCGTCCGCCCCGAGCAGCTCCCGCCCCCGCAGCGCGCCGGACCCGCGCGGGTGCTCTTCATCCACTCCATGTTCGCCGGGCTGGCCACCTACGCCCGCGAACTGGCGGCCTACACCGAGTCCCGCCCCGACCTCGACGCCACGCACGTGTTCGTCCGCTGGCCCCTCTGGGCCCGGATCGCCGGCAAGGCCCTGCCCCAGGCGCGCCTTCCCGGATGGGACCTGCACCCCTGGCGGAAACTGCGGGCCTTCCGACGCGCGCTCAACGCCTGGCTCGCCGGACCGCTCGACGCGCGACGCTTCGATACCGTGTTCATCATGACCCAGGGCATCGCCCTCTCCGCGGCGGACATCCCGCGACGGTGGGGGTGCCGCGTCGTGGTCAACCTCGACGCCACCGGTGAGAACGAGGTCCGCGACTGGGGCTACGCCCGGTGGACTCGCCTTCCCTTCATCCGCGACGAGGCGCGGATCTACGCCGCCGCCGATCTCATCTGCCCCTGGACGCGATGGGTCGAACGCTCGCTCATCGAGCACTACTCGATCCCCCCGGACAAGATCCTCGTGGCGCCGGGTGCCGTGACCCTCCCCAGCGGCCTCCCCCTCGCCCCAGAGACGCCCGCCCCCGCGAGTCGCCTGCCCCGCCTGGCCTTCGTCGGCAACGACTGGCCCCGCAAGGGCGGCCCGCGACTGCTCGCCTGGCACCAGCAGCACTGGGCCCATCGGGCCGAACTCCACGTCTTTTCCGGGCGGGTCCAGCCCGATCCCTCCGCACGCAACGTCGCCTGGCGCGGGGCGGTCCCACGCGACGAACTCCTCGCTCGCCACCTGCCCGACATGGACCTGTTCGTCCTGCCCACGCGCGAAGACACGTTCGTGTGGGCCGCCCTCGAAGCTTCCGGCGTCGGACTGCCCATCGTCGCCAGCCGCATCGCCGGCCTCCCCGAGGTCGTCCGCGAGGGCGAGACGGGGTTGCTCTGCACCTGGAACGACGATGCCGCCTTCATCGCCGCCATCGACCGGCTGCTCGCCGACCCCGCGCTGCGCCGCTCGATGGGCCAGGCCGGGCGACGCCACGTCCGCGAGCGATTCAGCCCCCCGGCGTGCTTCGGGCCCATGATCGACCGCATCGTCGCCCTGCCGCCGCGTGGCTCGCGCTGAATCCGACCCCGCCCGCTGGTCCTAGTATCTCCGCCGTCGCAGGAGCCGATCTTGACGAGCCTGACGCCCACGCAGCCCGCCCGCCTTCCGGGCCCAGCTTCGACCGCAGCCACCACGCTGCACGCCGTCTTTGAGACGACCAAGCCGGGCATCGTTCGCCTCGTCACCATCACCTCCCTCGTCGGCTTCGCCCTCGCCGCCAGCGCCCGGGCCTGGGACACCCAGGCCCTCCTCTTCGCCGGCGTGCTGAGCACGCTGGGCACCGCCCTTTCGGCCGCCGGCGCCAACGCCATCAACCAGTGGATGGAACGCGACCGCGACGCCCTCATGACGCGAACCCAGAAACGACCCCTGCCCACGCGGAGAGTGGTCCCAGGCGCCGTCCTCATCGCCGGGCTCGCCCTCTCCGCCCTCGGCGTGGGCGTGCTCCTCTGCCTGCCCACCTGGCTCCCCGCCGCCCTCTCCCTCACCTGCGTCCTCTCCTACACCCTCGCCTACACGCCCCTGAAACTCCTCACGCCCTGGGCGACCTACGTCGGCACGATCCCCGGCGCCCTCCCGCCCCTGATCGGATGGACCGCGGCGTCGAACTCGCTCGCCGATGGGCTCCATCCGGCAGGCTTGTCCCTCGTGGCCCTCATGGTCGCCTGGCAGATGCCCCACTCGCTCGCCCTCGCCTGGATGTACAAGGACGACTACGCCAAGGGCGGGTATCGCCTCCTCCCCGTCGTGACCGCCTCGGGGCCCCACACCGCGTGGCACTCGATGGTGTGGGCGATCGTGCTCATCCCCGCCGCCCTGGCCCCGGCCTACTTCTTCCGCGACCGCCTCGGGCTCGTGTACGCCTCCCTGGCCCTCCTGACCTGCCTTCCCTTCGTGCACGCCGCGTGGCGATTCCTCATGCTCCAGGACCGCCCCAGCGCACGCCGGCTCTTCTTCGTCTCCATCATCCAGCTGCCCATCCTGCTCATCGCGATGGTCGCCGAGGCCGTCCTGCGCGCCGTCGCTCAATAACGCCCTCACGCCCGCCCGGCCCGATACCTCGCCGGGATGAACTCCACCAGTTCCGCCGGGATCGACTTGATCCCGCGCCGGCACGCCTTGCCCACCGCGTACTCCAGCGAGCGACGCCGGCGCCGCAGCACCGCCTCCGTCACGTTCAGCCCACGCTCGCGCATCGTCCGCAGCGAGAACTCCCACGCGTGGTACTCCTCCAAACAGCGCGGCTTGTACACGTTGAACCCGATCGCGTGGTGCCCGATCTCGTGCAGGAACACCGCCATCGACATCGGCCCGCGCGGACGCGGCGACTCGATCAGCCGCTGCACCGACCCGTCGCGATACGCCACGTACCACGCGATCCCGCTCGTCCCCCGACGCCACTTGCGCACCCGGACCTCGTACTTCGAGAGCATCTCGCGCGCCACCCGCTCGTAGCGGGCCGCCATGGACGTCGTGCCTCCGACGTCGCCGCTCGGCGCGACCCGCGTGCCGCCCGCGCCTCGCGATCGGCCCCCGCCCGTCCGCCCGCGCCCCTCCCGCGCAGGTCCGGGCCGGGCACGGTCCTTCACCAGCCCCAGCTTCTTCGCCAGCGGCTCGACCAGCTCCCACAACATCAGCTGGATCGCGCCCACCTACGCACCCCCGCCCACGAACCGCTCCCCCGCCGCCACCCGCGCCCCCCGTGCCAAGTCCCCCCAACCCATCGCCTTCCTGCCCGCCGGCTGCACCTCGAAGAGCTCCAGCGTCGTCCCGGCGCCGCACGCGACCAGCCCCCGGGCCGCGTCGATAACCGTCCCGCCCGCTTCTTGGGATTTGTCCGCGGCGACCTTCACCCGCAGCACCTTCACCCCCTCGCCGCGGAACGTCACCGTCACGCCTGGCCACGGGTTCAGCCCGTGCACGCGACGCCGAACCTCGTCCGCCCCCCACGCGAATTCCACCACGCCCTCCTGCTTGCTCAACTTCTTCGCCAGCGTGACCCTCGACTCGTCCTGCGCGTGCCCCCGCAGCGTCCCCGCCCCGTGCCGCGCCAGCACGTCCCGCACCAGCGCCGGCCCGTCTCCGGCCAGCGCGTCGTGCAGCTCACCCGCCGTCTGCATCCGCTCGATCTCCCGCCGCGACTGTCCCAGCACCAGCCCCGCGTCCATCCGCTCCGCCAGCGTGATCACGCTGTTGCCCGTCTCCGCGTCGCCCGCCAGCATCGCCCGGTTGATCGGCGCCGCGCCCCGCCAGCGAGGCAGCAGGCTCGCGTGCAGGTTGATCGCGAAGCGATCGGCCAGCAGCGCGGGTGACAACTTCTGCCCGAAGGCGATCACCACCCAGGCCCCGGCGGGAAGCGCTCGCACCCGCGCCATCACGCCCGCCTCGTTCACATCCTCGGGCTTGAGCAGGGGCACCCCGGGCATGTTCGCCGCCGCCCAGGCGCCGATGGGCGTGGGCGTGAGCTTGCCCCCGCGACCCGCCGGGCGGTCCGGCTGCGTCACCACCCCCACGACGCGGTGCTCCCGCGCCAACGCCTCCAGCGTCGGCAACCCGAACGCGCCAGATCCAAAGAACACCAGGTCCATCGCCCTCCTCGCCCGCCGCGGCGCCGCCGCCCCGGCTACATCCCGCCCTCACGCTCGAGCGCCTTGACCTTCACCCTGTTCTTGATCCGGAACGCCTGCGTCATCCGGTCCAGGATCAGGATCCCGTCCAGGTGGTCCACCTCGTGCTGCCAGCATCGCGCCAGCAACCCCGATGCCGTTGACGTGATCGCCTGGCCCTCGGCGTCCATCGCCGTGATGGTGATGGTCTTGGGGCGCAAAACCTCCCCGCGGATCCCCGGGAGGCTCAGGCACCCCTCCTCGTACGGCTCGATCCCGTCCGCCGGGTGGCTCAGCACAGGGTTGATGTACACCCGCGGCCCCTCCGTGGCGGTGGGGGGGACCGACGACGCCGATCGCCCCTTCTCTCCCGCCGGAACGTCCGCCACGAACATCCGCCACGCCAATCCGACCTGCGGGGCCGCCAGACCCACCCCCTCCGCCTCGTTCATCAGCTCGATCATCCGCTTGGCGACGGCGCGAACCTCGTCCGTCACCCGCTCGACGGGCGCGGCCTTTCGACGCAGGATCGCGTCCGGATACTCCACAATCTCCAATTGGGTGGGATCCACTGGCATCGGGCGATGGTATCGCATGGCGTGAGTCAGGGCGGCTCTCACGCCCCGCCCGGGTCGGCCCCCTCGCCGTAGAATCCGCCCCTGCGGATGGGCCCAGCCAGCGGTCCCCCGCTACCACACCCCGACGCAAGGACCAACCCTTGGGCCTGTTCGACCGGAAGAAAGCCGACGATCCCGCCAGCCAGCCCGAGCCCGTGGCCTTCTCGCCCGAGAAGGCCAAGCGCTTCTTCGAGCACGCCCGCACCGTCCACGACACCGAGAACTACGAGTACGCCGTCGGCTCCTGGCTCCAGGGCATGCGCCTGGACCCCATGGCCGTCGACGGGCTGCTCGGCTTCTTCACCTCGCTCGACAAGTTCCTGGAGGCGGGCGGCGCCAAGAAGGGCCTGAGCAAGGACGTGCTCAAGGTCGTCTCGGCAAACTCCGACCTCGACAAGTACCTGCGGTCGCTCATCGAGTGGGGGCAAAAGCCCACCGACGCCTCCCTCGCCATGCGCGCCTTCGAAATCTCCACCAGGCTCGGGCTCACCGACCCCGCCCGGTGGATCGGCGAGCGCGCCCTCGGCTGGGTGCGCGCCGACAAAAAGCCGCGCAAGGACCATTACGTCAAGGCCTGCGAGTGCTTCGAGAAGCTCGGCGTCTACGACAAGGCCATCATCGCCGCCGAGGAGGCCTCCAAGCTCGATCCCTCCGACGGGCCCCTGGCCGCCAAGATCCGCCAGCTCGCCGCCCAGGCCACCATGACCAAGGGCGGGTACGAGGCCGCCGCCGGCCAGGGCGGGGGCTTCCGCTCCAGCCTCCGCGATGCCTCCAAGCAGCAGATGCTCGAGGCCCAGGACCGCGTGGTCCAGACCCCCGACTCCCTCGCACGCCTCGTCGACGCCGCGGAAAAGGACCTCGCCGCCCGCCCAGGTGACCTGCCCACGCTCGAGCGATTGGCCAAGGTGCTGGTGCAGCGCGGGACGCCCGACGACGAGGAACGCGCGATCACGATCTTCACCCAGATGCACGCCGACTCGGGACAGTTCCGCTTCCGCGAGATGGCCGGAGAGATCCGCCTGCGCCAGGCGCGACGCCGCGTCGCCGATGCCAGGCAGAAACTCGACGAGCGCCCGGGAGAGGCGGACCGCTCCGCCGCCCTCGTCGCCGCCCGCAAGGCGCTCAGCGACCAGGAGTGCCAGGAACTCCTGCAGCGCGTCGAGGCCTACCCCACCGACCTGGGTAAAAAGTTCGACCTCGGCTCGGCCCTCTTCCGCGCCGAACGCTTCGAGGACTCCATCCCCCTCTTCCAGGAAGCCCAGGGCGATCCACGCTTCCGCACCAAGGCCCAGGCCTTCCTCGCCGAGTCCTTCTTCCGCATGCAGTGGCTCGACGAGGCCATCCAGTCCTACCGCTCCGCCCTCGAGTCTCGCGACCTCACCCCCGAACAGCAGATCGACATCCAGTACGGCCTGATGCGGGCCCTGCAGGGCAAGGGCGAGGCCGAGCGAGACCTTCCCTCCGCCGAGGAGGCCGAGAAGATCGCCAGCGGTATCGCCATCAAGAACCTGAACTTCCGAGACATCCGCGGGCGCCGCGAGGCCCTCAAGCGACTGGTGCAGTCGCTTCGCGGGGGCGGGGGCGCCCCCGCCCCGGGGGGTGAGACTTCCCGAGACAGGGCATGTCGAGAGACTCGGCAAAACGCGGCCCGGAAACGCAAACGCCCCGGCCTTGCGGTCGGGGCGTTCACTTCTAACGGGTGGGTCGCCCAGTTTCTGGACGACCCGGGCAATAGCGGGGGTAGGATTTGAACCTACGACCTCCGGGTTATGAGCCCGACGAGCTACCAGGCTGCTCTACCCCGCAATCTGGAACGTCAAGCATAGGGACGAGACCCGATGAGGTCGAACTGATCGCATGCCCTTTTCCACTGTGCCCACTCCCTGACCGCGCCCCATCTTTCCCGATTCGCGCAGACTTCCGGCTGATTCTTGCCGATGGTGCTCATCCGCCTAAACTACTCTCGCAACGTCTGCGGCCACACCCTCAATC
>JBGAOG010000127.1:0-7610 GCA_044221985.1 Phycisphaerales bacterium
TACCACGATCCGGCCAACAACTGGGCGGAGTGGGCAATCCCGCTGGGCTCGTACCCGCAGTCGACCTCGCCGTGGGGTCTCTATGACACGAGCGGCGGCGCGAGCGAGTGGTGCGAGGACGTGCTCAACAGCTTTTCGACAGGTGTCCCAACCTACCGCGTACTTCAAGGCTCCGCCGCGGGAGACTCATCAACCGTTGGTGCCGATTACCTGCATGCCGGGATTGGGGCGGATACGCCATCGGTCCGCCTGAGCACGCAAGGGCTTCGCATTGCGGCTGCAATCCCCGCGCCGGGGGTAATTGGCGCAATTTCGCTGCCGCTTGGATGGGTGCTGTTGAGGCGTCATCGGTAGACGAGCGCCTTTGGCTTTCCCTGCCCGCCTCTACACTTGCCCATGCACCGCGCCACACTCGCCCGCTCCATCTCGCTCTCGGGCATCGGGCTCTTCTCGGCGCGCCAGGGCACGCTGCGCCTGATGCCCGCGCCCGGGGGCAGCGGGATCTGCTTCGTGCGCCCCGGAGATCCGCGCCCCACGCCCGCCACCATCGCCCATCTCTCCACGGTCCCCGCGCACACCTGCATCCCCGGCGCCGTCGCGGGACGCAACACCACCCTCGCTCGCTCGCCCGCGGCCCCCGAGGGCTTCGCCACCGTCGAGCACCTGCTCTCGGCCATGGCGGGGCTGGGCGTGCACGACGCCGCCATCGAGCTCGACGGGCCCGAGGTGCCGATCTTCGACGGCTCGGCGGGCGCGTTCGTGCGTGCGATCCGCGAGGCGGGCGTGCGTCACCATCCCCTGGGCTCGCCCCTGCGTGAGATCGTGCCGACGCGCGAGGTGGTCGTGCGCGACGAGCGGACGGGCGCGTCGATCCGGGCCCTCCCCCGGGCCGCCCCCGGCGCGTCGTGGTCGTACACGTTGTTCTATGGGCCCCGGTCGCCGATCCCCAGTCAGACGGCGGCGTTCGAGCACGGGCAGGACTACGCCGCCCTCGTCGCGCCGGCGCGCACGTTCTGCCTCGAGGGCGAGGCCCTGGCGATGAGGGCCCTGGGGATGTTCTCGCACGTGTCCGCCAGCGAGATGCTCGTGCTCGACGCCGGCGGACGCCCCATCGACAACGAGCTTCGATTCCCCGACGAGCCCGCGCGCCACAAGCTGCTGGACCTGATGGGCGATCTCTCCCTGCTGGGCGCGGTCCTGCGGGCCGACGTGATCGCGGATCGCTCGGGGCACGCCCTCACGCACGCGCTGGTGCGGGAGATCCTGGCCGCCCAGCCTGGGGCCGCGGCGCGCGCTCCTTGATGATCGCGGCCAGCAGCGCGCGCCAAGACGCGTCCATTGCCCGCCTGACCCTCGAGGTTGGGTGGTTGCGCCGCTAGGTTGACTCCGCACGCGCCGCTCGCAGGGCCGACCGCGCTTCCGCGACGGGCGCTCCCGTCGCCGACGATCGGTCCGCGGGCATGGGCGCGTGCGGGAGGTTCTCCTGGGAGCTCGTGGTGGATGGGGGTGGGTGTCGCGCGGGTTGGGGCGAGCGGCGGTGTGGGTGGCGGCGGGCGTACTGGCCGGCGCGCTGGCGGCCTGCGTGGACGTGGCGCAGGTCAAGGCCACGCGCGATCAGGCCGCTCTGGTGCGTGAGTCGCTGGCCGGCGAGGTCCAGACGCTGCGCGAGCGGCTCGAGTCCATGCCCGCCGACGACCCGGGGCGAGGAGAGCTCACGCGGCAGTTGGAGAGTTCTCGGACCGCGCTCGAGTCGTTGAACAACGCGGTGGGAGAGGTGGACAAGGCCCTGGCCGCGTCGGAAGCGGCACCCTCCGTCGGCGACGCGGCGGGGTCGATCGCGGCGTTCCTGCCCGAACCATGGCGGGCGCCGCTGATCCTGGGGGCGGGGCTGGCGGCGGCCGTCTGGCGGGCCCGCCAGCTCAAGGCCTCGCTACGGTCGGTCGTCGCGGGGATCGAGACGGCCAAGCGTGAGGATGACGCGTTCAAGGCTCGATTCGCGGCCAATGCGAACATCTTCCGTGCAACCCAGACGACCTTGGCCCGCAAGGTCGTGGACGAGGTGGCGAGCGGTGGGCTGTGCCTGCCGATCTAGGGGGTGGGTAGGCGGGTGGTTCAAAGGACTCGGGGGTGAAGTAGCCGCCAAGTTCGCTCAAAAATCGGCGTTGCGTGAGAACCAATGCCGATGCTTCCCAAGTATGCTCGTGGGGGAGTTCTGCGCGCATGGCCAATGACATCCCGTCTTCGATGGGGGATATTCCGCGGCTCGGCAAGGCTGCGCTGCGCCCGGGCCAGCCATGGCGCGGGTTCACGCTGATCGAGTTGCTGGTGGTGATCAGCATCATCGCGCTGCTGATCGGGCTGCTGCTGCCCGCGCTGGGCAAGTCGCGCGAGGCGGCGCGCCGGACCAAGTGCCTGACGAACCTGCGCAGCATCGGGCTGGGCCTGCAGAACTACATGCAGACCGAGAGCAAGGACCTCCTGCCGCGGGTGACGCCCCTGACGGGCAACAGCAACTCCAACGACCCGTCGCTGCTGGACGTGCTGGAGAAGTACATCGACGCCGCCAAGCCCTACCAGCCCACGGGCAGCGGCGACTGGGCGTCGTTCGATCCGTACCGGTGCCCCTCAGACCTGACGGGGGATTCGGGAACGGACCACAAGCCCTACTGGAAATCCAAGGGCACGAGCTACGAGTATGGCCCGGGGCTGGCGATGTACCTGGCCGAGCTGCTGACCGTTCCCGCGGACAAGGTGCAGTTCGCGGTGACCCGCGCGTACGCCCAGCAGGACCGTCGCACTCCGATCCTGTACGACGCCGACGACTGGCACAACTCACGGTTCGACGTGAACAGGCGAGGCGGGTTGTCCGCCGAGGCGCGCTGGGACAAGAACGCGTTGTTCTACGGCGACGGGAGCGCGGAGAAGTGTCCGTACTTCGATCAGGCTCGCATCGAGCTGCTGGTGGTCGCGATCCTGCGGGCCGGAGGCGTCCCCGATCCCGGCGATGGAAACTAAGAGGAAGCGCGCATGAGCGGCAACACGATGACGGGTTTGCTCGATGGCCTCGACGCGGCGCCGGTCCTCTCGCCGCGCCCGCCCCGGTCCGTGGTGCCCGTGCGCCTGAAGGACTGGTACCGGGGCGTCCGGCAGAATCCGGAGAAGCGCCGGCGCTGGAAGCGCATCGGGCAGGCGGCCCTGGCGCTGGCCATCCTGGGCGGGGGTCTGGGCGCATACTTCGCGCTGCGCGAGCGCCCCACGCCCGAGTACCTCACGGGCCCGATGGACGACGTGCTCGACTACACGCTCTTCTCCGACGAGTTCAACACCCTGCCCATCCAGAAACGCATCGAGCTCATGGGCGACTTGATCAAGCGGATCAAGGGGATGGGCGCGGGCGACTCGGAGCTCATGGCGGCCCTGGCGGCGAGCATTGAGGGGCCCATGCGCCGCAAACTGGAGGAGAACCTCTCACGCCTGGCCATCGACGCGTGGGATGAGAAGGCGAAGGAGTACGAGAAGGCCAGGCCCGAGGACCGCAAGAAGTACCTGGAGGACGCGTACCTGGGCTTCGAGAAGATGATGGAGGAACTGGGCGGACGCCACCGGGACATCTCCGACGAGGATCGCCTGGCCCGTGCCAAGAAGAACGCGAAGCGCGACTACGAGGGCTTCAAGAGCGGCAAGAACCGCCCCGACAACGAGAGCATGGGCAAGTTCATCGGCTTCATGAGCACGCGGATGGGCTCGAACGCGACGCCGTCGCAGCGGTCCCGCGGATCGGAGATGATGCGCGACATGGCCCGCATGTTCCGTGGGCAGGATGTGTCGACGGGACGGTGAGCGCCACGCCGCTAGGAGCCCCGACCGTGAGGGAGGGGGTTCCGTGTTGCTCTCCAATTGGACCCGCATTCCGGACAGGTGCGTGCGCCCGTGCCGTCGGGCGTGATGGACGCGATGTCGTACCTGCACTTGGCGCACAGGCCGCGGGAGAGGAGGAGGGCGCGACGACGCGTGGCGACCTGGGCGATCCAGCCCCACGAGCATGCCCACGCGCCAAGCACCGCGAGCGTGCCGGCGTTGTGGGCCCGGGCCCACCAGATCGGGCGGATGTTCGACACCCCTCCCGCCCGGACCTCGTTGGACCGGACCAGGGCCTCGGAAAGCCCTTGCTGCTCGGCGCGGCGGGTCAGCTCGTCGGCCACGGCATCCCGCATCTGCCGCTGATCCTCGGGACCGAGTTGGCCGTTGGTTGCATAGCTGCGGATTCGGAGCATGCCCGTGGTCCGTGCCGTGGTCGGCATCCAGAGGCCGGTCATCACGGCCCGCCGCTGGTACGTGACTCTCGCGCCGTCCTCCGGCTTGGATTGAAGGAGTACGGCAAACGCGTCCGCACTCCGATGGTCCAGGTCGACCATCTGCCAGCGTCCCCCGACACGCTCCAGGTCAAAGCTCTCCAATTCGGTCGCCGATGGAGGCCTCCCCATGTGCGGATCGAACCGGCAGAGGAACCTCATGGCGACCGAGTCGGTGTGGAACCGCTGCCCGTTCCAGGTCGGGGTCCAGCCGAGGCTCCCCACCCAGGCCGCGTCGAGCACCAGGGCCACGGTGAGCAGCCCCGTCGTCCGCGGTCGCTGGATCGTCGCACGCAATCGACCAAGGAGGATCCTGGCGTGTGCGACGGGCGGCATGACGCATTGTTCGCCCCCGGCGCTCCCGCGGTTCGTACACTCTCCCGATGTCCCACCACCTTTCCGAGGACGCCGTCCGCAAGATCGCCCGGCTGGCGCGGCTGGAGCTGCGCGACGAGGAGGTCGGGCACTTTCAGCGCGAGCTCTCGGCCGTCATCGGGTACATGGACCGGCTGCGGGGGATCGACCTCTCGGGGGTGGAGCCGCTGGCGAGCGTGGAGGGTGGGGTGAACCGGCTGGACGACGACGTGCCGGGGCCGACGCTCTCCAACGAGGTGTTGATGAGGATGTCGCCCGGGACGATGGCGCCGTTCGTTCGGGTGCCCAAGGTGATCGGGGACGGTGGGGGGGCGTAACCAGGTGGGCGAATGACCGGCGGAGGAGCTCAGAGCGTCGTTGAGATCGCCGCGGGCGTGCGCGAGCGCCAGCGTTCGGCGGTGGAGGCGGTGCGCGAGTCGCTGGCGCGCGTCGAGCGGCTCGATCCCGCGCTCAAGGCCTTCGTGCAGACGTTCCCGGACTCGGCGCTGGAGCGGGCGGCCCGGATCGACGATCGGGTCGCGGCGGGCCAGGGGTCTTCGCTCGCGCTGGCGGGCGTGCCCGTGGCCATCAAGGACAACATCTGCCTGGCGTGGGGCAGGACGACGTGCGCCAGCCGCATGCTGGAGACCTACGAGTCACCCTTCACCGCGACGGCGGCGCAGCGCCTGATCGACGCGGGCGCCATCGTCGTGGGCAAGACCAACCTCGACGAGTTCGCGATGGGCAGCAGCACCGAGCACTCGTGCCGGGGCCCCACGCGCAATCCCTGGGATACCTCGCGCGTGCCCGGCGGGAGCAGCGGCGGCTCGGCGGCGGCGGTGGCGGCTCGGCTGGTCCCCGCGGCGCTGGGCAGCGACACGGGCGGCTCGATCCGCCAGCCCGCTTCGCTCTGCGGGATCGTGGGGGTCAAGCCCACGTACGGACGAGTGTCGCGCTACGGGCTGGTGGCCTTCGCCAGCTCGCTGGATCAGGTCGGGCCGATGTCCACCCGCGTGGCGGATGCCGCGCTGCTGCTGGAGATCATGTGCGGGCACGACGCGCACGACAGCACCAGCTCGCTGCTCACGGTCCCGCCCTGGTCGCGAGAGGTGGATCGTGGCGTCGAGGGGCTCACGCTGGGCGTGCCCACGCAGGCGCGGAGCGCGGCGAACCACCCGGAGGTGACGCGGGTCTTCGAGGGGGCGATCGCCGCGTACCGAGGGCTCGGTGCGCGGATCGTGAGCATCGACCTGCCCATGACCGACGCGGGGATCGCGGCGTATTACATCGTCGCCACGGCGGAGGCCAGCAGCAACCTCGCCCGCTACGACGGCGTGCGGTATGGGCGGCGTGCGTCGCTGGCGCCGGGCGAGGGGCTCACGGAGCTCTACACGCGCGGGCGCAGCGAGGGATTCGGGGATGAGGTCAAGCGCCGGATCATGCTGGGCACGCACGTGCTGGGCACCGGCTACCACGAGGCGTACTACGCGACGGCGCTGAAGGCGCGCCGGAAGATCCTGGCGGACTTCGAGGACGCGTTCGCGGCGGGGTGCCACGCGATCCTGATGCCCACGAGCCCGAGCCCGGCGTTCAAGGTCGGAGCCAAGGCGAGCGAGCCGCTGGCGATGTACCTGGAGGATGTGTACACGGTGGGGGTGAACCTGGCGGGGCTGCCGGCGATGAGCGTCCCGGCGGGGATGGCGTGGGTGGAGGATGGCGGGCGGCGCGTCGAGCTGCCCGTGGGCGTGCAGCTGGTCTCGCGCGCGTTCGACGAGTCGACGATGCTCCGCGCGGCGCGGATGCTGGAGCGCGCGCTGGCGATCGGGGATCGAGCCCCCGCGTCTATTGCGTGATGCGGAAGACCATGATGGCCAGCGTCAGCAGCGTCGCGTTGTGCAGGAAGTGCCCGACCATCGGCGCCACCAGCGACCCGCGCCACTCGCGGGTGAGCGCGAACGTGAAGCCGAGCGTGATCACCGGGAGCAGCAGCGGAAGCGGATAGGCGTGCATCGTGCCGAAGGCCACGGCGCTGATGCCCGCGGCCAGGAGCAGGCCCATGCGGGCCCGAAGCTGGCGGAAGATCGCGCCGCGGAAGATGGACTCCTCCACGATGGGGGCCCAGACGACCGCCAGCGTGAAGAGCAGGACGAGCACGCCGCTCGAGGCGCCCCCGATGATCTCGTGGACCGGGTTCTCCGGCGGGGTCATGTGCTTTCCGGCCATGGCCGCCTGAACCACCAGGACGATGTACGCGATGGCGATGGCAAGGAACAGGAGCGGCAGGGCGGCGAAGTAGGCGAGGATCCCCGCGCCGACCTCGCGCCAGACGCCCCGCGGTGCGTGCCAGCCGATCTGCTCGCGCCACGCGGAGAACTTCACGCCGCGCACCAGGGGCCAGAGGGGGACCAGCAGCAGCAGCCATTGCGTGCCCAGGCGGGCGCCGATTCCCAGGTGGAGGCGCGGGAGGATGAACTGCCCGATGGTCTGAACCGCCAGGAACGCGAGGAAGAACAGCGCGGCCGTCTCGATGTAGACGCTCTCACCCGGGGCCGGGGGCTGGAAGTGGCGACGGAGCTTGCCGCCCACGAGCAGCACGATCATGACCACGAACGCCGCCAGCCCCCCGATGACTCCCACGCCCATCAGGCTCAGGACGTAGATCAGGAATGCGACGACCGTCCCGCCGCCCTCGACCAGCGTGGCCCGATCGAGATCGCCGGCTGGTTTGTCATGGACCAGGGCCAGCCGGCCGTAGTATCCGTGGGCCTTGGCGAGGTCGTCGCGCGCGGCCTGGGTGAGCTCCGCCCCCTGGGCGTCGAGGATCCGGCGGTACGACGCGACGTGTTCCTCCAGTTGCGCGCGTTCGGTCGCGTTGAGCGGGCGGTCCAGCCACGTCGGTCCGTC
>JBGAOG010000128.1:0-7529 GCA_044221985.1 Phycisphaerales bacterium
CCTCGGTCAACCAGGAAGTGCTCATGCGCGTCGCCAAGGTGCGCGCCATGCTGTCGGGCGAGATCACCGCGTCCAGGCGCGAGGAGGTGCTGGCGCAGCTGCGGGAGATCGTGGGCTCGCGCCCCGGGCTGGTCGAGGCCAGGACGCTCCTGGCCGACGTCCTGCTCATGGACGAGCCCGCCAAGGCCATCCACCCGCAGGTGCAGGAGGCGGTTGTGCAACTTCGCTCGGCGGGCGCGGCCTCGGGCGATCCGGGGATCCGAGTCCGAGCCGCCGCGCTCCTCCAGGAGCAGCGCAGCTTCGACGAGGCTCGCCTGGAGCTGGCCTCGCTGGCCCGCCAGAACGCGGGCGATCCCGCGCTCCTGGCCCGCATCGCCAACATGCTCGTGGGGCAGGGCGACGACGCCGAGGCCGTGCCGATCTTCCGATCCCTCGTCGCCGACCCGGCGCGGGCCACGCCCGAGCACCTGGTCGCGGCGGCCAGCGCCATGGCGTCGGGGGGCGACGCCGACGAGGCGGCCGCCCTGTTCCGTCGGGCGGCGTCCCACCCGAGCCTCCCGCTCGACGCCTTGCCCGCCGTGGCGAGCGGGTTGTGGCGCCTGGGGCGAGAGGGTCCGGCGAGGGAGGCGATGGAGCGCGTGAATTCGGGCGGGGTCGAGGCCTACCGGCGGATCCTGCTGGGCGCCCGCTTCGAGGAGTTGTGCGGCCATCGCCAGGCGGCGCTGGCCGGGTATCGCAAGGCCCTGGGCGAGAACCCGTCGAGCATCGATTCCTGGAGCGCCCTGGTGGGCCTGCAACTCGACCAGGGCGACCTGCCCGCGGCCCGTCAGGCCGTGGAGGAAGCCCTCGCCGCCCTGCCCCAGGAGCGCGAGATCCGCTTGCTCCGCCAGCGCGTGATGATGTCGGGAGCGCCGGCGTCGGGGACGGAGCTGAAGGCCCTGGCCGACCTGCTGGCGGCGGACCCGCGCCGCGCGACCGAGGCGCAGGCGGTGCGCGCGGTGCAGGAGCTCGCCGACGCTGATCGCATGTCCGACGCCCAGGCGCTGAACTCGCTGGCGTCGCGGTTCTCGGGGAACATCGCGGTGCAGCAGCTGGTGGTCCGGCGTCTGGCCTCGCTCACGCCCCCGCGCCTGGAGGAGGCCGCCAACGTGGCCGCACGGGCCATGGTGGTCTTCCCGCGCGATCCCGAGCCGGCGCGGTTGGCCGCCGAGGTGTTCTCGCTCCAGGGGCGCTGGGCGCAGACGATTACCGCCTGCCGCGCGTGGAAGGAGCGCGATCCCGGGGCGGGCGTGCAGCCCGACCTGGTGATCGCCGGCGCGATGGACCATCTCGATCGCCACGCCCAGGCGGCGTTGCAGCTGCGCCCGCACCTGCCCGCCTTGCTCGCCGATCCGGAGCATCCCCGGTCGCAGCAGGGGCTGGCGTTGTACGCTTCCGCGCAGCTGGGCGCGGGCAAGCACGCCGAGGCCATCGCGGCGTTCAAGGGCGCGCTGGCAACCTCCGCGACCCTGCGCAACGCGATCTTCCTGCGGACGGCGGCCGAATCGGCGCCGACGCTGGACGCGGCCCTGGCGTGCGTGGACGCGGTGCGGTCGGCGGGAACACCCGACGATCCCGACGATCGCGTGGCCCTGGCCTCGGCGTTCTCATCGCTGGGCGAGCGGTTCCACTCGGCGGACATGCTCACGCGGGCGCGCGAGCTGCTCGGGCCCCTGGTCGCCAACTCGGAGTCGCCGGCCGTGCTCGAGCTGCTGGCCGCGACGCTGCAACGCCAGGGCGATTTCCCCGGCGCGGCCGAGGCGTACCGGCGGGCCATCTCGATCAGCCCCAATCGCGTCTCGGCGCTGACGAACCTGGCGCACCTGCTGGTGACGGAGGCCAACGACCCGCGCGAGGGCGTGCAACTGGCCACGCGGGCCCTGTCGCTGGTGGGGCAGGCCGACGCGGGGGTGCGCGGGACGTGCGCCCGCGTCCTGGACCAGGGCGGGCTGGCGCTGAAGGACTCGCCCGAGGCCGACGCCTGCTTCGCGCGCGCCGTCGAGGTGAACCGGACCCTGCTGGCGCAGTTCCCCTCGGACCCGGCGATCCTGGCGGCGCTGGGCGCGGCGGGCGAGCACGCGGGCGACTTCCCCGCCATGATCGAGGCCTACGGGCGCCTGCTCGACCTCCCCGACCTCGATCCGCCCTCGCGCGCGGCGGCTCGCAATAACCTGGCCTACGCGCTGGTGCGCCAACGCCGCGGGACGCCGGAATTGGCCCGGGCCGAGTCCCTGCTGCGCCAGGCCCTGGATGGGGGCGACAACGCCAGCTTCCTGTCCACGCTGGCCATGGCCCAGTCGGCCCTGGGGCGCCGGGCCGAGGCTACCGCGACCTTCCGGCGCGCCCGCACGGCGGCGCCGGACAACCCGTCCATCGAGATCGCGTTCGCCCTGCACCTGGTGGAGGGGGACGCGACCGAGCGCGCCCAGGCCGAGCATATCGCCTCGCGCCACGCCCCCGGCGCGGCCGCGCTGGGCCCGCAGAACCGGCGTGACCTCCATGCCATCCGCGAGCGCCTGCGTGACTCGGCCAACGCGGAAACGGGCGAGGGTGGGGGCTGAGCGCCCGCGCTCGAAACCCCGATGCGATGCCCTCCGCAAGCCGCCCCGCGCCGGCTTGCGGACGTTTTGGGCGCGGGTGTAACGAGAACGGGCGGCCGGGTGTTCCCGGCCGCCCGTCACGAACAGGCGAGGTTGGTGTCGTTGTGCCCGGGGAAGCGTGGGTGTTCGCGGATTTGATCCCCGGGCCCCTGCTGCCCAGCCTCGCTCGTCCGTCGTTCCTTGTTCAGATTCAGCAGCCGCCGTGGAAGTGTCCCAGGAAGAAAAGGAGGTCGTTGATGTCCACGGCGCCATCGGGGATTCCCAGCCTGGTCCCGTCGTCGAGGTCCGCCGCCGCGGCCCCGCCCTCGTAGGCGACGAGGAAGTACAGCAGGTCGTTGACATCCACTCCCCCGTCGCAGGTTCCCGCGCCCGAACCGTCGTCCAGATCCCCGGGGCAGATCGTGAGCGTGGCCGGTTCGCTGGTGGCGGTTCCGCAGGCGTCGCTGACCACGGCCCGGACCCGGTACGTGAAGGTCCCCGGATCGGGAAGGACGATGATGGGCGTGGTGGCCGCGCCGGGAACCAGGGCGGAGGCCGATCCGCCCCCGGGCAGGGGCAAGGGGTCGAGGGTGAGCGTCACCCAATCGCCGGGCGCACGCTCGATCTCCCACGCGTAGGCGATTATTCCGTCCGAGGAGGCGACGACGCTGAACGAGGACGTGCCGCCGACGCAGGTCGTCGCGGGCTGCGGCTCGCGCTCGATGCTGACCAGGTCGGGGGGGTCGTGCCGGGCGAGGTACGCCGAGTCGAGCCCCTCGACGGTCGAGAACCCGCCCCCGGCCCAGATCTCGTCCGCGGGCGTTGGCGTTAAGGCCATGACGTACTGGTCCATCCCGGCGCCCATGGGCAGCCATGCCGACCCGTCCCAGCGAGCGATTCGATTCAGCATCGCGGCCCCGCTGGAGACGAAGTGCCCCCCGGCCACGAGTTCGCCCGCGGGGGTCGTGGCGAAGCAGAGGGGTTGGGCGTTGAGACCGGACCCCATCGCAGACCAGGCCGAACCGTTCCAACGGGCCACGCGGCCGGCGCTCTGCCCGCCCGCGGACGTGAATGTGCCTCCTGCAACGAGGTCGCCGTTGGAGAGCACGTGGAGCGCCAGCACCAGGGCGTTGCAGCCCGAGCCGAGCGTGCTCCACGAGCTACCGGTCCAGCGCACCACGTAGCGCCGCCCGCCCTCGCCCCCGGCAGAGGTGAAGGCGCCCCCGATGTAGACGCCTCCGATGGACGCGGGGGCCAGGGCGTAGACGGCGTTGCCCACGCCGTTGTCCGAGCCCGAGCCCAAGGGCGACCACGATGATCCGTTCCACTTGGCGACCCGGTTGGCCGTGATTCCCCCGGCGTTGGTGAACAGCCCGCCGGCGTAGAGCTCCCCGCCGGAGGCGACGGCCAGAGAGGTCACCTCGTTGTTCATCCCTGAACCCAGCGCGGTCCAGGCGGCGCCATCCCACTTGGCGACGCGGCTGACGGGTGTCGCGCCGGAGCTGGTAAACGTGCCGCCGGCGACGAGTTCGCCCGTCGACAGCACGGTCAGGGCGTCCACCCAGCTTGCCGCGTTGCCCAGGCCCGGGCCCAGGGGCGACCAGGCCACGCCGTTCCAGGTGACAACGTTGTTGACGGTCACGCCGTCGAAGGTGGAGAACTGGCCCGCCACGACCAGAACGGGCTCCTGGGGCCCGGGCCCGTCGGGGTCCCACAGCGTGGAGGCCAGGACTGCCGTCTGGGAGCCAGATCCGCCGGGCCCGCCCACCGCCACCCACTCCCCGTCACAATGGGCGCGGGCCTCACCCGCGAGGGCCAGGCCTATGGCCGCGGTCAAAACGAGCCGCCGGAGCGCGGACTTTGGACCTGCTACGGGCATTCGACCACTCCAGTGGGCCACCAGCCACCCACCGCACAGGGCGCGACGATCCCCGGACTTGGGGTAGGAGCCGATCGGCACGGGCTGAGATACGTGTCCTGGCGTTGGCCTCTGGGCTTGGAGCCGTTCAAACGACAGCCCCCACCCGAGGGGCGGGGGTTGAAGCGCCTGGGTGGCCTCAAATTGGGTCGGTCAGCATCCGGCCTCGTAATGGTCGAGGAAGAAGAGGAGGTCGTTGATGTCCACGCCGAAATCCCCGATGCCCCACCCGTTGCCGTCGTCGATGTCGGCGGAGAGGTTCCCGGCCTCGTACATAGCGAGGAAATACAGGAGGTCGTTGATGTCAATCCCGCCATCGGGGACGCCCAAGGCGTTGCCGTCGTCAAGGTCGGCCATGCAGGGACCGAGGGGGACCTTCAGGGCGGTGATGCTGCCGCAGTCGTTGGAGACGACGCAGTAGTAGTGCCCCGAGTCCGGGGGCTGGGGGTTGTGGATGCGGAGGGAATCGGTGCCCAGGCCCTGGATGCGTCCTCCGTCGTCATCGGTGATCTCGACGCCATTGTGGAACCACTGGAACGTCGTGGGCAACGACCCGTAGACGCGCAGGTTCGTGGAGAACTCGCAGCCATACCCGCAGCCGCCCCAACTGGCGAGGTGCCAGACGGGCGGCGCGCAGGTGGAGAGGTCGTCGAGGAAGGCCCAGTCGTTGATCACATGGACGGAATCGGCCAGCCCGGTGCCGGCGGTGAAGCCCACGTACATGTTCCCATCGATGTCCGTGAAATCCTCTCCACTGATGTCGTGCAGGTCGATGGCGGCGGTGCATACCAGGACATAGTCGATGTAGACGCTGAGCTCGCCGGGGTTGACGCCTTCGGGCGCCACGTACTGGATGGCGGCGGTGTGGTTCTGCCCGTCGAGGATGTCGATGCCCAGGTCGGACAGCGTGGCGTGGGCGAGGGAGGCGGCATCGCCGGAGTCGCCAGGAGCCTGGATGGAGACGTGGGGAACGGGAAACTCACCCTCGAATCCGAAGGTGTCGAACTCGATGGCGACCCCGCGGGTGATCTCGTAGAAGGTCCCGCCGACGTCCCCCGGGGCGTAGCCGAGGGAGGAGCCGCCGCCGCCGATGGCCGAAGCGCCGTTGGGATCATCGTGGAGAACGAACGCGAAGCCGTCGCCGGGGATGGCGACGGTGGGTCCGTCGTCGATGCGGAAGGAGAAGGTGGTCTGGAACCCGGTGTCGACCTTCTGCTTGGAGTTGTACCAGAGGGCGCCATGCTGGCCCGCATCGGTGGTGAGGCGCATCGCCCCGTCAATGAAGGCCGTGCTGGCGACCTTGGTGATGTCCGTGGTGGGATCACCAAAGACGAACGCGTACGAGAACGTGGCGTGCGCGTTCCCGCACGCCGCCGCCAGCCCCAGCCCCGTCACCATGCCCCAAGTCCCACTCTTCATGATCTGCTCCTGTTCCGTGAGTGCTCGCCCCACTGACAGGACGTAGACGCGCCGGCACGCCGGCCTGACAGAAAAAAACCCCGGCACGGGGCCGGGGTTGGGGTCCGCGACGGTCGCGATGTGCAGGTTATTGGGCGTTCATGATCGCGGCCTGGGCGGCGGCGAGGCGGGCGATGGGGACGCGGAAGGGGGAGCAGGAGACGTAGTCCATCCCGATCTTGTGGCAGAAGTGGACGGACTTGGGATCGCCCCCGTGCTCGCCGCAGATGCCGACCTTGAGGTCCTCCTTGGTGGAGCGACCCTTCTCGATGCCCATCTTGACGAGCTGCCCGACGCCGCCCTGGTCGAGGGTCTGGAAGGGGTCGGCGGGGAGGAGCTCGCGGGAGAGGTAGTCGGGGAGGAAGGAGCCGATGTCGTCGCGGGAGTAGCCGAAGGTCATCTGGGTGAGGTCGTTGGTGCCGAAGGAGAAGAAATCGGCGACTTGGGCGATCTCGTCGGCGGTGACGGCGGCGCGGGGGATCTCGATCATGGTGCCGATCTTGATGTCGAGGCGGGGCTTGTAGTCTTCCTCTTCCTTGACCTTGGCGATGGTCTGCTCGGTGAGGACGCGGAGGTACTCGAGCTCCTTCCTGGTGCCCACGAGCGGGATCATGATCTCGGGGAGGGCCTTGATGTTGGAGCGGAGGCAGTCGATGGCGGCCTCGACGATGGCGCGGACCTGCATCTCGAGGATCTCGGGGTAGGTGACGCAGAGGCGGCACCCGCGGTGCCCGAGCATGGGGTTGGCCTCGTGGAGCTGGTGGACGCGCTGGCGGACCTTCTCGGTGGAGAGGTTGAGCTCCTGGGCGAGTTCCTTCTGGGTCTTGTCGTCCTGGGGGAGGAACTCGTGGAGCGGGGGATCGATGAGGCGGATGGTGACGGGCAGGCCCTTCATGGCCTTGAAGATCCCGATGAAGTCGTCGCGCTGGAAGGGCAGGAGCTTGGCGAGGGCCTTCTCGCGGGAGTCCTTGGTCTCGGCGAGGATCATCTGGCGCATGACCTTGATGCGCTCGCCCTCGAAGAACATGTGCTCGGTGCGGGTCAGGCCGATGCCCTCGGCGCCGAAGTCGCGGGCGCGCTGGGCGTCCTCGGGCGTGTCGGCGTTGGTGCGCACGCCGATGGTGCGGTACTTGTCGGCCCACTTCATGACCTGGGCGAAGTCGCCGGACATCTTGGGCTGCATGGTGGCGATGTCGCCCGACATGACCTCGCCGGTCCCGCCGTCGATGGAGATCAGGTCGTTGCGGGAGAAGGTCTTGCCCTTGATGGTGAGCTTGCCCTTGGCGGGGTCGATGTGGAGCTCGCCCGCGCCGACGACGCAGCACTTGCCCCACCCGCAGGCGACGACGGCGGCATGGCTGGTGCGCCCGCCGGTGCTGGTGAGGATGCCCGCGGCGCTGTGCATGCCCTCGACGTCCTCGGGGCTGGTCTCGGTGCGGACGAGGATGACCTTCTCACCCCCGGCGGCGCGCTGGACGGCCTCCTCGGCGCTGACGGCGGGCTTGCCCACCGCCGCGCCGGGCGAGGCGGGAATC
>JBGAOG010000129.1:0-7421 GCA_044221985.1 Phycisphaerales bacterium
GGGCGCGGAGCTTGCCAGGAAGGTCGCCGCCGGCGTGTGACCGGCGCTACTCCTCCGCGTCATCATCATCCGCCGTCGGCTCCGGCGCTTCGGCATCCTGGATGTCCATCGAGACATCCAGCGACACCGCGTGGTGCGTCAGCCCGCCCACGCTGATGCGATCCACCCCCGTGCGGGCCACCGCCGCGATCGTGGCCAGGGTGATCCCGCCCGAGGCCTCGAGTTGAAGGCCCGGGTTGACCGCGTCGCGCCGCGCGCCGGCCTGCACCATCTCCACCGGGGGCATGTTGTCCAGCAGCACGATGTCGATCGTCCCCGCCGCCAGCGTCAGCAGCGCCTCGAATTGCTCCAGCGAATCCACCTCCACCTCGATGAACGCCGGCGGCCCGGGCGAGAGCCTGCGCGCCCGCGCCGCCGCCGCTCGAACGAACTCCGCCAGCTCCGCCGCCCCCACGCCCGCGATGTGGTTGTCCTTGATCAGCACCGCGTCGTACAGCCCGATGCGGTGGCAGAATCCCCCCCCGCAACGCACCGCGTACTTCTCCAGCATCCTCAGCCCCGGCGTCGTCTTGCGCGTGTCATAGAGGCGCGCCCGCGTCGGCCCCGCCCCCGCGAGTGCGCCCACGAATTCCGACGCCCGCGTCGCGATCCCCGACAGCCGCCCGATCAGGTTCAGCAGCGTTCGCTCCGCCTCCAGCACCTCGTCCATCGGCCCGCGCAGCGTGCCCAGCACCGTCCCCGCCGCCACCACCTGCCCGTCCCTCGCCCGCCCCTCGAATCGACAATCGGTCGCGAACACCTCCAACAGCTCGGGCACCGCCGCCAGCCCCGCCACCACCCCCGCGCCCCGCGCCACCAGCGCCGCCTCGGCCCGCGCGTCGGGCCCGATGCACGCCATCGTCGTGATATCGCCGATGCTCGCCGACCCGGGCGCCTCTCCCAGGCCCGCCTTGGCGGGCGTGTCCCCGGGGCGAACGGGCGCCGGAGCCATGCCCAGGTCCTCATCCCGCGCCAGCTCGATCAACCGCCGCACGAGCCCTCCGCCCGACAGAGCGCGGTAGAGTGCCCCAAGATCAAGGGCATTCAGATCGATCGGGGCCTTCCCGGCGGGCTCGTGCGTGCTGGTCATGGCGACATCCTATCGACGCCCCGACCCATCTACACTGCGCGGCAACGAGCCCCCGCCCCGAGCCGGCGGGAAAGGAGCGTCGAATGGGCCTTCTGGACGGCAAAGTCGGGCTGGTGGTCGGCATCGCCAACGAGCGTTCCTACGCGTGGTTCATCGCCCAGAGCCTCCTGCGTCACGGCGCCCGTGTCGCCTTCACGCATCTCCCCGGCGAGCGCAACGAGATCCGCTGCCGGCGTTCCATCGCCGCCCTGGGCGACTTCCCGTCGGCCAAGAACCCCTGGCTCGTCCCTCTGGATGCCAGCAACGACCAGCAGCTCGACGAGGCCTTCGCCAAGTACGCCGAGGGCTTCGACCGCATGGACTTCCTGATCCACTCCATCGCCTTCGCCGACCGCGAGTGCCTCCAGGTCGGCAAGTTCGCGTCCACCACGCGCGCCCAGTACCTCCAGGCCATTGATATCTCCGCGTACACGCTCCTGGCCATGGCCGCCCGCGCGCGCCCGATGATGTCCCGCACCGGTGGGAGCATCCTGGGCATGTCCTACTACGGCGCGGAGAAGGTCGTGCCCGGGTACAACGTCATGGGCGTCGCCAAGGCCGCCCTCGAAGCCACGGGGCGCTACCTCGCCGCCGAGCTGGGCCCCGACAAGATCCGCGTCAACATCATCTCCGGCGGGTACCTGCGCACGCTCGCCAGCAGCGCCGTGGCCGGCACCGACAAGATGGGCGATGAGGTCCCCCTCCGCGCCCCCCTCCGCCGCAACGTCGAGGGCGACGACGTGGGCAAGACCGCCGTCTACTTCTGCTCCGACCTCTCCAGCGGCGTCACCGGCGAGGTCGTGTACGTCGACTGCGGGATCAACATCCTCGGGGCGTAGACCGACTCCCGACGCCCCCGGGACGTACATTCCGCCAGATTTCCCGAACCGCCCGCCGCCCGCGCCGGTCCAAGACTTCGCAACGGAGGTCGCACTGCTCGTGGACGGGACCGACGAACACATCCTGGCCCGATTCGTCAAGGGCGACAACGACGCCTTGGGCGAGTTGGCGCGTCGCTACGAGCCGACCCTCTACGGCCTCGCCCGCGCCCTGCTCGGCCGCCGCGACGACCTCGCCCGCGATGCGCTCCAGGAGGCGTGGGTCCGGGTCATCCGCTTCGCAGCCCACTTCCGCGCCGACAGCTCCGTTCGCACCTGGCTCTACCGCATCGTCATCAACCGCTGCAACGACCTGCGCGCGACCGCCGCACGCTCCACGCTCGCCCCGCTCGATGCCAACTCGCACGCCCCCGCGCCACCCGATCCCGCCCCGTTCCCGGACGAGTCCCTCCACAAGGCCCTGGACTCGCTCCCCGACTCGTCCCGCCTCATCCTCCTGCTCTGCCACCATCGCGGACTCACCAACGAACAGGCCGCCGACGTGCTGGGCATCCCCGTCGGGACCCTCAAGTCCCGCCAGCACGCCGCCATCGTCAAGCTCCGCGAGACCCTCGCCCCCGACGGAGTCCGCCCATGACCGCCCTCGACCCCACCGCCGACCTCGAAACCCGCCTGGCCGCCGCGACGCGCTGCGACACGGCACCCGGCGCCTGGCGTGCCGCTCTCGCCGCTGAGCGCCCCGGCTCCTTCCGCGCTCGCTTCTCCCGCCCGCTCCCGGGAACGCTCGTGGGCGTCGCCGCCGTCCTCGTCCTGTGCGTGGCGATCGTCGCCGTCGCGCTCCCCTCGCTGGGCAAGGCCCGCTCGGTTGCCCACCGACTCCCTGCCCCCGCCGCTTCGCCGCTCGAAGCCGAAAAGTCCCTGGAGTTTGCCGCGGGCACGCCCGGGGTGCCCGATGGCGGCGCAATGACGCTGGGGACGCTGCGCGCCGACGTGGACGACCAGGCCCCCGCGAACATGTCCCGCCGGGTCCCGCCGGGCGGCTCGGGTGGATTGGCCACCACGCCCGCCCCGGCCCCTCGCCCGAACGCCCCGCTGGAACGCCACGTCGTCCGCAAGGCCTCGATCGAGCTTCGCACGCCCGACGTCCGCGCCCTGGCCGCCCGCGCCCAACTCATCGTGAACGACGCCGCCGGCGAGTTCGTCGAGGAGTCCAGCCTCTCGGGCGAGTCCGACGCCGCGTGGGCCCAGCTCACCCTCCGCGTCGCCGCCTCCCGTCTCTCCGAGGTCCTCTCGCAGCTCCGCGCCCTGGGCAAGGTCGTGTCCGAGTCCGCCGGCGGCCAGGACGTGACCGACCAGGTCGTCGACCTCGAGGCCCGCCTCCGCAACGAGCAACAGGTCGAGCGGGAGCTGCTCCACCTTCTCACCACGCGCGACAGCGCCCCGCTCAAGGAGATCCTCGAACTCCGCGACCACATCTCCTCGGTCCGCGAGCAGATCGAGCGCTTGACCGCCCAGCGCGACAAGCTCTCCCGCCTCACCAGCCTCGCCACCGTCCTGGTCATCGTCCGCCACGACGGCGCCCCCGAGGCCGCCGAGCAGGAGTCCGGCTGGTGGTTGCAGCTCCGCGAGCGCATTTCAAACGCCGCGGCCTCGGGCCTTCGCGCCCTGGCCGACGCCGTCGCCTTCCTCGTGTGGGCGTTCATCGGGGGACTGATCTGGTGGGTCCTTCTGGGCGTCGCCATCTTCACCATCCTCCGCCTGCATCGCGCCTCCCTCCGCCGCCGAGCAGCCGAACCACCCCCGGCCCTCTGATTGCCCCCGCTGGACGCCCGCCCCCGCTTCCGGTATACCGGGGCCCATGGACCACCTCTCCCGCCGCTCCTTCCTCGGCCGCACCTCCCTCCTCGCCGCCGGCGCCCTCTCCGCGTGCTCGCGGGCAGGGCTCGCCCGCCAGAACGCCGCGCCACCCGCCCTCGCCCCCGGGGGCGCTCCCGGCTACGCCGGTGACGATCACCGCGGCCCCTGCGTCATCGCCTCGGCCAACGGGCTGCGCGCCACCGCCCGCGCCCGCGAACTCATCGACCAGGGCTTCGACCCCGCCGACGCCATCGTCCAGGGCGTCCGCATCATCGAGGACGATCCCGAGGACGACTCCGTCGGCCTCGGCGGCCTGCCCAACGCCGACGGCATCGTCGAGCTCGACGCATCCGTCATGCACGGGCCCACCCACAAGTCCGGCGCCGTCGCCTCCATCCGCGACATCAAGAACCCCGCGATGGTCGCCCTCATCGTCCTCCGCAGGACCGACCACTGCCTGCTCGTAGGCGAGGGCGCCAGACGCTTCGCCCTCGACCATGGTTTCCGCGAGGAGAACATCCTCACCGACAAGGCCCGGCGAGAATGGCTCGACTGGAAGCACAACATGTCCCGCCACGACGATTGGCTCGACGACGCCGAGCTCGACGCGCCCTGCGGCAAGACCTGGGACCTGCTCCCCTGGCAGGACGCGCCCGGCACCGGCGGCACCGCGCCCCGCCAGAACGACGGCTCGCAACTCCCGAAGAAGACCTCCGGCCTCGGCGCCCCCTCCCCGCTTGCCCCTCACGCGTCGCCCACGCCTTCCCATCGCTGGCGCATCCACGAAGTCACCGGCACCGTGCACTGTTCGGCCGTGACGCCGACGGGCGACATCGCCAGCTGCACCAGCACCTCGGGCCTCAACTGGAAGATCCCGGGCCGCGTGGGCGACTCGCCCATCATCGGCGCGGGCAACTACTGTGACAACGCCGTCGGCGCCGGCGGCTGCACCGGGCGCGGCGAGGCCGCCATGACCAACCTCGCCGCCTTCCGCATCGTCGAGAACCTCGCCCGGGGCATGACCCCCACCGAGGCGTGCATGGCCGTCGCCAGGGTCGTCGCCGAACGAACCCTCGAAAAGCGCCTCCGCACCCCCGACGGGCGCCCCAACTTCAACGTCCGCTTCTACGCCCTCCGCAAGGACGGGGCCTACGGCTGCGCGACCCTCTACCAGGGGCACAAGTTCGCCGTCTGCGACGCCAAGGGGGCCCACCTCGTCGATGCCCCAAGCCTCTTTCCCGCTCCCACGCCTCCCCAGCCCTGACACGACCCGGACAAACCGCGCCATTCGCCCACGCCCCTTGCCTCTTCCAGGCCTTCCGCTACTATTCCGGCCCGGCAGACGCCGGACTTTCGGAGTTCCTCCATGTACGCGATCATCAGCGAGTCCGGCGGCCAGCGCCGCGTCCAGCAGGGCGACACCTTCGACATCGACCTCCTCGATGCCGGCTCCGCCAAGCCCGGGCAGGCCGTCAAGTTCGACAAGGTCCTCGTCGTCGGCGACGTGGGCGGGAACGCCAAGTTCGGGCAGCCCTACGTCGCGGGCGCCCTGGTCTCCGCCGAGGTTGTCGATCCCAAGTCCCTGGGCGACAAGGTCTTCATCCAGAAGTTCGGCGCCAAGAAGACCTGGCGCAAGAAGACCGGGCACCGCCAGCAGTACACCACCGTCAAGGTCACCGCCATCACGGCCTGACCTCGACCTGACTCCGCCCCCCACGACGCCGGGAATCCGCCGGCGTTTTTTCATCGAACTCCGGCCTCGACCCGGGCTGCCCCAGCCGGCCCAATCGGGATTCCCGCAGCCCAGTTCTTCTGGTAGACTCTCCGCTCGGCCCGAGCCCGGAGATCGCCATGACTCCAGTCGCCATCGCCTTCCCCTGCATCGCCCTGGCGTCCGCCGCGTTCGCCGCCGAAGCGCCGCGGCTCAGCCCCGATGGCGTGTACCGTCTCGACCTGCTCAGCGTGAAACTCCGCGATGGGGTCCACGTCCGGGCCCGTGACGGCGGCCTCACGGACTTTGGCCAGGGCACGCTCAAGCCGCTCGCCGGGCTGCTGGATTCGCTCGCCGCCGCCGGGGCCACGTGGGAGCGGGCCTACCCGGATCTCAGCGAGGAACGTCTCGACGACCTGCGGCGCGTCGCCACGCGCAACCTGGGCAAGCCCGTCCCGGACCAGAACCTGCAATTCACCCTTCGCCTGCCCCCCACTCTCGACGCCGCCGATATCGCCTGCGAGCTGGAGAAGTCCCCCCTCGTGCACCGCGCCGAGCCCTTCCTCACCGGCCTGGGCGCCGATCCCAGTCCCCCGAACTACGAGTCTGCCCAGGGCTATCGCAACGCCCCCACCGCCGGCATCGGCTCGCCCCTCGTGCTCGACTGGCCAGGGGGCCGCGGGCAGGGCGTCAGCGTCTGCGACGTCGAACGCCAGTGGCACACCACCCACGTCGACCTGCCCCCCCTTACGCGCCTGGGGCCCGCCACGAGCGGTGACCCCAGCGCCACCAGCGACGATCACGGAACGGCCGTCATGGGCGAAGTACTGGCCCGGCGCAACGCCTGGGGAACCACGGGCTGCGCCCCCGACGCCGCCGGTTTTTACGCCCACGTCTATCTCGCCGGCGCGTACAACGCCGCCGCCGCCATTAACAACGCAGCCGCCGGGCTCGGGCCCGGCTCCGTCATGCTCATCGAGCAGCAGATGGTCGGGCCCACGGGGGGGTACGTTCCCATGGAGTGGCGGCTCGACTGCTACAACGCCATCGTCATCGCCGTGGGCAACGGGATCACCGTCTGCGAGGCCGCCGCCAACGGGAATCAGAACCTCGACGGGGCCATCTTCTCCACCGGCAACGGGGGGCACTACCCCTTCCTCCTCGCCAACGACTCGGGGGCCATCCTCGTTGGCGCCGGCGCCGCCGCCGGGACCACCCTGCCCCGCTCTCGACTCTCCTTCTCCGACTACGGCGCCACCGTCGACCTCCAGGGCTGGGGCGAGGCCGTCGTCAGCCTCGGCTACGGCGATCGCTTCAGCGCCGAGGGACGCGACGCCTGGTACACCAGCACGTTCAGCGGCACCTCCAGCGCCACCCCCATCGTCGCCAGCGCCTGCATCCTCCTCCAGAGCACGCACCACGCCGCCACCGGAACCTACCTCACCCCCGCCGAGGTCAAGCAGCACCTCATCGCCACCGGAACCCCCCAGCAGCCCGCCGGCGCCGCCCAGCACATCGGCCCGCTGCCCGACGTGCGCTCCGCCATCGCCCTCGCCCTGGGCAGTTCCGACTGCAACCTCAACGCTGTGCCCGACCTGCTCGACATCGCCGCCGACCCCGCCCTCTATATCGACGCCAACGGCGTCATCGACTCGTGCGAGTGCCCAGCGGACTTCCCCGACGCCTCGGGCGCCCGCGATGGGGCCGTCACCATCGACGACCTGCTCTCGTTCCTCGCGGCCTACGAGACCGGAGACCCCGTCGCCGACCTCGCCGGAGGCTCCAACTGCGGGTGCAACGACTGCGCCTGCCCCGACGGTGCCGTGACCCTCGACGACCTGCTCTT
>JBGAOG010000012.1:0-40920 GCA_044221985.1 Phycisphaerales bacterium
GGGAGCGGGACGGGGACGCCCGACGGCGGGGTGGACATCAACGACCTGCTCTACTTCCTGGCCCGCTACGAGGCGGGCTGCTGAGTCCAGGGCTGGGGCGGGAAAGCCCCCAGGCCTGATGGCACGTCCGAAATCAGGGACCTCCAGGCGGCCAACGGGCTTCCTGGAGGTCCCTGCACATTACTCCTGCGGGAGTCGGGCGAGGCAAGGTGACAAATTCTGTTGCCCAAGCAGCCAAAATGCCGCATACTGCGTACGGAATGGAGCGGCCCGCTCGTGGGCCGCCGCTGTCAATCTGGAGACTTTCACATGCGCTCCGCATCCGTTGCCCGCCACATCGCCCTGGGGATGTTCGCTATCGCAACACCCGTCCTGGCCCAGAAGGCCGCGCCGGCGATGGTCGACGCGGGGAGGAACATCCCCTTGCCCGTTCAGTTCGACAAGTTGGAACGGCTCCACGTCACCACGAAGGGGCGAGTGATCGAGGACACGGCCCGCGGGGTTTCGGCCGCCGGCATGCCCACCACCCGCGACGGATGCCCGCAGGTCACCAGCTACACCAACGCGAGCTTCACCGGGGGCACGTACACCGCCCAGGGGGGATTCGCCGAGTCCGAGGTCGCCGCGTGCAGCTACACGCTCCCGGCGATCAACTTCCCGCTGAAGCTCACGCTGATGGAGGTCATCGTCGCGCAGCTCAACGCGACGGTAACGACGACGACGCAATGGTCGATCCTCGTCTGGGAGGGGCGTCCCGACACGGGCACGCTCGTGGCGGAGTATTCCTCCGACGACGTGATCCTGCCCCACATCGTCATGGGCCCGGGAACGCGCGGGACGAACGTGCAGATCTCGGTGGACCCCAATGATCCCGAACAGATCTACATCTACAACCCCAGCGGCCTCACCCAGCAGACGTTCACGGTCGGGCTCCGCATCGACCACCACAACAACCAGACCGCCAATCCCTGCTTCACGGCCCCGCCCAGCAACTCCAACGCGTTCCCGTGCACGGACAACACCGTGATCGGGTGCGGGACGGGGTACGCGCAGCTCAACTACCCCAACGACAACTGGCTCGGCGCCGTGAATTGCGGCGCCAATGGCTGCCCCCCCAACGGCGGCTGGGCGCGGTTCAGCTCACTGCAGACGGACCAGGATTTCCTCGGGTTCTGCATCACCGGCTGTCGCCCGCGCGGGGACTGGGTGATGCGCGTGACCTGGGACCCGGTCAACTGCCCGCCCCCGGACGGGGCCTGCTGCTTTGGGACGGCCGGCTGCTTCTCCACGAACCAGGCGGCGTGCCAGCAGGCCGGTGGATCCTGGCGCGGCCCGGGCACGACCTGCGGCACCCCCGTGAATGGCCAGTTTCCCGGTTGCGTGACGCCGCCCAACGTCCCGCCGGTGGCCGCGGCCGGCACGGATCAGGCGCTCACCGACACCAACAACGACGGGGTTGAGACCGTCGTTGTGGATGGCTCGGCCAGCTACGACACGGATGGCGCGGTGGTGAACTACCGCTGGTCCGAGGGCGCCACGGTCCTGCAGGACGGGCCGGCGTTCATGTCCACCGCGCTCCCCGTGGGCGGCCACATCCTCAGCCTGCTGGTAACCGACAACCAGGGCGCCACGAACGCGGACACGGTCTCCGTCGTGATCAGCGCGGGGAACTGCCCGGCGGACCTTGACGACGGGAGCGGCACGGGCACGCCCGACGGCGGGGTGGACATCAACGACCTGCTCTACTTCCTGGTTCAATACGAGGCGGGGAGCATCGCCGCGGACCTTGATGACGGAAGTGGATCTGGAACTCCGGATGGGGGCGTGGACATCAACGATCTGTTGTTCTTCCTCACCCGATACGAGGGCGGGTGCTGATAACCACCAGTTCAGGGGTGGTTGAATCGCTGGATTCGGTGCCTCCGGGTCGCTTTTCCCCTAGGCAATTCCGGTGTCGTGCGGTATGCTCCATGCTCGGCAGGGCGGTGGGACATTGTTGGGATCGCGTGGCCGCTGGAGCGTTGATCGATGGCGGGTGGTATTCAGCGCACCCTGGTCTTTGCGTCAGTCCTCGCCTGCGCCATGAGCGGGGCGGTGGCGGCGGCAACGCCGCGCTTCTGCGTGAACGTGCTGACCAACTCGCTCGCCGAGGATGGGCCCGCATCCGTTGACTGGTCGATCGTCCCCATCCCGGGCTGGACCACCACGGCGGGATTTACCGTCGTTTCGTACGGCTCGACGAGCTACGCGCCGGAGCTCAACGCCCCCGGCCCCCCCGATCGGGAGGCCAACCTGTTCTGCGGCGGGTGGACGGCGGCCATCAGCACGGCCTCGCAGACCGTCGACGTTTCCTCCCTTGCTTCCGCGATCGACATGGGGCTGATCTCCTGCCAGGCGGGCGGGTGGCTCGGCGGGGTGGCCTTGGAGGAAGACGTGATGATCCTCAACGTCGTCTTCCGCGACCCGGGCGGGGCGAGCCTCTTTTCGGCCAATATCGTGGGTCCCACGTCGTTCGAGCGCGGCGGGCTGACGGCGTTGCTGTGGCGCCAGACCACGCAGGTGCTCCCTCCTGGGACACGCTCGATCGGCATCAACCTGCTGGCCCAGCGCGTTCAAGGCTCGCTGAACAACGCCTACGCGGACAGCCTGGCGGTGATCTTGTCGCACCCCTGTCCGGCGGACATGGATGACGGCGCGAGCCAGGGCGTTCCCGACGGGGGCGTGGACATCAACGACCTGCTGTACTTCCTGCCCCAGTACGAGGCCGCGACCCCCTTCGCCGACGTCGACGACGGCAACGGTTTGGGCGTTCCCGACGGGGGCGTGGATATCAACGACCTGCTGTACTTCCTCCTCCACTACGAGGGGGGTTGTTAGACCGACTCGATCCGGGGTTCTCTGGCGGGCCAATGGGCGGCGGGGACGCCGCCGACACGAGGGAGAGAGAATGGCGTCGAATCGCGTTGCACGGGTGTTGGTACTGGCGGGCCTGGCGACGGGGGCCCTGGCGGGCTCCGCGCAGGCGCAGCTGCGCATCGTCAACTGGAACGTGACGAACTACAACACGACGACGTTTGGCGGTCGTGATCCCGACTTCCAGACGGCGATCTACGGCGTGGTGCCCGCGGGGCTGCCCCTGGCGGGCAAGAGCATGTCCCCGGACATCATCGTGGGGGAGGAGTTCATCAGCCTGGCGGCCACGCAGCACTTCAGGAACATCCTGAACAGCGCGCCGGGCAGCCCGGGCGATTGGGCGATGGCGACATTCATCGACGGCAACGACACCGACGACGCGTTCTTCTATCGCACGAGCAAGGTGCAGCTCGTCGGGACCACGATCATCGCGCTGGGACAGACGGGCAACTGCAACCAGCCGCGCAACACGATGCGCTACGACGTTCGCCCGGTGGGGTACGCCTCGGCGGGCGCGACGATCGGGATCTACGCGACGCACATGAAGGCCCAGGGCAGCGACGCGGCCTGCCCGGCCGGGGAGAACGCCGCCGGTCGCCGGCTCATCGAGGCCACCAACATCCGCACCAACGCACAGGGCACGGCGACGTACGGCGCCGCGCTGCCCGCGGGCTACGCGTTCATGATGTGCGGGGATACGAATATCCAGAACTCCGCGGCGCCCGAGTACCAGCAGCTCGTCGCCAGCCAGGCCAACAACGCCGGGCGGTTCTTCGACCCCATCAACTCGCCGGGGGCGTGGAACAACAGCGCGACGTACCGGTTCGTCCACACCCAGGAGCCGGCGACGCAGATGGACGACCGGCACGACCAGATCCTCGTATCGGGGAGCCTGATCGACGGCGCGGGGCTGGACTACATCGGGGACTCCACCCAGTCGTACAACACCCTGGCCAACTCGCTGAACACCTGGAATGTCCCCCAGCACTCCTACCGCTGCTGGGGCAACGACGGGACCACGTACAACGCCGTGCTGAAGGTCGCCGGGAACACCATGGTCGGGCCCGCCATCGCCCAGGCCCTGATCAACACCGTCGCCAGCAACGGGCACCTGCCCGTCCTCGCCGATTTCCGAGTGCCCGCGACGGCCATCGCCTCGACCAGCATCAACTTCGGGCAGGTCCCGCAGAACTCCACGGCCCAGCAGTCCATCAGCGTCTCCAACGCCGGCAACACCGCCCTGTGGACCGTCGCCGGGATCGACACGCTCTCGTACACGATGGCGGCGTCCACGGGCTTCACCGCGCCGGGCGGGTCGTTCACGCGGGCGCCGGGCTCGCCCGCCGCGTTCCACACGGTCTCCATGAACACCGCCACGACGGGCATCAAGTCCGGCAGCATCACGATCGCCACCAACGACCCCGACCATCCCACGCTGGTGGTGAATCTCTCGGGAGAGGTCGTGGCCGCCAACCTGGCCCCCGTCGCCAACGCCGGGCCCGACCAGACGCTCGTCGACACGGACAACAACGGCGTCGAGCAGGTGACGCTCGACGGCAGCGCCAGCACCGACGACCACGGCGTCACCGACTACCGCTGGAACGAGGGCGCGAGCGTCCTGGCCCAGGGCCCGTCGTCCACGGCCAGCGTGTCGCTGTCGGTGGGCGTCCACACCCTCACGCTCACGGTCTCCGACAGTTCGCTCCTGACGGGCGCCGATCAGGTCGTGGTCACGGTCGATCCCTACCACTGCCCGTCGGACCTGGACGACGGCAGCGGCTCGGGCACTCCCGACGGGGGGACCGACATCAACGACCTGCTCTTCTTCCTGGCCAGGTATGAGGCCGCCGATTTGCCCGCGGACCTGGACGACGGGAGCGGGTCGGGCACGCCCGACGGCGGGGTGGACATCAACGACCTGCTGTTCTTCCTGTCCCACTACGAGACAGGGTGTTGAGTTCTCGGACGCCACGGGACTGAACGCGGCACTTTGCGGGGCATCGGTTAGACTGGTCCTTCCAGCCCGGCGGAAGGGATGCCTCTGACTCGGTGGGGATTGCCGGGAGAATACCGGTGCGGCGTGCCGGCCCCCAACGGGCCCCACTCGCCGTGCCCTCGGAGATCACGCCTCATGCTCAGCATCACGCCGCGTCACTCCACGACGTCCCTCGCCATGATCGCCGGCCTGTTGGTGTTTTCACAGGCGGCCCTGGGCATCGTCGCGCCGGGAGATCGGGCCGCTCGCATTTCCCCCCGCCCGCTGGGTGAGGCGATCGCTGCGGCCGACGCGCCGGTAGAGCTCCACGCCGCGGCCAACAACCTCCTCTCGCGGTTTCCCGGGGTGCGGGTGTACTCCTGGCGCGGGCGGGTGCTGGCCCTGTATGGGAAGGCGATGACCTGGGGCGCGACGCCCGAGATGGCCGCGGGGAACTTCCTGGCGCGGCATGGCGAGGCGTTTGGCGCCGGCCGTCCGGACTTGCGCGAGACCTGGCACGGGTCGATCGACGGTGGGCGGTTCGTGGCGTTCCACTATGCCCAGTACCTGGACGGGCTCGCGGTGGAGCGCGGGCTGTTCCGCGTGGCGGTGCGCACGACCGGGGACGATCCGGGCAGCGCGATCAACAACCGCGTGGTGCTCGCGTCGGGGCGGCTGGCCAAGGAGCCCGAGGGCGGGTTCGCTCCCGACACCGTCGATGGCGACAAGGCGTTGGCGTTGCTGCGCGGCGCGCCCGAGAACCACGAGCTCACGTCCTGGACCGAGCCCGAACTGGTGGTGTACTTTGGCGAGGGCGACCTGGACGCGTGGATCACGCCGGTACGGGCGTGGAAGATCACGGGCGAGCGCCCCGCGACGCCCCAGAAGTTCACCTTCTTCGTGAACGCGGCGGACGGTCGCGTGGTCTTCACGCGCGACGAGGTGTGCTTCGCCGACGTAACGGGCAGCACCCGGGCGATGGTCACGCCCGGCAGCGGCGCGAGCACCGCGACCAACCTCGCCGTCGATACGCCCCTGGCCGACCTGCGCGTGATCGCCGGGTCGTACTTCGGCTACTCCACCGCGGCGGGCACGATCGAGTTCACGCTGGGGACAGGGCCCGCGGCGGTCTCCGCCACGCTCGCGACGGGGCGATGGGCCGGCGTGCGCGACAACGTCACGGGCACGCCGGTCCTGTCCGACAGCGACACGGTGGGCGTTCCCGGCGCGTTCGCCCTCACGGTGAACGACGTGCCGGGCGAGTACACCACCGCGATGGCCAACGGCTTCTTCTACCAGACGCTGTCGCACAACTATTTCCGCGCCCTGGCGACGGCGTTCACGCCCCTGGACTCCATGCTCCCCGTCAACGTCAACATCGCCAGCACCTGCAACGCCTACTACGACGGGTCCTCCACCAACTTCTACCACGCGGGCGGGACGTGCAACAACACGGCGTTCGGCTCGGTGATCGCGCACGAGTACGGGCACCACATCGTCAATCGCCTGGGGCTGTCCCAGGGCGCCTTCGGCGAGGGCTTCGGCGACACGATTTCCATGATGATCTTCGACGATCCCATCGTCGGGAGGAACTTCACCACCGCTGGCGGAGCGGTGCGCACCCCGGCCACCACGGTCACCGCCTACCCCTGCCCGGGCACGGAGGTGCATCTCTGCGGGCAGACCCTGGGCGGCGTGGTGTGGACGATTCGCAACTACTACGGCGTCGCGTTCGGGTCGCAGGCCGGGCTCACCCTCGCCCGCGCCCAGCACGCCGCCTGGGCCCAGCTCACCAGCGGCGGGCTGGGCAACGACTCGGCCGGCCCGCTCACCGCGATCGAGTGGCTCACCATCGACGACACCAACGCCGACCTCGACGACGGAACGCCCAACTACGCGAGGCTCAACCTGGCGTTCTTGACGCGTTCGATCCCGCTGCCCGCCAGGCTTGCCATCGACTTCAACTTCCCCGATACCGATCACAACGCCGACGGCCTGGCCGACCACCAGAGCGACAACGAGGGCCTTCCCCGCGCCAAGAACATCAACGATGCGCTGAGCATGCGCGTGCTGATCAACGACGTGACGACCACGCACGTCGCCGGCAGCGAGCGGATCCACTACCGGCGCGGGAACAGCGGGGCGTTCCATGCCGAGCCGCTGGGGCACGGGGCCGCGCCCAACGAGTTCATCGCGACGCTCCCGGGCGGGATCTGCGGGCAGGTGCAGTATTACCTGAGTGTCCAGGGCACGGACGGGACGACGTACGCGTACCCGCCTTCGGCCCCGGCGACGCCGTTCTTCATCGCGTCCACCGGCGGGGTGCTGTCCCAGAGCCTGTTGAGCGACGACTTCGAATCGGACCAGGGTTGGACGGAGTCGTTCACGCAGATCGGCACGCTGGCGGTCAGCGGGCAGTGGGTCCGCGGCGAACCGATCGGTACGGCGGCGCAGCCGGAGGGGGATTCCACGTCCGACGCGGGCGCCAGTTGCTACTTCACCGGGCAAGGCACCGTGGGCGGAGGCGTCGGCCAGGCGGACATCGACAACGCCACCGTCTATCTCGAGAGCCCGACCTTCAGCCTCGTCGGCGCCAGCGACGGGCACGTGCGATACTGGCTGTGGTACACCAACGACGCCGGAGCGGCTCCCAACGCGGACAGTTTCCGTGTCGACGCATCGAGCAACGGCGGGGCGACGTGGGCCACCGTCGAGACCGTTGGACCGTCCACGCCCATGCCCCACGCGTGGTACCAGCACGACCTCGACCTGTCCGCGACGCCCGGACTGGCGTTCACGTCCGCGATGAAGATCCGCTTCGTGGCCGAGGACGCGGGCACGGGCTCGGTGGTCGAGGCCGCCGTCGACGACGTGCAGATCAGCCGCGTGACCTGCCCCTGCCCGGCGGACGTGGACGACGGCTCGGGGGCGGGCGTTCCCGACGGCGCCGTGGAGATCGGCGACCTGCTCTATTACATCGGCAGGTACGAGGCGGGCGACGCCTCGGCGGATGTGGACAACGGCAGCGGGCTGGGCGCCCGTGACGGAGCGGTGGAGATCAACGACCTGTTGTACTTCCTCTCACACTTCGAGGGCGGGTGCTGAACCCCCCGGATGGAGATTGACATGCGATTCGAGAGCACGATTCGTGTCGGCGCCGCCCTTGCGACGGTCGCGGTCCTGGCCTGCGGGTGCGCGTCGCCGCGCGAACAGCAGGGCGCACAGTGGCGCCTGCACCAGGTCAGCGCCGCCCGGCCCGCGGCGCTCGCGGGGGCGGTCGATGGAGGCGCCTGGGCGGGCCTGAACCCCGAGCACCGGGACATGATCTCGACGCTCCTTGGGCGCAGCGACCTGGAGCGTCCCGCGGTGTGCTTCGCGCCGGGAACGGACGACGCGACCATGGCCGCGTTCTCCGCCGCCGTGTTCGGCGCCCGCCCGCGATTCAACGCGGCGGCGCGCTGGGGGATTACGGCCCTCGACCCCAACGCCGGAGACTATGGGCAGCCCAAGGTCCTGACCTGGAGCATCGTGCCCGACGGAACGCCCATCGACGGGTTCATCGGCGAGCCGGCGTCCAACAGCAGCCTGCGCGCCCGGCTCAACGTCATCTACCCGGGCGGCCAGGCCCAGTGGCTGCCCATCATCCAGGGCATATTCGACCGCTGGTCCGTGCTCACCGGGCTGAGTTACGTCTACGAGCCCAACGACGACGGCGTGGCCATCGCGTCCGCCGCCGGGCTGGCCGGCGTGCGCGGGGACGTCCGCATCTCCGGGCACACCATCGACGGCAACTCGGGCGTGCTGGCGTACAACTTCTACCCCGACACGGGCGACATGGTCCTGGACACCAACGACTCGTTCTACACCAACACCGCCAGCAGTTCCATCCGCCTGCGCAACGTCTTGGCCCACGAGCACGGGCACGGCATGGGCCTGGCCCACGTCTGCCCCATCCGCACGACCAAGCTCCTCGAGCCCTACTACTCCGGGCTTTTCGACGGGCCCCAGCACGACGACATCCGCGGCGCCCATGCCATCTATGGCGACGCCCTCGAGACCAACGACTCCGCGGCGCAGGCCACCAACCTGGGCACGCTCGCGGGTGTTTCCATCGACGTTGGCAACGTGCCCGCGCCGGCCGTCGCCAACGGCTCCACCGTCTCCCTCCACTCCCTCGCCGACACGGATTGGTATCGGGTCCAACTCGACAGCGCGGGGCGCCTGGGCGTGACGCTCAGCCCCGTGGGGCTCAACTACGAGGACGCGCCGCAGGCCTGCTCGGGAAGCACGGCGAGCTGCTGCTCGGGGACGTACACCGACAGCGCGGCCCTGCTCGATCTGGCCTTCCAGGTCGTGGCTTCCAACGCGGTCACCGTGCTGGCCACGAGCAACGCGCAGGCGATCGGGTCTGGCGAGACTCTCGACGGACTGGTCCTCGGCGCGGGCACCGTATTCGTGCGGGTCTACGCCGCTGGGGGGGCGGGCGAGACGCAGTTGTACCACCTGACCCTGGACAAGGCCCCTTGCCCCGCGGATCTGGACGATGGCAGCGGCACGGGCACCCCCGACGGCGGTGTGGACATCAACGACCTGCTGTACTTCCTGTCACGCTACGAAGCGGCCGACCTCGCCGCGGACGTGGACGACGGGAGCGGCACGGGCACCCCCGACGGCGGTGTGGACATCAACGACTTGCTGTATTACCTGGCACGCTACGAGGGCGGGTGCTGAGAAACGGCCCAATATGTAGTTTGGGGCACCCAGATACCCCAATACATTGGGTGTCGAACCCCCAGAGCCGCGGCTGGTGTGGGTGGGAAGTGCCTAGGCAAATCGGGTGGTTCTGGTATACTGAGCGGACTGTGCCCAGCGGCCTGGCGGCCGCGGGGCGCAGGTGTCTGGACCGAAGCGGAATGCCCGGGCGTCGGCGGAGGTTCATGGGATCGAGTGCAGGCCCGGGTGAAGGTTTGGACCGGACATGTTGAACATCTACGTCGGAAACTTGCCGTTCACGGCCACCGAGGGCGACCTGGAGCAGCTCTTCGGGCAGCACGGGCAGGTGCAGCGCGCCCAGATCATCATCGATCGCGAGACGGGGCGCTCCAAGGGTTTCGGGTTCGTGGAGATGCCCGACGACGCCCAGGGCAACGCGGCCATCGCGGCGCTCAACGGCTTCGACGTGCAGGGGCGGAAGCTCCGCGTCAACGCCGCCCAGCCCCGCGAGCAGCGCTCGGGCGGGTTCGGCGGCGGGGGCGGGGGTCGCGGGGGCTTCGGAGGTGGTGGTGGGGGTGGAGGGGGCTACCGCAATCGGCGCGACGGCGGTTCCGGCGGCGGGGGCTGGTAGCCCTCCCAATTCGAAACACCACGACCGCGGACGCGCCCGGCGCGTCCGTGGCTGTTTTTGAGCCCACGCCCGGGCGAGACGCTCTTCAAAAACGAAAAGACAGCAGCCTCTCTCTCTCCCGTAGCAGGCTGCTGTCTCGTGCGCCGGGCGGGCCCGCAAGCCCACCCTGCGCCGCGGTCTTGCGGAGGGAAGAGCCCGATGCTACCCGACATGCCCCGCACGCGCCAAGGGCAATCCGCAACTTCGCGCGTCATTCGCGCCTGCCCCGTGCATTCCCGGACTTGGGGCACGCAATCTCGGTCCGGCCTGGCGTTACGTTCACTAGAATCCGCCCATGCCCGCCGAGCGACCAACGCCCGACCCGACGCCCCTGGGCCCGCGGCGCCAGCCCGCCTATCCCAAGCCGGTCGATCGGCTCATCGAGGAGTTTTCGCGCCTGCCTGGGATCGGTCGGCGTTCGGCCGAGCGCCTGGCCTTCCACGTTCTCAAGAGCGACGAGCCGACGGCGATGGCGCTGGCGCGGGCGATCTCGGACGTGAAGCGATCGGTGCGCCGCTGCGCGATGTGCGGGAACTTCGCCGACGCCGACCTGTGCGCCGTCTGCGCCGACCTGTCCCGCGACCGGGCCCTGGTCCTGGTGGTGGAGCAGCCCAAGGACCTGATCGCCCTGGAGCAGACGGGGATGTACCGCGGGGTGTACCACGTGCTGCTGGGTCGCCTGAGCCCGCTGGAGGGCGTGGGCCCGGGCGAGCTCAACATCGCCAGCCTCCTGCTGCGGAGCGAAGACCCCGGGACCAACTTCGGGCCCGCCAGCCCCGCCCGCGAGGCCCAGGGCGTCCGCGTGCGCGAGGTGATCCTCGGGCTCAATCCCAACCTCGAGGGGGACGGAACGGCCCTGTACCTGACCGAGGAACTGCACCGGCGCGGCGTGGCGGTGACGCGCCTGGCCCGCGGGCTGCCCGCCGGATCGCAGCTGGAATACGCCAACAAGGCCGTGCTCGCGGATGCTATCGTGGGCCGCCAGAGGGTCGATTGACGGAGCACCATGCGTTTCGAGACGTCCCAACAGATGAAGCTCGGCCAGCACATGAAGCTGGCGCCGCGGATGATCCAGTCGATGGAGATCCTGCAGATGCCGCTGATCGAGCTGGAGGAGCGTATCGAGCAGGAGCTGGAGGGGAACGTCACGCTGGAGATCGTGGAGCCCGGCGAGGGCGAGCAGCAGGCGGTCGAGCGTGAGCAGGCGGAGGCCAAGCGCGAGGAGATCGAGGCGGGCAAGCCCCTGAGCGTGGACGAGAAGGGCGGGGCGGGCGAGTTCGAGCGGCTGGAGTCCTTCGAGGAGGCCAACCCGGACGCGGCCGAGAACGAGTATTCCGCCTCGGACTACGCGACGTCGGGCCAGGTGGCGTCGGAGGACCTCGACGGTTCCTACCGGCGGCCCTCGCGCGGCGACGGGGAGCGCGACGCGAAGATGGACGCGATGGCGTCGGCGCCGGCGCGTTCGGCCTCGCTGGTGGACCAGCTTCGGGCCCAGTGGGCCCTGTGCGAGGTGGACGAGTCCCTGCGTCCGCCGGGGGACCTGCTGATCTCGTTCCTGGACGACGACGGGTACCTGCGCACCCCGCTGGAGACGATCGTGGATCGCGCGCCCGTGGGCGTGCCCGACGCCGACGGGCTGCTGCGAACGCTGCGGGCGCGGCCGACGGTTCCCGAACTGGAACGGGCGCTCCAGGCGGTGCAGCTGTTCCTGGAGCCGGCGGGCGTGGCGGCACGCGATGCGCGCGAGTGCCTGCTGCTGCAGCTCGACGCGTTGGAGGAGGAAGGCGAGAACCTGGGCTGGCCTCCCAAGACGCTGGGCGCGGCCCGCGTGCTCATCGAGCAGCACCTCGACGATCTCCTGCAGAATCGCCTCCCGCGCGTGGCCGAGAAGACGGGCATGTCGCTCGACGAGATCAAGGAGTGCCTGACGCTGATGCGCCGGCTGAGCCTGGCGCCTGGGCGGCGGCTGGTGGACGACGCGGCCCGCCCGATCGTGCCCGACGCGATCGTGGAGTACGACGCCGATGCGGACCGGTACATCGCGTACCTGAACGACACGCGCCTGCCGAACCTGCGGGTGAACGAGGAATACGCGAAGCTGTCGAAGGATCGCAGCGTGCCCACCAAGGACCGGGACTTCCTGAAGACGAACCTGGGCAACGCGCAGTGGCTGATCGACGCCGTGAACCAGCGCAAGCACACGCTGCTGCGGGTGGTGCGGGCGGTGGTGGACGCGCAGCGTGAGTTCTTCGACTTCGGGCCCCAGGCCCTCAAGCCCCTGCCCATGACGCTGGTGGCCGAGCAGCTGGGAATCCACGTGGCGACGGTGAGCCGCGCCGTGGCGGAGAAGCACCTGGCGACGCCCCGGGGCGTGGTCCCGCTGCGGAAGTTCTTTTCGGGAGGATTGCAGACGCGGGCCGACGAGGCGGGCGAGGGCGGGGGCGAGCAGATGGCGTGGGACGCGATCAAGGCGGCCTTGCGGAGCGTCATCGACGCCGAGGACAAGGTCAGTCCGCTCTCGGACGAGGCGCTGGTGGACGAGCTCAAGAAGCGCGGGATCGACATCGCGCGCCGGACGGTGGCCAAGTACCGCGACCAGTTGAACATTCCCACGGCAAGGCTGAGGAAGAAGTTCTGAGTTGCACAGGGAGTCTCCCATGGCACGGAGCGGCGCGATCGTGGACTTGCTGGCGGCGTGGTTGTGCGCGACGTCCGCCCTGATGGCGCATGGGGCGGGCTGGGGCGGCGACGTCGGGGACCTGCCCGCGCGCCTCGACGCGTTGCTCCAGAAGAAGTAGCGTCTATCGCATCCCGGCCAGCCTCCGCACGGTCATGTCGAACGTTCGGGTCATGTGCGCGTGGATCCCGTAGCACGCCAGGGCGTAGGCCCCGGCGGCCAGGAGCCCACCCACGAACAGGCCCACCCGGGCCGCGCCCAGGCCCCCGCTCCCGCCCACGGTCTCGCGCAGGGCGACCTCGGGGTTGACGAGCGAGTAGACCAGGGCGGCCGGGGAGAGCGCGCTGACCGCGGGGCCGACCACGGGGATGCCCTGCCCGGCCTGCCAGGCGCACAGTCCCAGGATGGCCGTCACCACGCCCACGACGCCCACGCTGGCGACGACCGAGCCGATGGTGCCCTTGCTGCGCAGGGACCAGTTGAGCCCGATCATCACGCAGAAGGCGGTGAAGGCGATGAGGGTGAACATGGCAACCAGCCCGGCCTCGGGGATGACCGTGGGGATCTCGACGGGGCTGGCGCCAACGGTGGCCTTGACCATCACGCCGCCCTCGCGGGCGAACCCGCCCACGCCCACGTAGGCCCCGGCCAGCCCGAGGGTGAGGATGGGCACGGCGAGCATGGGGAGCAGGTAGGCGATGAGCCCGCGCAGCTTGCCCGTCAGGTAGGCCCCGGCGGTAACGGGCGTGGTGAGCAGGATGTCGAGCGTGCCATCCTCGCGTTCGCGGCTGATGGCGGTGCCGGCCATGTTGACGGCGACCAGGGCGATGACCGCTGTTTCCCCCCAGGCGGTGGCGGAGAGGGCGAGGCGGAAGGTCGCCGGGTCCAGCGAGCCGCGGTGGAATCCGACGACGATCACCAGGGCCAGGACGAGCCCCAGGACAACGAAGCTCCAGCGGGCGAGGATCCGTCCCAGGGTGGCGTTGCGAGCGGCGGCCTCGCGCCAGGCGATGGGGTTGGTCCAGACGTGGCGCGGGGGGCGGAACTCGCTGCCCGAGGCGCCCAGGCCGAAGATGCGCCGGTACCAGGGAATCCCGCCGGTCTTTCCCAGCTGGGCGAGGGTCTGCAGCCCTCCAGCACGCACGGTGAACGTGGCGGCGGTCATGAAGGCCAGCGAGAGCAGGGCGCACCCGGTGCAGAACGTCTGGACCGGAGTTTCGAGCAGCCAGGCCCGCAGCCCGGAGCCCGAGCCGAGCGGCGCGGTGGGATAGGTGGAGGCGTTGAGCAGGGCCGTCAGCGTGAGGAAGGGGTTGAGGGCCGTGAACACGGTGACCCCCTCACCATTGACGGCGCCCTGGCCCGAGGCTCGCAGGTAGCGGTCCAGGGCCCAGGTGACGAAGAGGTAGCTGATGACGCCGACGTAGAAGGCGAAGAAGGCGCGGCGCCCGGCGATGCGGCTGACGGCCAGCGAAATGGCCACGGCACCCACGACCAGGGCGGTGCAGCCGGCGACGGCGGAGCTGGCGAAGATCGATCGCCCGGGGACGCCCCCGAAGTACTGTGTGAGTGCGAAGAGGGGCAGGCTCGCCAGCATCAGGGCCAGCACGAAGAACAGGCGCCCGAAGAGGTTGCCCAGCACGATCTGGGCGGCGGAAAGGGGCGTGGTGAGGATCACCTCCCACGTGCGCGGGCTGGCCTCCTGGGCGATGGCCCCGCCCAGGAAGACGGGCGCCAGCACGCAGATGAGCAGGATCTGGAGGTAGGCAATGCTGGTGAACGCGCTCGAGGCCGCCGACGCCAGGTCCCGATAGCTCAGCGCGCCGGACGTGTCCTTGAGCAGGAGCCACATCAGCACGACGATGAGCGCGGCCAGGTAGGCGCTGCGGATGTACATGTGCCTGACCCGGCGCGACCCGTTCTGCACCAGGCGCACCGTGATCGGATTGGTGAGCCCGAGGCGAAGGAACCAGCGGAGGAAGACGGGCATGGCCCAGATGGTACCGCCGGGGCGGTGATGGGGTTCGTCCCGGGCCACGTTTCAGCCGGGCGTGATCTCGCTCGCGAGGGCCTCGATGGCCCCCCAGAACGCCGCACCGTGGTCCCGGGCGGCGCACACGGGCGAGCCCGCCATGCGATCTCGCAGCGAACGTCGCAGGACTGCCAACGCCGGACCATCGGCGGCCAGGCCCTGCGCCCGCGCGACGAACGCGTCCGCGTCGGGGGCGCACCACCCGGGCTCGCCCAGGGCCGTCAGCAGCGACAGGCCCACCCGAGATGCGTGGCTCGTTCCCGCCCACGACGCGACGGGCACGCCCATCCAGAGCGCCTCGCACGTGGTGGTGGTCCCGGCGTAGGGGAAGGTGTCGAGGGCCACGTCGATGTCGTGGTACGCCGCCAGGTGCGAGGGTTCGTCGGGTGCCGGGGGTCGCAGCTCGACGCGGGCGGGGTCGAGCCCGGCGGCGCGGAGGCGGGCCGGGAGCATCTCACGAAGTGGCGCGTCGCCCAGGGAGTGGTTCTTGAGCACCAGGCACGACCCGGGCACGCCTTGCAGGACGCGCGCCCAGGCCGCCAGTAGGGGCGGGTTGATCTTGGCCAGGTTTCCGAAGCACCCAAAGACGACGCCCTCGTGCTCGCGGGGGCGCACGGGAGGGGCGTCCTCGGGCGGTCGATAGCCCAGGAAGCAGCGGGGCAGACGCAGGACGCGCTCGCCGCAGAGGTTGGGCGCATCGGGTGGATCCGTGATGGCGTCTGCGGCGCGAGCGTCGATGGTGTCCACGCCGCTGGCGTGCGGATAGCCAAGGCAGGAGACCTGCACCGGGGCCAGGCGGCGCGCGAAGGCGAGCTGGCGATGCCCCGCCGTGAGCCCCGAAAGGTCCAGCGCCACGTCCAGGCCCAGATCGCGCCCCCGGTGCGCCAGGGCCTCGTGGTCCAGGGCGGCGCAATCGTGCCACTCCGCGGCCAGAACCCGCAATCGCCGCGACACGTCGTCGGCGCGACCCGAGCTGTCGAGCACGACGAGCTCGATGCGGTCGGAGGGCGCGTGCTCCATCAGCGGCTCGAGGAAATAGGCCACGGAGTGGCGGTACAGGTCCGCCGAGACGACCCCGACGCGGAGGCGACCCCCGCCCCGGGCCCGCGGGGGTACCCTGGCGGGCGGACCCACCAGGGCCCGTGCCGCCGCTCCGTACCGCAGGTGGGCGCCGGCCACATCCCGCGGGGTCGCGCGCGGGTCGTAGTTGAGCACGAACGCGTGCAGCATCCGCAGGTTGATGTCCGCCGGCTGACGGGCCAGGGCCCGCGCGAGTTCGTCGGCGGCCTCCGCGGCCCGCCCCTGGCGCAGGACCGCGAAGGCGAGATCGAACGCGTGCCGCGAGTTCCTCGGGGCCGCGCGGAGCGCCCCGCGTGCCGCGGCCTCGGCCGCGACCAATCGGCCCACGGACAGGAGCCGGGCGGCGTCTGGCTGATCGGGAGCTCCACGCATCGCGGCGCCAGCGTACGCCCGGACCCGGGCTCAGGGGCCCGGGCGCGCGCGCCGGGACCACTCCCGCTCGACAAGGGTCACGAACTCACTCGCGAAGCGTGCGCCGTCGCAGACTGCGGAGGCCAGCAGTCGCGGGCGCAGGTTCCCGCGAAGCGAGGCTCGCCGCGGGGCGTCGCGGGCCAGGTCCGTCGCGAGGCGCACGTAACCCGCGGGATCGCTGGCCACGAACTCGCCCAGCCCCACGGCGCCGAGCAGGGAGGTGGAGACGCGCCCGGCGGGGGTGTCGGTGCGCATGGAGACCACCGGCACGCCCATGAGCAGTGATTCACAGATCGTCGTCGTGCCCGTGTACGGAAAGGTGTCCAGCGAGATATCCGCCCTGGCGTACTCGGTCAGCATGTCCCGGGCGCTGGCGCCGGGCGGCTCGGCGAGGATGCGCGAGGGGTCCACGCCCAACTCCTCGAGTCGATCCAGGACGTCCTGACGCGCCCGCGGCTCGGCCAGCCCGTGGTGCTTGAGCAGCAGGCGCGAACCCGGCGCACCATCGAGCACGCGGGCCCAGGCCGTCAGGAGCTCCCGGTTGTACTTGAGCAGGCTGCCCAGGCAGGCGAAGGTCACCCCCGCCGCGACCGGAGGCCAAGCCACGGGCGGAGCGTCGTCGGGCGGCGTGTAGTTGAGGAAGCAGCGATCCAGGTGCGCGAGCCGCTCGGTGTTGAGCGCGCCGGTGTCGGGCGGATCCGCGGCCACGTCGGAGATGCGGAGGTCGACACAATCGATCCCGGTCGTATTGGGATAACCCATGTAGGTCGCCTGCAGCGGGGCCGGGCGATGCGCCAACGCGAGCAGGCGATGCGAGTTGGTGTGTCCCGCCAGGTCGATCAGGACCTCGACGTGGTCCTTGCGGATCAGGTCGGCCAACGCGCGGGGTGACAGGCGGGGCACGTGGCGCCACCGAGCCACGAGCGAGCGCAGGGATGCGGAGGTGGGGTCTTCACGCGTCGCGACGTTGTAGCACGCGATCTCGACGCGGCCGCGATCGGCGTGCCCGAGCAAGCCCCGGATGAGGTAGGCGATGGCGTGGTCGCGGAGGTCGGGAGAGAGCAGGCCCAGACGCAGGCGAGAGCCCTGGGAATTCGGGGTCGCCGGGCAGGCAACGGTGGGGCCGGCGAGGGCCCGAAGCAGCCGCCCGTACCTCGCGTGGGCCTCGAACTGCTCGCGTTGGCCAACCCCGGGCGCGTAGTTGAGCATGGCGCACAGGGCGTCGGCGAAGACGAGCCGGTCCGGCTGGATCGCCACGACGTCGCGCAGGATCGGCAGGGCCTCGTCCACGCGTCCGATGGAGTGCAACGCGAGGGCGAGGTTGTTGCGCAGCGCGGGCAGCTCGCCGCAGAGGGACATGCCCTCGCGAAAGACGGCGGCGGCGGCGTGCCCGCCTGTGGTCGCGCGCACGGCGTTGCCCAGGGCGAGCCAGGTCTGCGGGGCGGACGGGTCGAGCTCCAGCGCGCCGCGGAGCATCGGCTCGGCCTCCGCGGCGCGGTCCATCGCCAGCAGCAGATTGCCCAGGTTGTGCGCGGCTCGCGGGTCGCGAGGCAGGAGTTCCAGCGTGCGCCGGGCGTAGTGCTCGGCCCGCTCGAGTTCGCCGAGGCGTTCGAGCACGTAGGCCATGGCGGCCACGGCATCGGGGTGGGGCGATGGGCCCGCCGCGAGGCGCCCGAGGCGGGCACGGGCCTGCCCGTGGTCGCCTCGGTCGATCATCGCGTCGATCGCGGCGAGCTGGGATGGTCGCTGGCGCTGGTCCATGGCGGCGTCGGCGATGGTACGGGGCGCAGAAAACGGGCCCGGGAGTCTCGTTCCCCGGGCCCGGCGGTTGCGTTGGGATCCGGCGCCGCGTCAGGTGGACGAGGCGCCCGTGGCCTCGGGCTTGGGCTTCTCGGCCCGCGAGTCGGGCGCCTTCTCCCGGGCCTTGATCAGGAACTCGGGCGCCGGCGCGGCTTCGAAGAAGACGTGCTCCTCGGGCTTGCCCTCGGCGTCGTTCTTCCGCGTGACGCTGATGGTGCAGGGGGCCTCGAAGTTCCCGCTCAGGAGCATCTCGCTGAGCGGGTCCTCGACGTACTGCCCGATGCTGCGGCGCAGCGGGCGGGCGCCGAAGTCCGGGTTGTATCCCTTGTCGATCAGGAAGTCCTTGGCGGCCTGGTCGAGGACGAGGTGATAGCCCTGGGCGTTGAGGCGCTTGTTGAGCTTGCCGATCTCGTACTCGATGATCTGGGTGATGTCCGCCTTGTTGAGCGGGCGGAAGACGATGATGTCGTCGAGGCGGTTGATGAACTCGGGGCGGAAGAACCGCTCGATCTCCTTCATCAGCACGCCCTTGATGTTCTCGTAGTCCGTGGACTCGGTGCGCTTGCCGAACCCGAAGCCCGCGCCGCCCTTGATGATGTCCGAGCCCAGGTTGCTCGTCATGATCATCACCGTGTTGCGGAAGTCCACGTGGCGACCGAACGAGTCGGTCAGGCGCCCCTCTTCCATGATCTGGAGGAGCATGTTGAACACGTCCGGGTGGGCCTTCTCCACCTCGTCGAGCAGGACCACCGCGTAGGGCCGCCGGCGGATGCGCTCGGTGAGCTGCCCGCCCTCCTCGTACCCGACGTAGCCGGGGGGAGCGCCGATGAGGCGGCTGACGTTGTGCTTTTCCATGTACTCGCTCATGTCGAGGTGGACCAGGGCCTCCTCGTCCCCGAACATGAACTCGGCCAGGGCCTTGGAGAGCAGCGTCTTGCCCACGCCGCTGGGCCCGACGAAGATGAACGAGCCCATCGGGCGCTTGGGGTCCTTGAGTCCGGCGCGGGCGCGCCGGATGGACTTGGCGACGGCGCGGACCGCCTCCTCCTGGCTGATCACCCGCTTGTGCAGCTCGCCCTCGAGGCTGAGCAGTCGCTTGGCCTCCTCCTTCTCCAGGCGCTGCAGCGGGACGCCGGTCATCTTGCTGACGACCTCCGCGACCACCTCCTCGTCGACGGTCCCGTCCGCCTCCTGGCTCTTGGTCCGCCACGCCTTCTGCATCTCTTCCTTGCGCTTGCGGGCCTGCTCGGCCTTGTCACGAAGCTCGGCGGCGCGCTCGTAGTCCGCGGCCTTGACGGCCTCGTCCTTCTCCACCGTCAGCTTCTCGATCTCGCCCTCGACGTCCGCCAGGTTCGGGGGCTTGGTCATCGTCTTGATGCGCACGCGCGCCCCGGCCTCGTCGATCACGTCGATCGACTTGTCCGGTTGCACGCGCCCGGTGATGTAGCGCCCCGAGAGCTCCACCGCCGCCCGCACCGCGTCGTCGGTGATCTTGACCCGGTGGTGCGTCTCGTAGCGATCGCGCAGGCCCTTGAGGATCTCCACCGTCTGCTCGTTGGTGGGAGGGTCGACCGTGATGGGCTGGAAGCGCCGCGCCAGGGCCGCGTCCTTCTCGATGTACTTGCGGTACTCGTCGAAGGTGGTGGCGCCGATGCACTGGATCTCGCCGCGCGCCAGGGCGGGCTTGAGCACGTTGGACGCGTCGATGGCGCCCTCGGCCCCACCCGCGCCCACCAGCGTGTGCAGCTCGTCGATGAACAGGATGACGTTCTTGGCCTTGCGCACCTCGTTCATGACGGCCTTGATGCGCTCCTCGAACTGCCCGCGGTACTTGGTCCCGGCGACCATCATCGCCAGGTCGAGCACGACGATCCGCTTCTCGTGCAGGATCTCGGGGACGTCGCCCGCGATGATCCGCTGGGCCAGGCCCTCGACGATGGCCGTCTTGCCCACGCCCGCCTCACCCAGCAGGACGGGGTTGTTCTTGGTGCGTCGGCACAGGACCTGGACGACGCGTTCGATCTCGGTGGTGCGCCCGATCACGGGGTCCAGCGTGTTCTCTCGCGCCAGCTCGGTCAGGTCGCGTCCGAAGCTGTCCAGGGCCGGGGTCTGGCTGCGTCCGCGCTTGGCGGCGCCCGGGCCGGCCGCGGGCTGTCCGCCCGACGCCGCCCCGCCCGGCGCTGCGCCGGGCGAGCCGCCCCCGTTCTCCCCGCCGCCCTCCTCGCGATTCTCGTTGCCCGCGCCCAGGAGGTTGAGCACCTCTTCGCGGACTTCCTCGAGGCGCAGCCCGAGGTTCATGAGGACCTGGGCCGCCACCCCGTCGTGCTCACGCAGGAGCCCGAGCAGCAGGTGCTCGGTGCCCACGTAGTTGTGGTTCAGGTTGCGGGCTTCCTCGATGGCGTACTCGATGACCTTCTTGGCCCGGGGCGTCTGGGGCAGCTTGCCCATGGTGACCATCTCGGGACCGGCCTTGACGAGCTTCTCCACCTCCAGACGCACCTTCCGCAGGTCCACGTCCAGGTTCTTCAGGACGTTGGCCCCCACGCCCGAGCCCTCCTTGACCAAGCCCAGCAGGATGTGCTCGGTCCCGATGTACTCGTGGTTGAAGCGTTGGGCTTCCTGGTTGGCCAGGGCCATGACCTTGCGGGCGCGATCGGTGAAACGCTCGAACATTGCCGTTCTCCCCGGGTTGCCCGGAAACCCCGGGCCGCCCGTACATGGTTCGCTCGCCGTGCCTCGAGGGATCGCGCCCTCTGGTCACGACCTGCTATCCTTGGTGCAACTCGTGATGCCCCAAAGACTTACGAAACATCCAGCCAGCGGCGCCGGGACTCTTCGCCCCTTCGGGCACGCGGAACGGCTACACGCCGACCCCGCGGGCCATCCAAGGCTATCGGCAGCGAGCGGCGTGCCGTTCGCCCAAAGTCGAAACCTCGCTCATGGTGGAGCGCAAGCCCTTTTCGCCGGGCCCTCCGGGCGCTGGGGCCCGCCTCCACCCCTGCATGACACAACCACCCTGCCGATCTGGCAGGGTGGTCGGAGTTGCGCCTCGATGGCGGGCTGGGGTTACTGCCCGGAGACTTCGCCCACGCTGGCGTGGAACTTCACGGGGATCGTCCGCTCGGCCTGGGCGTTCCCGACCGCGTCCGAGACCATCACCTTCAGCGTGTAGGACCCGATGGCGAGGTTGGCGGGCAGCTCCACCTGCTGCACCAGGTAGAAGTCACGCCGGATGCGGTGGGCCGTCTCCACGACCCGCGCCTCGGACGTGCTCCAGACCGCCTCGCCCGTGGCGTCGCTGAACAACGACAGGCGCTGGGTGAGTTCCACGGCCTTCATGGAGTTGTCGGCGTCGCGGTTCTTGAACCCGTCGACTTCGCTGTACACGAGCACACGCGCGGGGCGCCCCGCCGGGAAACTCTCGCCGGCGCAGGGCTCGTACTGCCCGAAGCCGCGCACGCGCGTGCAGAGCTGGACGTTGGGCACCGCGAAGACGGGATCGGCGCCGGCGCTGGCCTGAGGGCTGGGTGCGGCCTGCGCGTGCTCGCGCGCGCTGAGCAGCGTGTCAACGTCCTCCTCGGACAGGGCCTGGCGAAGGGAGGAGTTGGGATCCGCGAGCGAGCCCAGGAATCCGGGGCTGATCTGCTCTATCGGCGCCAGGAACACGGCCTGCACCTGCGGGTCCATCTGCTCCATGTCCATCTGGCGCAGCACGCGGGCCAGCACGCCGGAGAGCTCGATGGTCCGGGTGTCGGCGCTGGCGCTCACCGCGGTGGCGCCGGCCTGGGGCGCCGCGTCGTTGGTCCCGGCGGCGTTCTGCCACGCCTGGTCGGCGGCGGTCTGCTGCCAGGCCAGGTCCGAGGCGGCCATATCGGGCGCCGCGGGCGGGCTGGTGGAGCTCGAGGCCTCGATGGCGACGCCGGGCTCCGTCGCGGCCGCCTGGAGGGCCTGGGTTTCGGTCGCGTCCTTGAGGGAGAAGGGCTTGAACGCGGGCTGCTCGGGCGAGGCGCCGCCCGAGGGCGCGATGTCCAGGGGCTGGGAGGCCGCCGCCAGATCGGTCGTTGCCGGCTCGCTGGTCGCGGCGCGGAGGGAGGCGATGTCCGCGGCGGCCTGCCTGGCCATGGACGCCAGGTCCTGCCCGGTTTCGCCCGGGGACGACTGGGGCGCTTCGGGTGCCAGGGCCGTCAACCCGCTGTTGGGTGGGGCGGCCGCTTCTTTGTCCTTGGCGCAGGCGGCCAGGGCGAGTCCGGAAGCGAGAGCAATCAGCAAGGTGGTGCGGGCCATGGGGGCTCCGTGGTTCTCACGCGAGGTGCGAGGCGGAACGCTTTCCGCTGCACCTGTTATCGGCGTGACTCGCCGCCCGCCTGAGGGTTGCCCGGCAACTTTGCGCGTCCGAGAATGCATCCTACCGGCGACGCGCTTGCGCCATCCCGAACCGCAGCACGGCCCGTTCGAGGAGGCGGACATCGTCCCCCAGCCCGGTGCGGCTGCGGACCAGGCAATCGAGCGTGTGATCCAACAGTCCCCGGGCCTCGCCCGGAGAGAGCTTGCCCGCCGCCGCCGTGATCGCGTCCCCCGAGCCTCCCCAGAGCTTGAGCGGGCCCTTGAGTTGCCAGGCGTTCATGCCCTGGCGCAGCGCGTGCCCCGCGGCATGGAGCTTGCGGGCGAGGTCGGCCAGGGCGAAGAAGACCAGCGCCGACGGGTGGCGCGAGACCTCGATGGCCCCCCGCAGAGCCCCCAGGGCCTGCGAGGGCGTCGCGCCCAAGACCTGGCTCTGGATTCCCCAGACTTCCTCCTCGCGCGACACGCCTACGAACTCGGAGACCAGCTCGCGCCCGATTGGAACGGCGGCCCCGCGCTCGTCCGCTCCCGCCGCCGCCGCCAGCTTGCCCAGCTCGGATTCCAGGCGTCCCAGGTCGGTTCCCACGCGCATGACGAGCAGGTGGGCGGCGTCCTTCTCGATCACCCCGGCGTGCTGCTTCTTGCAGCGGGCGATGGCCCAGGCGATGGCGGTGTCCTCCGCCAGCGGCTCGCACTTGACCACCGCCCCGACCTGGGCGATGAGCTTGTCGAGGTTCCCGGGGCGCCAGGCCTTGCCCCGCAGCACGAGGGTGGCCGGGGCCTCCCCGCCGGCGTCGATGATCGATTGCGCGTAGCGCTCGAAGAGGGGTCGAGAGTCTTCCTTCACGAGTTGGTCGGCGGCGTCGACGATCACGAGCTTGTGGGCGGCGATGAGTCCGAAGGAGCGGCACTCGTCGAGGACCTCGGCGGCCTGGGCCTTCTCACCGTCGAAGGTCACGACGTCGACCTGGCCCTGGGCCTTTTCCAGGGCCTCGCGCAGGGCCTGGGTGCGCAGCTGGCGGAGGAAGAACTCCTCGCCGAACAGGACGACGATGCGCGAGGAAGCGTCGGGCGTCCTGGGGGCCGATTCGGGGATGGAGGGGCGCCTGGCCATCTCGACCAGAGGATACCAGCCCGCGGGGCGGGGCGAATCCGTTCCCGCGGCGCCCCGTATCGTCTGGGGAGATGCTCGTCCTTTCCGTCATCCAGGGCCCCGACAAGGGGAGGAAGTACGAACTTCCCGCCAACGAGCCCCAGCTCATCGGGCGCTCCAGCGAGGCCCTCCCGCTGACGGACAACGCCATCTCCCGCCGGCACGCCGAGCTCACCCCCGACGAGGGGCTCTGGTACATCCGCGACCTGTCCAGCCAGAACGGGACGTACGTGAACGGCGTGCGTCTCACCGGGCGGACCCGGCTGCGCCCCGGGGACCAGATCCGCGCCGGGCAGACCCTGCTGGTCTTCGGGCAGACCATGGTGAGCGATCCCGACGTGGTGCGGATCGTGGGCCCCAAGCACCTGGACGCGGCGATGGAGCGCACGCTGGCCAGCGCCGGCCTGACCGCCGGGCTGGCCGGGGACCTTTCCTCGGGCGACTCGCTGAGCGACTCGCTGATCCTGGCCGAGCCCGAGCCGCGTGCCGCCGCGGTGGACCACCTCCGCGTGATCTACCGGCTGACGACGCTGCTGACGACGCAGGTGCTGGACCGCCCCCAGCTGCTCAAGAGCGTGATGGACCTGGTCTTTGCGGAGTTCTCGTCCGAGCGCGGGTGCGTGATGCTCACGTCCGCCGACGGCTCGGCCGATCCCGTCCCGGCGATCGTGCGGTACAAGGACCCGCCGCGCGATCCCGACGACGCGCGCATCCACGTCTCGCGCACGATCCTGGCCCACGTCCTGACGCGGGGCGAGGGCGTCCTCTCGACCAACGCCATGGCCGACCCGCGCTTCGCCAGCGGGGACAGCGTGCACCGCGCCCACGTGCGCAGCGCCATCTGCTCGCCGATCCGGTTCCGCGACCGCACGTTCGGCGTGATCTACATCGACAGCACCATCGCCAACTACACGTTCACCCAGGAGCAGCTGGCGCTGCTCAACGCCATCGGGCAGCACACGGGGCTGGCCCTGGGCAACGCCGAGCTCTACCAGCAGAAGCTCCAGAGCGAGCGCCTGGCCGCCATGGGCGAGACCGTCGCCATGCTCAGCCACTCGATCAAGAACATCCTCCAGGGGCTCCGGGGGGGGGCGGACGTGGTCGAGATGGGGCTGAAGAAGGACGACCTCAAGGTCGCGCGAGGGGGATGGGGAATCCTCAAGCGCAACCTCGACCGCATCGTCAGCCTCACCATGAACATGCTCGCTTTCTCGCGCCAACGCCGCGTCGAACCCGAGTTGACGCCCGTGGCTCCCCTCATCGAAGAATGCGGGCAGCTGCTCGAGGGGCTCTGCTCGACGCGTCAGGTCGCCCTGCTCATCGACGTGGACCCCGAGGTGCCCCCGGTTCCCCTCGACGCCCCCCTCATGCACCAGGCCCTCATGAACCTGCTCACCAACGCCATCGAGGCCGTCGATCCCGGGCGCGGCGTCGTGACCGTCCGCGCCATCTACCACCCCCAGGGCGGGCGGCTCGAGCCCGATCCGCCCCGCCCCGCCCCGCGCCCGGAAGTCGAGATCGCCATCATCGACAACGGCCCGGGCATCCCTGCCAGCAAACGCCCATGGGTCTTCGAGCCCTTCAACACCACCAAGGGGCTCAAGGGCACGGGTCTGGGGCTGGCCGTGGCCAAGCGCATCGTCGAGGAGCACGCCGGGCGGATCTTCCTGGAGAGCGTGGAGAACAAGGGGGCGACGTTCCGCGTGGTGCTTCCCGCCGATCCGCACGCCGCCATCGACCCATCCGCGACGTTCGCCCAGCGTCAGAACGCCGCGACGCGTTCGCCCTTTGGCCTGGGCGACGGCGAGGGCGTCACGCCCGGGGGGTCATGACAGGCGCAGCCCGCCGGGGTCGACCCGGGCCGGGGCGATCAGGATGTACGGGTTGGGCTTGGAGTTCTTCCGCTCACCCATGAGGCGGCAAGTCCCCGGCGCCCAGTCCTTGAGCTGCTCGACGGCGCACGAGACGTTCGACGACGCCACGCCCAGGAACGCGTCGCAGCGGGCACCCAGCAGCGCATCGATCAGCACCTCCTCGCCGATGGCCTGGCGGGAGGGGTTCGTGTCGTAGTGCACGGCGAGCATCGACTCGGTGCGGCGGGCCGGGGTCACGATCACCCGATCCCCGAACTGCTCGCGCAGGTGCGATACCGCCGGGGACCAGTCGGTGAGCAGGAACAGGCGCAGGCCAGGGTCCGCCCGCAGGCAGGCCTGGGCCTGGCCCGAGAGTTCCACGATCTCGTGTTCCAGGTTCTTCGTCTCGATGATCTTGTCGCTCCCGCGGATGTGCAGCCCGAGCATCCGCCCCGGCGCGAAGCGTTCGCGCACGAACGCCTCGACCCGTTCGAGAATGTCCGCCCGCGGGCGGATGCTCTCGCCCATCAAGCGGCGCGAGGCCTGCGTGAAGCTCAGGCCCCGCGACCAGTGCCCCTCGGGCGCCCAGTCCAGGATCGTCTCCACGCCCACGTAGAGGGTGCTCACGCAGACCCGCTCGCGGCGGCCCATCACCTCCACCGCGCCCATGCGCCGGTCCGGGTGCTGCATCAGGGCGTGCCGGATCTCGCGCAGGGTGCCCGACGCCCACTCCTTGGGGAAACAGTCCGAGCCCGGCGCTTCCAGCGTTTCGATCCGCGCCGCGGAAACAGGCTCGAAGAACTCCGCCCACGCGTCGCGCTCGGGATGATCGTTGAACAGGCTTTCGCCGCCCCAATAGACCACCGGCGTGCGCCCCGCGTACTGGGCTACCAGCAACTGTCCCAGCACGTGGTCCACGTCCGCCCAGAATCCCTGCCCCCACCCGCGGATCAGCAAGTACCCCTCGCCTTCGGGCACGCGGGGCGCGGGGCGCGGCTTGCCCTGGACGGCCTGAAGCGCCAGACGCGCGGGGCGGAACCCGGGCTCGACCTCCAGGGCCGTTTGAAAGAACCGAGTGGCCACGTCCGCGCGCCCGGCCTGCATGGCGATCCGCCCCAGGCAGTTCCACGTCGCCCCGTCCCCCGCGCCGAAGTGGATCCGCATCCGGCATAGCGATTCCGCCAGCGAGAGGTTGCCACGCTGCTGGGCGGCCACGGCCTCCACGAGCCACTTGGGGTCGGTCGGGTCAAAGGTCGATGCGTCGCTCACGGTCCATCGTTGGACCTCCCGCCCGGCGCCGCCAGCGGCGAACAATGGAACATGACGCGAATCACCATCGCCCTGGCCCTCCTCCTCGCCCTGCCCGCATGCCGGAGCACCCCCGCGGGGCGGGAGTTGCGACGCTCGGGCGACGAGATCGTCGTCGCCGGGCGGTACTTCCATACCGGCGCGCCCGTCGTCCTCTGGACCGACCCGGGCGGCTATGACGCCTATCGCACCGAGCGGCGCTTCGTCCCCTGGGACAAGGCCTCCTGGGAAGAGACGAGCAAGGTCAAGGGCGCGCCCGACTCGCCCGCCCGCTTCTCGGCGCGGGCCGCCGATCTCACTGCCGAGGAACTGGGGCGCGTGCGCGGCGGCGGGTGGGACCTGCCGCTGCTCCAACGCCACGTCGACCAGTTCGTCATCCACTACGACGTCTGCGGCACCAGCCGGCGCTGCTTCCAGGTCCTCCATGACCTGCGCGGGCTCAGCGTCCACTTCATGCTCGACATCGACGGCACGATCTACCAGACCCTCGACGCCAAGGAACGCGCCTGGCACGCCACCGTCTGCAACGACCGCTCGGTGGGCGTCGAGATCGCCAACATCGGCGCCTACGCCTTCGACGAGAAGGACCCCTTCTCCGCCTGGTACCAGTGCGAGCCGGCCCCCGGGCCCCCGGGCACCGTCGGCACGTCACGCATGCGAATCACCATCCCGCCCGTGTTCGGCGACGGCGGCGTGCGCACGCCCAGCTTCGTGGGCTACGCCGCCCGCCCCGAGCTCATCGTCGGCGACCTCCAGGGGCGAACGCTGCGCCAATACGACCTGACCCCGCAGCAATACGACTCGCTCGCGAAGCTGACGGGCACGCTCTGCCTCGTGCTGCCCCGCATCAACTGCGATGCACCACGCGACGCGAGCGGCACCATCATCCCGGGCCAGCTCTCCGAGGAGTCCCTCAAGAACTTCCACGGGCTGCTGGGGCATTACCACATCCAGAAGGAGAAGGTCGATCCCGGCCCGGCGTTCGATTGGGACCGCGTCCTCCTCGACGCGCGCCGGATCATGCAGCGAGCCCGACACGCCGGCGCGGGCTCCTGACAACCTGCGGCCGCGGGCCCCATCGGTTCCGATCACGTCGTCCGCGGCCGCCGCGGGGATCGCGGGCGCGGGGCGGATCTCGCGCGGTAGTCTCGGGAGGTTCCATGATGAACCCGTATCATGCGGTAGGACTTGCCCTCGGCGTTGAGGCCACGACGGACTGCACGGTTAGGTACGCCCTGTACGGCATCGCGGCAGCCGCAGAAAACTACGCCGCCACTTCAGACTCGACCGAGGCGATGGCAGCCCTGGACGCCGCACGGGCGGGGATCATCGGGGACCTCTGGGACTGCGCGTTGGATTGGGTGTGCGACAGCACCACCCGAGGACCGTTCTTCCCCAATCTCTCGACGGTGGCCTGTGGAAACCCGGAACGTGTCGACGTGAGCGATCCGTTTGAGTTTGAGGGCATCACGGTTACCGTGAGGTCGACCTGCTGGGTGATGACCTGCACAACCCAAGGAACGAGGGGGGTTACCTATAGGAACCGATGCACGGGGTCCAGCACTTCGTACACGGAGAACTGCGTGAGTTATGCGGTCTGGGCCTGCTGTGTTCCGGGGTTGGTTGGAACAGGGCCGGGTGGTCAACCTCCGTGCACGATGACGTTCCGGAGAAGTTGGGTGGACACGTTAAACTAAGCGGAGCGATGACCCGTACAGAAACCCCAATCCGACGTCGCAAGGGGAAGGCCTGGTCCATCGCCCTTGCCGCGGCCGCAGCGGCGCTGGGGCTGTGCGCCGCGGGGACCTGGGTTGGCCTTTCCGGCCCGATGTCGAACCCGAGGATGGGCAAGGCCGGGTGGTCGGGGCGATGGCAGTGGTTCCGCCAGGATAGCGCGACGCAGTCGCTCCTTTTCTTCGGGATTCCGGGGCTGCCCGCCGGCACACCCAAATTCCAGGGGGGCGACCGGCCTCCCTATTGGTCCGCCGTGGGCCGCGACGGGACTTTGCCGCGGGTTCTCGGAGCCGACACCGAAGCGTTCGACGAGTGGGCCGTCGGATTTCCCTTCCGGTTCATCGTGTATATCAACCCGGCGACCGTGAAGAACCTCCCGGACGGTTCCCGGGATACCTATCGGCACCCGGGGCCGGGCCCGAATCGACGAATCAGCGGCACCGGCATGGCGCTCAACGCGGCGTTCGTGCTGGCGTGCGCGCTGGCGGCGGCCCTGGTGCATCGCGGGTGGTCGAGTTGGGTGGCCTTTCGCCGCTGGGGCTACTGCCAGAACTGCGGCTACAACCTCCGGGGGCTCCAGCCGGGCGCCGTCTGCCCCGAGTGCGGCACGCCGTCGGTGGATTATCGCCCGTGAGCCGCACCGACTCTCCCGCTGGCTGGACGCACGGCACGATGGACGACCCCGCGGGGTGATCTTCCCGTCCGCTACCCAAGGCCAGGCACAGCGCCCCCAAGCGCCCCGTGGGCGGGCCCCTGCCTCACGCCAAGTCGAACACCAGCACCTCGCTGCCGGCCGTCGCGACGATGGAGAGCCGCTTCTCCTCCGACACGGCGGCGCCGTCCCCGCCCCGGAGGCTTGTCGCGTTGAGCGTGATCTCCCCGCGGGCCACCTGCACCCACGCGTGCCGCCCGCGGGCCGGCTCGAAAACCACGCTCGCGCCCGCATCCAGGCGTGCGGCGTAGATGCTCGCGTCCTGGTGGACCTTCAGCGAGCCCTCGCGCGCGTCGGGCGTCACGATCGGGCACAGGCGGTTCCGCAGAGATTCCCTGGCGAACCGCTTCTGCTCGTAGCTCGGCTCGATGCCCTGCTCCCTGGGCAGGAGCCAGATCTGCAGCAGGTGCACCGGCTCGGCCTTGGACGCGTTGAACTCGCTATGCTCGATGCCGCGGCCCGCGCTCATCCGCTGCACCTCGCCCGGCGAGAGCGTCTGCACGCTCCCCAGCGAGTCGCTGTGGGCCAGGGTGCCCGCGAGCACGTACGTCACGATCTCCATGTCCTCGTGCGGGTGCTGGGGGAAGCCCGCGCCGGGGGCGACCACGTCCTCGTTGATGACGCGCAGGGCCCGGAAGCTCACGTGCCGCCGGTCGATGTAGCGCCCGAACGAGAACGTGTGCCGGGTGTCCAGCCAGCCGAAGTCGAAGTGCCCGCGGTCCTGGGATGCTCGCAGCGTGATCATGGCGTGCTCCCGAGGCGGGTCAGGGGGCCGCCCGGCCCGGGTGACGGGCCCGGACCAGGAGCGTGTTGAGGCGGTCCAGTTCTTCGACGCTCATGTGCCCCAGTTGGGCCAGGTGGAGCTCATGCACCGGGCGGTCCAGGCGAGCCAGCATCTCCTGCCCCGCGCCGGAGATGCGCACGTGGACGATCCTGCGGTCCTTGGCGCAGCGCTCCCGCGTCGCCAGGCCCGCCCGTTCCAGGCGATCGACCAGCCGAGTGACGTCGGGCACGCGCGTCACCATGTGCTCCGCGATCTCGTGGCACATCCGTCCCGAAACGCCCGCCCCGCGCAGGATCCGCAGGACGTTGTACGTGGCCATCGACAGGCCGAAGGACTTGAAGAGGCGCTCAAAGCCGGCCGCCACGACCGTCGCCGTGCGCAGGACGTTGAGGGCCGCTTCCTGCTGGGGCGATTCGAAGGCGGTCTTCTTGTGAATCTCCTCGCGGAGAGAGCTGGGCATGCGGCACCAATGTTTGTTGAAACAATAACCACAGTCGTGTGGAAAATCAAACCACACGGATCCCACGTCCAACCCGTTAGATAGCGATGTTATAGGACTATCAGCCTTCGGCCTTGATAATCCTGGTCGGGTACGTCCCCTTACGGGCGTTGGCGTCGCGCGGGCCGCACCAGCCGATCTCGACGCGGCGCATCTTGGGATTCCACGACGCGGTCAAGTGCTTGGACTCGGCACCCTCGCCCAGTTGTTCGTCGAGCAGCCAGAGCACCTGCGGCGTCTCGCCCCCGTTGGCGTCGAAGCGGTGGTCCCCAGCGCGCTCGGCCCGGAGGCGCTGCAGCACGAGGTACTCGCAGAGCGTGAGCGAACGGCAGGAGCGCTGGTCGAGCCAGTCCCGGGTTCGCCCGGCGTCCATCCCGGTCGTCTCGCGCGGCATCGGCGCCCCGCCCAGGCACAGCGCGTACGCCCCTTGGGGCCGCCCGTGCACCACAAACCTGACCAGGTGCTCGGGTTGGTAGATCCATGCGTCGGCATACTGGTGCTCGCCCACCAGCGTTTCGCTGGCGCGCTTGGCCATCTGGTGGATGAGGTGTTCCAGCGACGCGCGCTGGGCGGCAACGGGCGGGAACACGAACACCTCGTCAAGGCCCAGGGCCGCCGCCTCCGCGACGCGCGCCCTGGCGTCCTCCGGGAACGCTCCCGCGTCGGGGATCGCGCCGGCCAGCGATCCCAGCGAGTGCATCCCGAAGAACATGCGGCTCTTCTGGATGGCGGTGGCGAGGTCCACGCCGGAGGTGGGCGTGCCCATCGGAGGGATCTGGTCGGCGGGCAGGGGCACGACCGCCGGCCTGGCCTCCGCCGGCGCGACCCGGACGGGCTTGGGCGCACGGGCGGCGACGGGGCGGGGCGTCGTCGGTTTCTTCTCGACCATGACGGCCGGAGGCTGGGGCTTGGGCGCCGGCCTGCCCCGCGCGGGCGCCGAGCGGGACTTCCGCGGCGCGGGCTTGGCTGGGCGTGCGGCCTTGGCGCGGGGTCGGGGCGCGGGCTTCTTGGACTTCGCCCGGGGCGCGGGCTTGCGGGCGACCTTCTTGCGTGCCGTCTTGGGCATGGATCTGCTCCTGGGGTGCATTATGGCACCGTCCCGGCCTCGCGTTCGCCGGGGCCAGGGGCACGAACAATGGTGGCCATGAAGATCGTCGCGCGGGACAACCAGCGGATCGTGCTCGAGGGCGTGCCCCAGGGGCGCGGGCTGCTCTTCGCGGCCCTGGTCTGCGTCGGGCTCGCCGCCGGCTTCGCCCTCTTCACGTGGTACCAATGGACCGTTTCGCAGCGCCTGGGCCCGGCGATCATGCCCGGGATCGGGACGGCCTTCGCGCTCTTCCTGGGCGCCGCCGTCGCGGGGTTCTCGCTCAAGCGCGAGCGCCTGGTGCTCGACCGCGAGGCGCGCGGCGGCGTGCATACGACCTGGAGCGTCCTCTTCGGACTGCCCAAGCAGGTGGCCTTCTCCTTCGATCGCATCCACGCGGTGGCGATCCAGAAGACCTACGAGTCCTCGGGCGGGGGCAAGGGCTTTCCCATCAGGGTCACCAAGGCGCGGCTGCTGCTGGTCAAGCCCCGTCGCGCCATCGACCTCGACGAGGTCCAGAACGCAAGCACCGGCGAACTGGAAGCGTTGGCGCGGGACGTTCGCGAGTTCCTGGGCGTGCCGGCGGAGGAGTTGGGAAGCCACGGCGAGGACTGACTTCAGCAACCAGACTCATAGTGGGCCAGGAAGTACAGCAGATCGTTGATGTCGACGCCGGCATCGGGGATGCCGGTCATCGAGCCGTCGTCAAGGTCCACAACGGCGATGCCGTTCTCGTAGCCGTACAAGAAGAACACGAGGTCGCTCACGTCCACGCCGTTGTCGGGGACGCCCCCGAATTCGCCGTCATCGAGGTCCGCCGGGCAGTGTGCCGCCGCCACGACGCACGCGTCGGGGATGCCGTTGCCGTCCTGGTCATCCTCGCCGTTGGCGATGTCAACCGCGTCCCACGTGGCGTTGCTGTTGCAGTCGGGGAAGAGGGTGAAGTGGTACTCTGTCACCGGCAGGTTCTGCGGGTTGACCATGTTGGTCCCCACCGCCGGCGGAGCGGACGCCGTGGTCCCGTCGCAGTACAGCTTGTTGGGCGAGGTCCGGTCCACGGTCACGGCGTAGTACCCCGGGGGCAGCGTGCCATGGCCGGCGGCGCGGGCCAGCGCGATCTCCCGGGACGTGGAATCGGCGCGATTGACCGTGATATCAAACGCGGGCGTCATGTCGAACCACCGCGCAGGGTTCCCGCCCGAGTCGTCGAGCCACAGCCACACCGCCACCGGCGTCGCGTTCGAGGGCGCGTCGGTCTTGACCGGGCCGTAGAAGCGCATGCGGACGGGGATCGCGGGCGTGTTGGGGATGGTCCCGTTGAGCTGCGAGTCCAGGAACAGCGCCTCGCCGCCGGGCGTCAACCAATCCTCGTGGTGCGGGGGAACGCAGTCGCTCGCGTAGAGCTTGTACGGCACGAGCCCCACGGCGCCGCCGCCAACGGCGCTCGACGCCACGTCGTAGTAGGGCGTGCCGTGCGCGTCGGCGCGCTGGAGCGTGATGGCCCCGGCGCCCGAGCCCACCGTGACGGGCCCGTCGGCGGGGGGAGTCGCTGCCGCACCCCAGGGGTTCAGCGGCACGCCATTCGCGTCGACCGCCCCGGAGGCGTTGATGATGACCTGCCCTTGGAGCCCGTTGGCGGGGAAGTTCAGGGCCCCATACAGGCCCCTGGCGATCGAGATGGTCCGATTGGCGGGCAGGAGCCCGGTGGTCTGCCCGTCGCCGGTCACGGTGATGCTCGCGTTGGCGTCGCGGGTCAGGCCGGAGTTGATCTTGACGTCCGCGTCGAGGTTGCCGCCGGTGATGAAGATGCCGGGCCCGGCGCCAGAAGTACTGAACGTCTCGAAGTCGAGCCTGCCGATCATGCTGCCGGACGTGGTGCGGAGATCGTGGAGGGAACCAGTCCCTCCGTTGTTGGCGATGATGGTACCTTCGATCGCCCCCGCGACGACCGACGCGATGCCGTTTCGGGCCGAGACGAACACCGGGCGTTCATGAGTGCCCAGATTCTGCCCGACCGTGATCGACCCGATGGACCCGTTGGTCGCTACGAGGCTCCCGAGAAAACCGCTATCCGAGCGGAACGACTCGACGTCCCCCGAGTACCTGGAGGTTCCATCGCCGTTCGGCGTCCCGTTCGCGACCAGGCTCGCGAAGACCTCGCCGGTATAGCCCGTTAGGTTTGGGTCACGATACACATTAATCGCACCAAAGGAGTTCACGTCGAATGCTCCCGGATTGCTCAGGGATTCTCCCACCTGTCCCGAGGTCATCTTGAGGACCACGACAGCGTTGTTTGTCTCTTCGATCGCGCCAACAGTCCACCGCTGGGCACCACCAATGAACGGTATGGTGCCTTGCCCGTTTACGTTCACGTTAAGAAACACGCGCGGCTTGACGATCGCGCTGGAAGCAGGGATTCCCCGGAACCGGATCGCGCTGATTCGCGTGGCAGGGCTCACGACCCAGAGGTTGAAGTACGACAAGTCGTGCACACCATTCACGAAGATGTCCACCGCGTAGCCGATGTCTGGGTTTGGCCACTCGCCCGGCGGTTCTGTGTGCAACCCCAGGCCGTCGGAGAAGGCACCGATCATCACGGCCCCTCCCGTGTTGTCCCACGTGAATCTGGGGTTCTGCTGCGCTTGAGCTGTGCCGCGCGGGCAGGTGGCCAAGAAGAGCGTGACGAGCAAGATCCTGAGGACTGACACTGTGAGCGCTCCTTATCTTTGTCGGCGGTTGAAGAGCGGAACGAGCAGTACGGCAACCAAGCTCGACGGGCTCGGTACTGCCGAAGCTATTCGAATCCCATGGGTAACGACACCATCGACCGAGCCGCCAGGACCTGTCCGGCCAAGTAGGTCGACGGACGGATAGTCGAAATCGCGTGCCCCGGATCCCATCGTCAGGCGGATGTTTCTGCCCGTTGTCGTCCATGGGTCCTCAATCCACTCTGAGAGCCCACCGCTCGCGTCAAGCAAACCCCACGGACTCTGCACGCCCGGGTAGGATCCGACAGGCAACTGAGTCCCAAAGGGCACGCCGGCACCCGCGTTCGTTTGGCCGCCTTCGCCGGGTAGTCCACTGATGAGAACGTTGTCGGTGCCGTTGGGATACCGCCAGTAGCCATCCTGCCCGGGGCCATAGCGATCGGGATCGTAGTAGACGGCCTTCGTCCATTCGTCGCGTGTGGGAATCCAGAACTGTGCGCCCGGCGTGTGGTGAACCTGATCGTTGACTGACCCGGACCCGTCCGCGGTGAAGGTCGTGGTGTCATACGCACCGCTCTCGAACGCGGCTGGAGCCCCGTCCTTACCGTGACAGAGCCAATTGGCGTAGCGGGCTGCATACCTCCAGCCGGCATCCGCAGGCAGGTTCCCGGTGCCCGGGTCGACGTGGTAGTCTGTGGGGCCGCCCCCGTGATTCGTGATTCCCAGCCCGGTGAAGAGCACGTCGTTTGGCGAACCCGGGTGGAACGGCGCGTACGCCAGCACAAACTCCAACCACTGGCTCCGCGTGAGTTCGGTTTGGGCAATGCGATACGATGAGGAGACGGACCCGATGCGCAGATCGGGCTGAAATGGAACGTCACCGGGCAACGTGGTGCGGTTGCCGGGGGTTCCAACGGTCCGCCACTGAATGTCGTAGTCCGGAGGCCCTTGCGCTCCCGCTGGGCCTTCCAAGGCGCAAAGAGCCCCCACCACCCCCCACCCCCACCAGAACACGAACGAGCGTGACGCCATCGCGGGTTCTCCTTGGCCTTACCCGAGAGTGTGCGCCATGATCTGGAAAGTGCAAGGCGAATGTCCAAGAACAACCGCCCCGGCGGGGCCCACCGGCCGATCGGCCCCTTTGTCCGCGCCCTGTTCGCGTCCCGAAGTGAAATCACCAGTTCCGAGCGGGGGCGGCACGGGACAGGCAAGATGGCGGAGGCTCCACGGGCTTCAATGTCCAAACAGGTTCGTCGCCGCGAACATCCCGTTGGTCTCGAAGTACGCCATCGCCTCGGCGGTGCTGGCGAAGATCTTGGTGGCCGTCTCGGTGATGAAGGGGCTGGGGGCCTTGCGGGGCTTCCACACCACGTAGACCTCCTTGGTGTGCTCGAAGGCGTGGTGGAGCTCGCGTTCGACGCCGCTGGAGAGCCCGGGGATTCCGCCGCCCTTGCCGTCGGGGATCTCGGGGATGTAGGAGACGATCATGTCGGACTGGTCGACGAGGCGGAAGTCGCGCATGTAGATCTGCCCGTCGACGTCCCCGGCGATGTCGAGGATCTCGCGGACGCGGACGCGGATGGACTGGGCCCCGTCGGCCTTGGCCCCGCCGAAGGTGTGGGGCGCGACCTCCAGGAACTCCTTGCCCTCCTTGGCCGCCGCGATGCCCCGGTCCAGCAGCAGCTTCTCGTCCACGTCGCCGGGATCGAACGTGATGAAGTGCTCCGCCAGGGCGGCGCGGAAGGCGTCGATCTCCGCCAGGACCTCGGGCATGTCCATCACGTGGCTCATGGGGAAGCTGGGGTAGACCTTGCGCATCTGGGGGCGGCAGATGAGCCGGAACGCCGAGCGCAGCGTGGGCTGGTGACGCCCGCGCGAGAGGATGTAGAACTTGTTGTGGGGGATGGCCTTGCCCATCAACTCCGTGGCCAGGATCTCCTCCTCGCGCCAGACCATGCAGTCCTTCAGCGCGGCATCGATCTCGTGGTCGCGGTGCAGGCGATGGTGGACGACCTCGATGTTGTCCACCAGGCAGATGAAGATGTCGGGATTCAGGGCCGCGATCTGGTCGTAGTCGAACGCGCTGAACAGCCCGTGACGCCAGCGGAACGTCGCGTGCGTGTTGACGATGATGTTCTTCTTGTCCCGGCTGTCGGTGATGACGTCCTTGAGCGCCGCCCGGCGCAGGGAGTTCAGCCGGCTGATGGGCAGGTCCAGGATCTTCCCCGGGCGCACATCGGGCGCCTCGCGGTACATCATGTCGCCCACGTGGTAGATGTCCAGGGCCTCGCCTTGCTGCCCCGCGAAGCGGGCGACGGCGTCCAGGTAGGCCTTCTTGTCCATCCCGATCTGCCCGGTCACGATCGCGCGCATGGGGGCTCCTTGTGAGGGGCAAGGATAAGGAGCCACGACCGCCCCCGCCCCGGGCGTGCAACCGCGGCCGCGAACCTCCCAACAATCCTCCATGGACCCCCAGGGGGCACAGGTCGTGGTGGAGCATCCGCGGGCGGCGACGGGCGTGGAGGAGTGGGAGCGCACCTACGCCACGTTCCTCCACCTGACGCTGCTGACCGTCCACGCCCTGATGCCCGTCGTCCCCGCCCTGGCCATGTGGCTGATCAAGCGCGACCGCTCGGCGTTCCTCGACGACCACGGACGCGAGGCCGTCAACTTCCAGATCTCTCTCGTCCTCTACGCCCTGGGCGCCACCCTCGTGGGGTTCCTGACGTGCGGCGTGGGCTGGTGGGTGCTCTTCCCGGCGACGTACATCCTGGGCATCGTGGGCATGATCCGGGCGGCCAAGGACGCCAACCGCGGGCTCTTCCACCGCTACCCCATGTGCATCCGGTTCGTCACGTGATGTCGAGCCGACCGCGGAGCAGGCGGGAACGCTCGGCTCTCCATGCACACCGCGCCACGCGGGGCCCGGATGTCACGCCGAGCGGCGCGTCGAGCGTGGCCAGTGGAGTGCTCCCTTTCCCTCGTCCCCTTCCGTGCTCTACACTCCTCCCGCATGCCCCTGCTCGAGGCCAAGCACCTGCGCAAGTCCTACGCCGGTCGCGTCGTGGTGGACGACGTGTCGTTCCACGTGGACCGCGCCGAGGTGGTGGGCCTGCTGGGCCGCAACGGCGCGGGCAAGACCACCAGCTTCCGCATGACCATCGGGATGATCGACGCCGATCCGTCCGCCAACGGCGGGGCCGCCCAGGTCCTCTTCGACGGGCAGGACATCGGTCGCCTGCCCATGTTCCGCCGGGCCCGCCTGGGCATGGGCTACCTCAGCCAGGAGCCCAGCGTCTTTGGGCGTCTGTCGTGCCAGGACAACCTGCTCGCCATCCTCGAAACCCTGCCCCTGACGCGCGACCAGCGCCGACGCCGCTGCGATGAGCTGCTCGCCCAGTTCTCGCTGACCCACAAGGCCAGGCAGGCCGCCCGGACCTGCTCGGGCGGCGAACGGCGCAAGCTCGAGATCGCCCGCTCCCTGGTCACCAACCCCCGCCTGGTGCTGCTCGACGAGCCCTTCAGCGGCGTGGACCCCATCGCGGTCGAGGAACTCCAGAAGGAGATCCGGCGCCTGGCGTCGCTGGGGATCGCGGTGCTGATCACGGACCACAACGTGCAGCAGACCCTGCGCGTCTGCGACCGGGCGTACATCATCGACTCGGGCAAGAAGTTCGCCGAGGGCACCCCCAGGCAGCTCATCAACGACCAGCGCGTGCGCGAGGTCTATCTGGGCACGCTCTTCCGCGGGGATGAGTTCGATCGGTAGGCGGATACGCTCCGCGCGAAACACGCCGCCCACCACCCGCGCTCCCCGGCACGGGTCGCCCATGCCGTTGCGGGGTTGGGAGTTGCGGGCTGAGCCTCCGCGGCCCGGGTTTCGAGCGGCGCGCCACGCCGGGGCGCGGCCCTTGCTCGCTCTCTCGCCTCTTCCCTACCATCCGCCATGACCCTCGCCACCGAACTGAACTCGTACCTGCCCATCTTCCTGGTGCTGCTCATGGCCGGCGGTTTCGCGGTGGCCAACCTCATCCTGACGTTCGTCCTGGGCCCGCGCCGCGACGGGGCCACCAAGGGCGAGGCCTTCGAGTCGGGCATGAAGCCCATCGGCACGGCCCGCAAGCGCTTCAACGTCCGCTTCTACCTCATCGCCATGGTCTTCCTCGTCTTCGACGTCGAGGTGATCTTCCTGTACCCCTGGGCCGCCACGTTCCCCAACCTCGGGCACGCCACCGACGGCACGGGCGAGGGGCTGGTCTGGCTCGTGCGCATCTTCTTCTTCCTGCTCACCACCGTCGTCGCGTACATCTACGGGTACAAGAAGGGCGTGTTCAAGTTCGACTGATCACGGGGCAAGGCGTGCCGCGTGAGTGCCCGCCGTCCGCTTCGAGCAAGGTCCCAACCATCGCTCGCCCCTCACGCCCGGCGCCTGGCCCCGCTTGCCCATGCCCCCCTCGACCTTCCAGCGCGTCTTCGCGTTGCTCGTCGCCCTGGCCTGCCTGGGCACGCTCTTCGCCGCCGCCCGGATCACGCCCGACGCCCACGGGCACGGCACGCACACGCAACTGGGCCTCCCGCCGTGCGGGTTCGTGCTCGCCTTCAGCAAGCCCTGCATCACCTGCGGGATGACGACGGCCTTCGCCCACGCCGTGCGCCTCGACCTGAGCTCCGCCCTTCGCGTGCAGCCCATGGGCCTGCTGCTGGCGCTGCTGGCGCCGCTGGTGGTCTGGGCGTGCCTGCACACCGCCGTCTTCGGCTCGCGCCTGGCGCACATGGCGGCGGACTGGTCGCTCCGCCCGCGCGTGCTGTGGACACTGGCGTGCGTGCTGGTGGCGTCGTGGGGATACACCCTGCTGGCGTGGCCCGGCGCGAGCTAGGGCCCCGGGGGCCCATCGCCCCGGGCCGTCTCCGCCAGCTCCCGGGCTCGTTCCAGCAGGCCCTTCTCCAGCGTCGCCTGGTCCTGCGTGCGCTCCAGCGAGGGCGTGAGGGTGAAGTGCCAGCGGGTCACATGCTCGACGGGGATCGGCAACGCGCTGACGCCCAGGTCCAGCGGTGGGAACTCATACCAGGGCGTCCACGCCGTGCGATGCGTGCGCAGCGGGTCGCAGCCCGCCTTCTCCAGCAGGATGTCATACGACCCGTAGTGCGTGAACGACGCCGACAAGGGCGTGATTCCCAGCTCCTGGTCGTTGAGCGTGACCAGCGCCCCGGAGGGCTCGCTGGTGATCTCCAGCCGGCGCGACAGGCACCCGCCCAGGACCAGCGACCCCAGCGTCAACCCCACCATTGCCGCACGCCCGTGCATCACAAGGCCCTCATGTCCCGGCGTCGGCCCGGGTGCCTGACCTCGGCGGGCGTGCCCACGACGGTGGCGCCGTCGGGCACGTTGCGGACGACCGTCGCCCCCGCGCCGATCACGCATCGGGCCCCCACGCGCACCCCCGGGAGGATCGCCGCACCGATCCCCACCAGCGTGTCCGCGCCCACGCTCACGTTCCCGCCCAGCACCGCCCCGGGGGCGACGTGGGCGTTCTCCCCGATTTCGCACTCGTGCTCCACGATCGACCCCGTGTTGATGATCGCGTGGGCCCCGATGCTCGCGTACGCCTGCACGCACGCCTCCGCCCCGACGAACGCGCCCGGCGCCAGCGACGCCGACGGACTCACGAACGCCCTCGGGTGGGCCAGGACCAGCGCCCGCTCAGCGCCCAGCGTCGCGATGAGCCTGCGGCGCAGCGCCAGGTCCCCGACGGCCAGGATCCAGGCCTGGGACGGCGCTCGCGTCAGGTCGCCCAGCCCGCCCAGGCGGACTCGGGGCGTTCGCCGCGCCAGTACGCAGCAGGCGTCGTCGTCGTAGAAGCCGGCGCCGGAGAGTCCCTCGCCCTGGGCGGCCTCGTCGACCACCAGGGCGTGCCCCCCCCCGCCGATGAGCACGATCGTGTTGGCGTCCGTTGCCATGCGGGAGGATATGGGCGACCGCGGGCATCCCGCCGAAGGTCCGAAGGCGTCGCCCTCCGGGGCCGCCATCTCGACGCCTTCGGGCGCGGGGCGTGGAACGCGGATGATCCCGGCTGGTCGCGGCTCGCGTGTCGCTCGTCGTGGCGCGTCGTCCGGCCCCTTCCCCCGTACCCTCCGCCATGGAAGCGTCGCGCGTGCGCCTGCGTGCCCTGGCGGGCATCCCCCTGGCCGACCCCGTCGTCCGCGACATGGTCGTGGCCGCGGCCCACGCCATCGCCGAACGCACCGGCTTCGCGCTCACCGAGATCGACACCGAGCCCGACTCCATCACCGTGACGCTGGCCGCCGACAAGCTTGCGGCCCTGGGCTTCCTGGCCGAGCTGCGCCGCCTGACCGCCTTCCTGCGCGCACGGCGCGGACGGCACGGCGCATGGCTCGACGGCGAGGGCCTGCCCTGGGTCGAGACCGCCGCGCGCTTCAGCCACGACTGCGTGCGCTGGCTGATGAGCCACCCGCAT
>JBGAOG010000130.1:0-7392 GCA_044221985.1 Phycisphaerales bacterium
CTCACCTGCAAGGACAGGCGGGCGGGGGGGCGGGCCGTGATCCATGGCATGCTCGTGGGCGTCCCCGCCGTGGCGATCTTCATGCTCTTCGGGCTGCTGCTGTGGGTGTACTACCAGCGGCCGGACCTCATGGGCGGAGCCGGCGCGCCCGTGCCGCCGGAGAAGTCCAGCGACCTCGTGCTGACGTACATCCTGTCGTCGATGCCGGCGGGGGCCGCGGGGCTGATGATCGCGGGCGTCATGGCGGCCGGGCCGGCGGGGATCAACTCGGGCCTGAACTCGATGGCGAGCACGTTCGTGAGCGACGTGTACCGCCCCGCCAGGCCCGGGCGCGATGAACGCCACTACGTGCGCGTGGGGCGGCTGGCGGTCGCGGGGTGGGGCGTCGTGCTGGGGGTGTTCGCCCTGCTTTGCGTCTGGTGGTTCGAGCACTCCCGCCAGACGATCATCGGCTTCGTCCTGTCGGTGATGACCTTCGCGTACGCGGGACTGCTCGGCGTCTTCTTCACCGCCCTCTTCACGCGGCGGGGATCGACGCGCAGCTGCATCGCGGCGATGATCGTCGGCTTCGCGGTGGTCGTGATCCTGCGGCCCGAGGTCTGGGAGCAGTGGACCCGCCTGCTCGGGCTGCCCCGCGCCTGGCAGGAACTGCGCATCGCGTGGCCCTGGGGGCTCGTCGCCGGCACGCTCGCCTCGACGCTGGCCTGCGGCGCCGCGAGCGGGAAGGCGCGGGCGGCATGAGTGCCGACTTGCTCTTGCCCCGGCCCGCCCACGCACGCCCCGGGGGCGGGCACGTTCGCGTCCCTCCCTTCGCGAGCGCCGAGTCGCTGGCGGCGCTCCTGGGCGCACCCCACGACCTGACGCGCCGCCCCTGGTCCGAGTTCGTCCTCGCACGCATCACCGGCGGCTGGTGCGGCATGGGCCCGCGCGACGAGCAGTCCTACCGGCTCTTCGTGGACGGCGGAGGGAGCGGCGGCGTCCCCGTGAGGCTGGAGTCCCCCAGCGCCGCGGGCCTCCGGCATGGGCTGGCGACGCTCGTCCAGCTCCTCCGGGCCTCCCCCCAACGCCTCGATTGCGTCGAGATCGACGATCGCCCCAGCTTTCCCCATCGCGCCGTGATGCTGGACGTTTCGCGCGATCGCATCCCGACGATGGAGGAGTTTCGGCGTGTGATTCCCTGGCTGGCGAGCCTGAAGGCCAACCACCTCCAGCTCTACACCGAGCACACCTTCGCCTACGCCGGGCACGAGGACGTCTGGCGCGGCTGGTCGCCCATCACGCCCGAGGAGGCGCGCGAACTCGACGTGCTCTGCGCACGCCACGGCATCGAGCTGGCCGCCAACCAGAACTGCTTCGGGCACCTTGGCAGGTGGCTCGAGCATCCCCGCTACGCCCGCCTGGCCGAGACCCACGGGGACTGGGTGTTCGATGTCTGGCCGCGCCGGGGGCCGTTCTCGCTGTGCCCGACCGATCCCGCGTCCCTCGCGCTGGTGGAGGACCTGCTGGGCCAGCTCATGCCCTGCTTCACGGGCCGCCTGGTCAACATCGGCTGCGACGAGACGTACGACATCGGGTACGGCCGCAGCAAGGACGAGGTGGCCCGGCGTGGTCGCGCCGGGGTGTCCATGGAGTTCGTCGGGAAGGTCGGCGAGATCGTCCGCCGCGCCGGCAAGCGAGCGATGTTCTGGGCGGACATCGCGCTGTCGCACCCGGAGATCGTCCCGCGAATCCCGGGCGACATGATCGCGCTGGCGTGGGGATACGAGCCCGACTCGCCCTTCGAGCGGTGGTGCGAGCTGCTCGCCGGTCGCGAGTGCTGGGTCTGCCCGGGCACGAGCAGTTGGCGGAGCATCGCGGGGCGGACGAGCGAGCGCCGGGGCAACATCGCCGCCGCCGCCCGCGCCGGCGCGGCCCACGGGGCCCAGGGTCTGCTGACCTGCGATTGGGGCGACACGGGGCATTGGCAGCAGTGGCCCGTGGCGGCGCTGGGGATTGCGCACGGCGTGCACGCGGGTTGGAACGCCGAGCGCAGTGGGGACTTCGATCCGCGCGCCGCGTCCCTGCACGTGCTGGGCGATCCCACGCTCGCCGCCGCGGCCTGGCTCGAGGCCCTCGGCGATGCCGACCTGCCCCTGCGCGAGACGTGCCTGGGCCTGGCCCGCCCCGGGCATGCCGGGCGGCTGCGCAACCAGGCCGCGGTGTTCATCGACCTGTTCAAGCCCGGCGGGGAGGCGATGGACGCGGGCTCCCAGGGCGACTGGGAGGGGGCGCTCGAGCGGGTGGAGGGCCTGGCGCGAGCGACGCCCCTGACGGGCGCGGGCCAGCTGGACGACGAGTTGCGACACACGCACGCGATGATGCTGCTGGCCGCCCGGCGCGGAGCCTGGCGCCGGCGCCCCGGCGGGATGACGTCCGCGCAGGGCGAGATGCTCAGGGGTGCCTGGGCCGGGCTGGCGCGGGAGCACGAACGCCTGTGGCACGCCCGCTCTCGCCCCGGGGGCTTGGGCGATAGCCTTGGGTACTTCGAGCAGGTGCGAGCCGGACTCCGAGCATGACCCACCCCCCGGACCGATCTCATGTGCTGACCGAGCAGCGCAACGAGCGCACCATGAACCTGCACGCGCTCGACGTGGGCGGTTGCGTGGCGGCGATCCAGCGCGAGGACCGCGAGATCCCGGGCGCGTTGGAGCGTGCGGCGCCGGCGCTCACCCGCTTCATCCAGGCCGTGGAGCCCGGGTTCCTCGCCGGCGGGCGCCTGATCTACCTGGGCGCGGGCACGAGCGGGCGGCTGGGCGTGCTCGACGCCAGCGAGGCGCCGCCCACGTTCCAGGTCCCGCCCGACCGGATCATCGGGATCATCGCCGGGGGCGACGCGGCCCTCCGCGCCAGCAGCGAGGGGATGGAGGACGATCCGCTGGGCGCCCGCCCGGCCCTGGAGGCGCTGTCGCTGGGCGCTCGCGACGCGGTGCTCGCCATCGCCGCGGGGGGGACGACGCCGTTCGCGCTGGGAGCACTCTCCCTGGCGAAGGAGCTGGGCGGGGACCGGGGCTCGCCGATCACAGGCCTGCTCACCTGCGCGCGTGTCGGACAAGTCCCCCGCGCCGACCACCTCATCGTCATCGAGACCGGGCCGGAGGTCCTCACGGGCTCGACCCGCATGAAGGCCGGCACGGCCACGAAGCTGGCCCTCAACACGATCTCGACCACGCTCATGATCCGCGCGGGGCGGGTGTACGAAAACCTGATGGTGGACCTTCGGGCGACCAACGCCAAGCTCCGCGATCGGGCGGCCCGCATCGTCGCGACGCTGACGGGGCTCTCGCGTGAGGGGAGCCTGGCGGCGCTGGATCGCGCCGGCGGGGGCGTCAAGGTCGCGGTGCTCATGGCGAGGCGGGGGCTCTCGCGGGAGGACGCCGAGCGACACTTGGAGCGGTGCGCGGGGCTTCTGGACCGGGCGCTGGGCTGACGGCGCGGGGCGGCCACGCTACAGTGCCCGCGCCATGAAACGCACCCTCCACGTCGGGCTCGGACCGCTCGGGCTTCGAATCCTGGCCGAGACGATCGATCGCGGGGCCGGGCACGTGGTCGCGGCGGTGGACACGGACCCGCGCCTGGCGGGCAAGCCCCTGAGCGAGTTCGTCCCGGCCGCGGACCCCCGTGTCCGCGTCCACGCGTCGCTGGAAGAAATCCACAACTGGGGCGAGGTCGACTGCGCGATCGTGGCCACCAGCTCGGATCTGGCCCGGTGCGCGCCCACGTTCCGCGAGCTGCTCCGGCGCGGCAAGGCCGTCACGAGCACGTGCGAGGAACTCGTGTACCCGTGGCTGCGCCACGTCGCCCTGGCGGAGGAGCTGGACGAACTGGCCAAGCGCCACGGCGGGCGCCTGCTGGGCACGGGGATCAACCCCGGGTTCATGATGGACGCGCTGCCCACGTTCCTCTCGGGCGTGTGCAAGAGCGTGCGCTCGGTGCAGTGCTTTCGCATCCAGGACGCCTCCGTGCGCCGCATCCCCTTCCAGAAGAAGATCGGGGTCGGGCTCGACGATGCCCAGTTCGCCGCCAAGGTCAAGGACGGGTCGCTGCGCCACGTCGGGCTGGGCGAGAGCCTGCACTTCATCGCCCATTACGTCGGGCTGGCCATCGAGCGCTGGGAAGAGGACATCTCCCCCGTCAAGGCCGAACGGGACATGGTCAGCGGGCTGGGGCCCGTGCCCCGGGGCAAGGTCTGCGGGGTGCGCCAGGTGGCGCGGGGGTACCGTGACGAGCAGGCGGTGGTGCACCTGGAGTTCCAGGCCGCCATCGGGCAGCACGAGCCCTACGACCGCGTCGTGATCGAGGGCGATCCCAAGCTGGACCTGGTCATCCCCGGCGCCGTGCACGGGGACACGGCCACGTGCGCGATCATCGTGAACTCGATCTCCCGCATCCTGGCGGCGCCGCCGGGGCTGCACACGATGGCCAGCGTGCCCATCGTGCACCACGTGGGCAGGAAGTAGCCCCAGACCCCCGAGCGTGGCCCACGGACTGGCCCCGAGATGGAACGGAGACCCATGGGACGACTCCCGATCGACTCGTGCACCTCGACCCGCGTCGTCATGGAAGGGCGGGAGTTCCTCGCCTTCGGCGGCTGCAACTACCTGGGCCTGGCCGACCAGGCGCCGGTGCAGGACGCGCTCATCCAGGGCCTGGCTCGCTTCGGTATCTCGACCACGGCCAGCCGCGAGACCACGGGCAACACCCTCGCCCACGAGACCCTCGAGGGCGAACTCTCGGCCTTCACCCAGCAGGAGGCCTGCATCCTGACCGCCGAGGGGTACACCGCCAACTTCGCGTGCATGCAGGGGCTGGCCCGGGAGATCGGCGTGGCCCTGATCGACCAGCGCGCCCATCGCAGCATCCGCGACGCCGCCGTCTCCGTCGGCATGCAGGTCTTCGAGTTCGAGCACCTCTCGCCGCGAGCGGCCTCGTGGCTGGTGCGCCAGCATGCCGACGCCGGCGTGGCCATCATGACCGACAGCGTCTTCGCCGCCGACGGCGCCATCGCCCCGCTCCCCGACCTGCTCGCCCTGCTCCCGGCCCAGCGGTCCGCGCTCGTCGTGGACGACTGCCATGGCTTTGGGGTGCTGGGCGATCGCGGGCAGGGCGCCGTCGCCCACTTCGGGCTCGACGACCCCCGCATCGTCATCACCACCACCCTGGCCAAGGGCCTGGGCTGCTATGGGGGGGCGGTCCTGGGACGGGGCGAGCTCATCCGCAAGATCCGCGAGCGGGCCTGGGTGTACCGCAATTCCACGCCCGTACCGCCCGCCCTCGCCCAGGCCGCCCGGGCGGCCCTGGCGATGGTCACGGCCGACCGCACGCTGGTGGTCGCCCTGCGGCGCAACATCGCGCTGGTGCGCGACACCCTGGGACGCCTGGGCTTTGCCCTCCCGCCCGAGCCCGTGCCCATCTTCACCTTCGCCCTCGAGAGCGAGCAGCGCATGCAGGAGGTCTACCGGCGACTGCTCGAATCGGGCGTGCTCATCCCCCTCATCGATTACCCCGGCGGGCCCGCGCCGAGGTACTTCCGGCTGGTCGTCACCGCCGCCCACTCTCCCGGGGACATCGAACGCCTCTCCCGCGAGTTGGCGGTCGCGATGGCGGGCACGGCCCCCGCGGGCGTGGCCTCCTGACCAGGGCCCGCACGCCCTAGCTCCGCACGCGGATCGTGACCTGGTGGGCGTCGACCGCGATCTGGACGGCGTGCAGCCCGAACTCCCGTGGCTGCGTGCTCGTGTCGCCCATCGCGAGCAACGCCGGTCGTACCGCGGCGAACGAAAGCCGGTCGGCCCCGCGCGGGCCGCACAGCTCCCATGCCGCCAGCGCCACCAGCTCTCCCAGCACCACCAGCTTGTGGGCGCGCAAGACGCCCCGCGCCCAGCGGAACTCGTGGGGCAATCGGTCGCCCCGCTCCAGCAGGGCCATCGCCTCGTCCCTGGCCAGCTCGCCCGCCTGGGCCACCAGCTCGGCGGCCACGCCCACGTGGCTCGCCGCGCCCGGAGCGATCCGGCGCAGCACCGGGACCAGCTCGTGGCGGATGGCGGCCCGCAGGCGGGTCGTGTCTCGGTTGGTGCGGTCTTCGCCCCAGGTCGCGGCGCACGCGGCGCAGATGCTCCGGGCCTCGTCGCGGGTGAGGCCCAGCATGGGGCGGATCAGCCACACGTCAACTTCGGGCGACGCGCCCGCCTGGGCGCGGGAGAGAACCCGCCGGCGCGCCATGCCGCCAAGCCCGCGCGGGCCGGCCCCCCGCAGGAGCCGCATGAGAACGGTTTCCAACTGGTCGTCCGCGTGGTGGGCCGCCGCAACGAACGGGCAGGCGTGCTCGCGCGCCAGGCGGGCCAGGGCGGCGTAGCGGAGCCGCCGGGCGTTGGCCTCGGCGTTCCCCGGTTGCGAGCGCACCGCGATGCTCGCCTCCGCGAACGCCAGTCCCAGGCGATTGGCCAGGTCCCTGGCGGCGTCCCGATCCGCCAGGGCCTCGGTCGCCTCGCGCAGGTCGTGGACCACGTGCCCGACCACGAGGGTCGTGCTCGCACTCGCCAACGCCAGCGCCAGGGCCGTGGAGTCCGCTCCCCCCGAGCACGCCAGGAGAGTCCCGCGGCGCGCATCGCCCGCACCGACGCCCTCGGTCGTCTCCCGCCAGGAATGGACCGCGCGCCGGACACTCCGGGCCGCTCCGGGGTCCTTGGCGATCGCTTCCCGCACCCAGCGCACGCCGCCCATGGTGAGGGGAGGGTACGGCCCGACGCGGCGAGGTCGGGTGCGGTACGCTTGCTCAGCAGGGAGGCCGCCACGGATGCAGGACGCACCACCAAGGAACTCACAGGACAGGCTCGTCGGTCCCGCCATGCCCGGGCCGCCCGACCCCGGCACGCACGGGCTCGCCGGTTCGCTCGATCCCGGTGGGCAAGGGGGGCACGAGTCGGTCGTGCTCCAGCCCGTGCCCGACGCCAAGGGGGGCGGATTGCGCCCCAGCGACACCGCGTTGCTGATCGCCGCCGCCGTGGGGGGGTTGTTGCTCGTGTGGGGCATGCAGCGTTCCGCTCTCAAGAAGCGTGAGCGTGAAGAAGAGGCCGAGCGTGCGGCCAGGCCCGCGCCGCGCGGGGCCGATTCCGAGCTGCGCGAGGTGCGCGAACTCAAGAAAGAACTGCGCGAACTCTCCGACACGCTCGTCGGGCAGATCGACACCCGGGCCGCCAGGCTCGAGTCCCTGCTCGCCCGGGCCGAGGACGCGGCGCGGCCCGTCCTCGAGGAGCAGCCGGTCGCCGTCGACCTCGAGCACGCGGGCCCGCTCGCGCCCGCTCCCGAACACGGCCCAGCACGGGGTGCGGACCGTGAGGCGGTGGCTGAGGCGCC
>JBGAOG010000131.1:0-7378 GCA_044221985.1 Phycisphaerales bacterium
GCGGGCCTGCTTCATGAGCAGCAGCATGGGCGCCTTGCTGGGCGGATTGGCCACCGGCGGGCAGTATCCCGCGATCTCGTCCATGTACACCAGGGCCCGCAGGCTGGTGGTCCCGCTCTGCGTGCGCGTCCAGCCCAGCACCTGGCTCAGCAGCAGCGCCACGAAGAACATCCGCTCGCCGTCGGACAGGTGCGCGATCGAGAAGATACAGACGCGTGGCTTGCCCGCGGGCGTGTAGAGCATCGCGCCGATGTCCAGCGGCTCGCCCTCCGTCCAGGCCTGGAAGCCCGGCGAGGCCAGCAGGCTGTTGATCTGCATCGCCAGGGCGAAGCGGTCCTGGGACGGGAAGAAAGCCTCCATCTCCATGACCCCGATGCGGGACATCGGGGGCTGCTGCACTTCCTGCACGAGCCTGCCCAGGTCGAGGTCCTGCCCGGCCCGCCAGTGCAGCTCGATGATGCTGCTCAGCAGGATGTGCTCGCGGCTCTTGATCGGGTCCGCGTTCACGCCGATCAGCCCCAGCAGGCTCGTCGCCGTCGTGGAGATGCGCTCCCGGAAGATATCGCGGTCCTCGATGACTTCCGGCGCCGGGGCGGCGAAGCTCTTCAGGATGGACACCGGCAGCCCCGCGCTGCTCCCGGGCGTGTACACCGCGAAGTCCGCGGCGTCCTTCAACCGCTGGATCCGCTCGCCCGATTGCTGCCAATCGCCCAGCCCCTTGGACCAGAGTTGGGCCTGCGACGCCGCGAACTCCTCGGGCGACACCCCCTTGCGCCGGGCGTCGTCCTCGTTGATCCAGGGGCGGAAGTCGTCGGGACGCAGCTGCGGAAACGTGAGCAGGAGGTTCGCCAGGTCGCCCTTGGGATCGATGACGATCGAGGGGATCCCGTCGATGGCGGCCTCCTCGATGAGCCCGATGCACAACCCGGTCTTGCCGCTGCCCGTCATGCCCACGCAGACGGCATGGGTCACGAGGTCCCGGGAGTCGTAGAGAAGAAGGTCGTCGCAGCGCTCGGCGGCGGCCAGGTCGTAGCGTTTGCCCAGGTAGAAAACGCCGAGCTTCTCGTAGTCCATGGCACTGGGCCTCCGGGCGATCGCGGACGGGGCACATCGATCCGCGCAGGGAGCGTACCCCCCCGAAAGGGCGCCCGCCAACCTATGCTCGGGCCATGCCCAGGCCGCGTTGGAGAGCGTCGAGAGCGAAGTCAGGCTCGGTGCTGGCGGTGGCCGTGGCCCTGGCGATCGCCGGGGTCAAGCTCTGGTTGAGGGAACCGTCCCCCGACGGCGGGAGGATCACGCCCGGCCGGAGCTCTGATGTTGGCGGAGCACGCAACCCCTCGTCCGATCGCGGGCCCACGGGCGCGGGTGCCGGCGCCCCCGCGGCGCCCCGGCCAGATGACTCCCGGTGCGCGGACGCGCTGACAGCCCTGTACGAGGATCGGGCCTCCGGCGTCGAGGTCGAATGCTCGGGGCGGGTGAAGAGGGTGCTCCCGGACGATACCGAGCCTCCCCGGCACGAGCGCTTCATTGTGGCGCTGGGCAACGGTCGGACGGTCCTGATCGCCCACAACATCGACCTGGCCGCGCGCGTTCCCGTGCGCGAGGGCGATGAGGTGGCCTTCCGCGGCGAGTTCGAGTACAGCGAGAACGGTGGCGTCGTCCATTGGACGCACCGGGACCCAGCACGACGCCGCGAGGGCGGGTGGATCCGGTTTCGCGGCAAGACGTACGAGTAGCGGAGGTCGGCGCCCCGAAAGCCGGACGCGGGGCCCCGGGCGTTCCCGGCCGAATCGGGCCGCGTTACACTCTGCCCGTGCCCACGCTCTACCTCATCGACGGCTACGCGGCGTTCTTCCGCGCGTACCACGCCATCCGCACGCCGATGACCAGCCCCGTCACGAAGGAACCCACGAACATGACCTTCGGGTTCGTGGGGATGCTGCTCAAGCTGCTCCGCGCGGACCCCCAGGGCACCCCGAACCTGGCCAAGGGCGGCAAGCCCGACTACCTCGCGGTGGCGCTGGACGTCTCGGGCGATCGCGGCACGTTCCGCAGCCGGTTGTACCCGGATTACAAGGCCCACCGCCCGCCACCGCCCGAGGACCTCCGGCCCCAGGTCGAGCGTTGCCTGTCGATGCTCGAGGCCCTGGGAATCCCGGTGATCGGCAGCGCGGGCTACGAGGCCGACGACGTGATGGCGACGCTGGTGGCGCGACTGCGAAGGTCGAACCCCGAACTGAAGATCCGCCTGGTGAGCAAGGACAAGGACCTCAAGCAGTTGCTGGAGAGCGGCCAAGGCGCGGCGTCGGGCGAGCCGATCGTCGAGCTGTTCGATGTTCACACCGACACGCCCTTCAACGCCGAAACGCTGATGGCGGACACCGGGCTGACGCCCCCGCAGGTGATCGACATGCTCGCGCTGATGGGCGACAGCGTGGACAACGTCCCGGGCGTGGAGGGCGTGGGCGAGAAGACCGCCGCGGCGTTGGTCAAGGAGTATGGCACGCTCGACAACCTGCTGGCCAACGCGGACAAGGTGAAGGGCAAACGGGGCGAGAAGCTCCGCGAGTCGAGCGAGCTGCTGGGCCTCTCGCGCCGGCTGGTGACCCTGGACCGGGACACGCCCCTGGAGTTCTCGTTGCGCGAGGCGGAGGCCGAGCGGTTCCGCCTGGGCGCGATGATCCCGATCCTCAAGGAACTGGGGTTCAATCGATACCAGGAGGACGTCCGCCTCCTGCTGGGCGAGCCGAGCCTCATGGCCGCGCCCGGCGAGAGCGGGCCGACGCCGCCCCAGCGCGCGAGCGGTACCGCCGGAGCGACGCGGACCCCGGGCGGCCTGTTCGATTTTCTGGACGGACCCCGGACGGAACGCCGGGCGGAATCGGGCGAGTATCGCGCGATCACGACGAAGGCGGAGCTGAGCGCCCTGGTCGAGGAGCTGGGCGCCGCCCCGCTCGTCGCGGTCGACACGGAGACCACGTCGCTGGTGCCGCACGACGCGAGGCTGTGCGGGATCTGCCTGAGCACGCGCGTGGGGCATGGGGTGTACGTGCCCGTGCGATCCCCGGACCCGTCGGGCCACCTCGACGAGGCGACGGTGCTCGCGGCCCTGGGCCCGATCCTGGAAGACCCGTCCAGGCCCAAGTGCGGGCACAATCTCAAGTACGACCTGCAGGTGCTGCGCAACGCGGGCGTGGAGCTGCGGGGCCTGTGCGCCCCGGACGGGCGTGCGAGCACGGATTGGCCCGGCGCCGACACCATGATCGCGTCGTTCCTGATCGACGCCTCGCGCTCGAGCCACTCGATGGACGCCCTCGCCCTGGCCTTGCTGGGGCGGACCAACATCTCCATCACCGAGCTCATCGGCAGCGGCAAGGACCAGCGGACGTTCGACACCGTCCCCCTGGAACTGGCGACGCAGTACGCGGCCGAAGACGCGGACGTCACGCTGCAACTGCACGAGGCGATGATGCCCCAGCTGCGGGCGATGCGGTTGCTCCCGCTGTTGCAGGACGTGGAAATGCCGCTGGTCGAGGTGCTGGCGGAGCTGGAGTGGAACGGTGTGCTGGTGGATCCCAGGGAACTGGACCACCAGGCCGCCCGCCTCAACGCGCAGATCGACGTGATCCTGGCGAAGATCAGGGCGGAGTCGTTCGCCGCCCTGGGGCGGCACTTCGACCCCGACTCGCCCAGGCAACTGAGCGCGGCGTTGTTCAACAAGCCCGGGGACGAGGTCCCGGGGCTGGGGATCAAGCCCGTCAGGAAGACCAAGACGGGCAACTCGACGGACGCCGAAGTGCTGGAGACGCTGGCCGAGGACGCGAACGTCGCCACGCCGATGCCGTCGCTGATCCTGGAGTATCGCCAGCTGACGAAGCTGGTATCGACGTATCTCGTGGCGCTCAAGCAGGCGATCCACCCCGGGACCGGGCGCGTGCACAGCAGCTTCAGCCAGACGGTGGCGGCGACGGGGCGCCTGGCCAGCAGCGATCCGAACCTGCAGAACATCCCGATCCGCACGGACGTGGGGCGCGAGATCCGCAAGGCGTTTGTCGCGCCGCCGGGTCGGGTGCTGGTCACCGCGGATTACTCGCAGGTCGAGCTGCGCCTCCTCGCCCACCTCTCGCGCGACCCCGCCCTGATCCAGGCGTTCCTGGCGGGGGAGGACATTCACACGGCCGTGGCGGCGCAGGTGCACGGCGTGGCGCCCGAGAATGTCACCCGCGAGCAGCGATCGGGCGCGAAGATGGTCAACTTCGGCATCGTGTACGGGATCACATCGTACGGGCTGTCGCGACGCCTGAAGATCGACGAGAAGGCCGCCGCGGAGATCATCACGGGCTACAAGAAGCGATTCTCCGGCATCACGACGTTCCTGCAGGAATGCGTGGAGCAGGCGCGCAGCAAGGGATACGTCACGACGATGCTGGGGCGGCGGCGCCCCATCCCCGAGATCGAGAGCTCAAACCCCTCGCGCCGGGCCCTGGCCGAGCGCCTGGCGATCAACAGCGTCGTGCAGGGCTCGGCGGCGGACCTGATCAAGCTCGCGATGGTGGACCTGCACGCGCGATTGAGCGAGCACGCGGGGCACCGGCGGGGCGGCAGGCCGCCCGAGATTCCGGGGGTCAAGATGCTCCTCCAGATCCACGACGAGCTGGTATTCGAGGCCCCGGAGGAGCACGCGGAAGCGACGAAGCGGCTGGTCGTCGAACGGATGGAGGGCGCGATGTCGCTCCGCGTGCCGCTCAAGGCGGACGCCGGCGTGGGCAAGAACTGGTTCGAGGAGGAGTAGGCTACGCGGCGGCGCGGGGCCTGCTCGCGGCGGCGCCCGGCGCGGCGGCGGGCTTCCAGGCCGCTCCGATCATGGACGCGGCGTTGGGCAGACGGCGCAGGATCGAGTAGTCCAGCAGCATGAGCCGCTCGGCCAGCTTGGCGTGGCGCTTCATGAGCAGTCGCGTGCAGACGAACGAGAAGAAGTGGGCGCGGAAGCGGTAGGCGGCGTGCTCGAAGCCCGCGACGCGGCACGCGCCCGAGGCCTCGCGCGTGGTGAGGCGTCGCAGGTGCGTGGGGTCCTCCCAGCGCCAGCGGCGTGAGCCGCTGGGCGTGGGATCGATCTGGCGAGTGATGATGTTGTACAAGTGTTCGATGGACAGCGCGTTGGCGCAGGGCGTGGTCCAGATGAACACCCCCCCGGGGCGCAGGACCCGGTACACCTCGCCCAGGTACCGATCGAGGTGCTCGACGTGCTCCATGACCTCGACGGAGACGACCGCGTCGAAGGATGCGTCGGCGAGGTCCACGTGGTCGTCGACGATCCGCCGGCAGCGCGGGGCGTGAGCGGGGAACTTGGCCGCGAGCTTTTCGAGGGCCTTGGTGCTGATATCGGCGAACCAGAGTTCGGCGCCGGGGAAACGCTCCTGCCACAGGGGCACGTGCAGCCCGCTCCCGCAGCCGTAGTCGAGCACGCGAGCGGCGGTCGTCGCGCGGGCGACGCCGGGGATGAAGTGGTCCAGGGCGCGGAAGCGGGCGACCTCGTATCCGGCGAGGGTGGAGCGATAGTCGCCGGCGTACCGCTGGTCGTAGATGGCTTGCTGGTCGGTCATGGGAGCTGTATCGGCAGGGACGCGGCGCGGACGGGAAAACTGGCATGAAGGCGTGGATCGAGGGATCGGGTGTACCAAGAACCCTCGCTGGCGCATCGGGCTCGTATTTGTCTACGCTTGCCCCATGCTTCGAATCGTCGTCATCGGCGCCGGGGGCTACAGCGGCGCGGAGTTGGTCGAGATCCTCCTCGGACACCCTGGGGCGAGCGTTGTCGGCGTCTTCGGTTCGGCCAGGCGCGAGGAAGCCGGCACGCCCCGGACGTTTTCCGAAGTCTGGCCCCGCTTCCGTGGGCGGCTGGAGCTCGAGATCGCCGCGGCGGACGTGGAACGGATCGCGGGGCTCAGGCCCGACGCGGTCTTCCTGTGCACGCCGCACGAGGCGAGCATCGAACTGGCCCCGCGCCTTGGGGAGCGCGGGCTGGTGGTGCTGGACCTGTCGGCGGCGTACCGGCTCAGGGACGCGGGGCTCTACCCGAAGTTCTACGGGTTCGAGCATCATGACAAGGGCAACCTCGAACGAGCGGTGTATGGGCTCCCGGAGCTGTTCCGCGCCGCGATCGCCAGGGCGGACCTGATCGCGGTGCCCGGGTGCTACCCCACGTCGTGCATCCTCCCGTTGGCGCCGCTGGTGAAGGCCGGGGCGGTGCGGGCCGGAACGCGGGTGATCATCGATTCGACGAGCGGGGTCAGCGGCGCGGGGCGCGGGCTCACGCTTCGGAGCCTCTTCTGCGAGGTTTCGCAGCAGGCGTACGGCGTGCTCAAGCACCGGCACAACCCGGAGATCGATGCGTACGCGGGAACGGCGACGCTGTTCACGCCGCACCTGGGGCCGTTCGAGCGGGGAATCCTGTCGACGATCCACGTGGAGCTTGCGGACGGGTGGACGGAGGAGCGGGTGCGGGAGGTGCTGGGCTCGACATACGGGAAAGAGCGGTTTGTGCGGCTGTGCGCCCCGGGAATCTGGCCGGCGGTTGCGGACGTGGCGCACACGAACTTCTGCGACATTGGCGTGGCGGTGGATGGAGCGTGGGACGCCAGGCGTCCCCACCTCATCGTCGAGAGCGCGATCGACAACCTGGTGAAGGGCGCGGCGGGGCAGGCGGTGCAGTGCATGAACGTGCGGTTCGGATTGGAAGAGAGGGCGGGGTTGACGAAATAGCACATGGCACATAGCACATGGAAGAGAGCAGGGGAGCAGGTGAGTGGAGCGGGCATGACGGCACCACTGGTCATCAAGGCGGGCGGGACGACGATCGAGGACGCGACGACCGCGCCCGCGCTGTTTGCGGCGCTGGTGGGGTTGTCCCGCCAACCCGGCGGCGTGGTGTTCGTGCACGGCGGCGGCAAGGCGGTCGACCGGCACCTGGAACGCCTGGGAATGACCAGCGAGCGGCGCGAGGGGATCCGCATCACGCCGCCCGAGCAGGTGGAGGAGATCGCGGCGGTGCTGGCGGGGAGTTTCAACAAGCGCGTGGTGGCGGGGCTGAACATGGCGGGGGCTCGCGCCGTGGGGTTGTGCCTGGGGGACGGGCGCGCGATCGCGACGCGGAAGACGACGCGGTACGCGTTTGACCCGGGGCGTGTGGGGGAAGTGATTGAAGAAGGCGTCGGGCGTCAGGCGTCAGAGGCGAGCACATCGGCGCTTCTGCCGCTGCTGGTCGCGAACGGGTTTCTACCCGTCGTCTGGTCCATCGGGATTGATGAGGGAGATGGGGGGTTTCTGAATGTCAATGCCGACGATGCCGCCGCCGGCATCGCGAAGGTGCTGGGGGCCC
>JBGAOG010000132.1:0-7343 GCA_044221985.1 Phycisphaerales bacterium
CTCGTCCTCCGCGCTGGCGACGTCCCGGCCCCCCAGTTCCTCCTCGCCACCGCCACCGCCCTGGCCAACCGCGCCGACCTGGGCTTCGCGGGCACCTGGGCCCGGCGCGACGGGAACATCGCCCCCTCCACCCTCGACCTGGCCCCCGAGGCCTACCCCTTCGAGCAGGGCGCGGCCCCCACCCGCGCCCTCATCCGCACCCGGCCCGGCCGCCTGGTCGTCGACCTCTTCGACCCCGTCCTCTCCTCGCTGGGCGAGATCGGCTGCCTCTGGCTTGCCGTGCGGGACTTCGGCCCCGGCGCCATGCTCGCCGAACCCCTCATCGACCTCGCGCCCGACGCCGCCGTGCCCTTGGACCCCAGCCTCCTCAAGCACCTGCTCCAGAAGTACGCCGCGCCTTTCGCGCCCCGCCTCGCCCTCTACTGCGGGCTCATGCACGATCGTGTCGAGGCCCTGGCCTCGCGCCTGCGGCAATCGTCCGGGCCCGCCGACGGCGCCCCGCCCCTGCCCGAGCCGCGCATCGCCGACCCGTCGCTGGACCACAAGCTCGCCATCGCCGACGAGCTGGGCACCAGAACCCTCGCCCGCCTGACCTTCCGAAAGATCTCCCGGAAGTTGCGCGCCAGGCTCTCGCGCCGCTGATCCCCGCCCCTCCCGTACACTCTCCCATGCCCCAAGTCGCCCGAGCCGCCTTCCTCGACGCCCAGCGCGCCCTGGCCGAGTTCCAGGACCTCGCCCCGCGCGTCGACGCCATCGCCGCCGCCCTGGCACACGCCATCCGCTCAGGTGGCAAGGTCCTGGTCTGCGGCAACGGCGGCTCGCTCTGCGACGCCATCCACTTCGCCGAGGAAATGACCGGCCGCTTCCGCAACGACCGCCCCCCGCTCCCCGCCATCGCCCTCGCCGATGCCGGGCACATCACCTGCACCGCCAACGACTACGGCTTCGAGCACGTCTTCTCCCGCGCCGTCGAAGCCCTCGCCAGGCCCGGAGACGCCCTCATCGCCCTCTCCACCTCCGGGAACTCCCTGAACATCCTCCACGCCGTCCACGCCGCCAACTCGCGCGGGCTCACCACCATCGCCCTCCTCGGCAAGACCGGCGGCAAGCTCCTGGGCCTCTGCACCCACGAGATCATCGCCCCAGGCGCCACCGCCGACCGCATCCAGGAACTCCACATGCTCGTGCTCCACACCCTCGTCGAGGGCGTCGAGATGGCCCTCGGCCACGCCAGGTAGCGCGCCTACTCGTCCTCGCCCCGCCGCCCCTCACGCTCCCCGATCCACGCGCCCTGGATGTGCTCCAGGATCTTCTCGTTCACCGGGTGCCCCGCCTCCTCGTGAAAGCCCGGCAGCCCCGCCACCAACGCCCTCAGCTGCGTGAACGTGATCCGTATCGGATCGACCTCCGGATGCTCCTCGGCCAGCATCTCGCCGATCAACTCAACATCGAGCCACGTGAAGGAGTCGCTGGGTGCCATGGCCGTGTTCCTGAAAACGCGGGGCGAATCGCGAGAACCAATCGTTGGGACCTCCGAACTTCGCGGGCACAGGCGCCTCGCCCGTGCAATCCCACCGGAACCACGGCCATCTCCGCCATGCCCGCAAGGTCGCTCAGACCTCCCGGATAACAGGCCAGGGGGCGTCGCCCACGCCCCCGACCTCTCTTCCTCCCTCCCGCTCGCCCTCGCCTCCCCCTCCGCCCATTCCCCATCGCCCCCGTCAGTGCGCCTCTTCCTTCACCGCATTCCGGTTCCACGCCGGCACCCGCACCACGATCGGCCCCCGCCCCTCGATCGTGCACTGGCACGCCAGGCGGCTGTTGCGCTCCAGCCCCGGAGCCTCCTCCACCCGATCCTCTTCCGCCTCGGTGGACTCGCTCAGGTGCTCGTTGCCCTTCTCGATGTGGACGTGGCACGTCGAGCACGCACACACCGCGCCGCACGCGTGCTCGATGTTGATCCCATGCTCCAGCGCCATCTCCAGCAGGTGCGCTCCCCGCGGGCACAGCACCTCGATCTCGCGCTGCTCCTTGCCCGTCAGGCCTACCGGATCCTCCAGCACAAAGGTCACCGGAACCGTCCCGGGGTCGTTCACATGATCGCTGTGGCGAAGGCTCATCGCGTGGCGTTCTCCTGCTCCCATCCTATTCGCCGCGCCCGGCGCGTCGCCCCCGACCGCGCCCCCATCGGCTATCGTTCTCCCCAATGCCGACTCCCGGCTCACCTTCTCGCCCCGACCCCGAGCTCTCCGTCCTCGCGCCCGCGCACAACGAACAGGACAACGTGGTCCCGCTTGTCCGCCAGCTCGAAGCCGCCCTCGACCCCGCCGGCATCGCCTACGAGATCGTCCTCGTGGACGACGGCTCCACCGACCAGACCCGCTCCGTCCTGCGCGGGCTCCTCCCCGCCCACCCGCGCCTGCGCTGCGTCGCCATGACCTCCACCCCGCCCGGACGCGGCAACGGACAGTCCGCCGCGTTCCACGCCGGCGTCCGCGCCTGCCGCGGCCGCCTCATCGCCACCCTCGACGCCGACCTCCAGAACGACCCCGCCGACATCCCCAGAATGCTCGACCTCATGCACGCCACCGGCGCCGACCTCGTCCAGGGAGACCGCTCCCACGCCCGCAAGGACAACCTCGTGCGCCGCGTCGGGTCCCGCGTCGGCCGCGCCTTCCGCAGATCGCTCCTGGGCGACTCCGTCCGCGACACCGGCTGCTCCCTGCGCGTCATGAAACGCGAATTCGCCCTCCGCCTCCCCCTCGAATTCCGCGGCATGCACCGCTTCATCCCCGTCACCATCGCCGACCTCGGCGGCCGCGTCGTCCAGATGCCCGTCAACCACCGACCACGCGTCGCGGGCCAGACCAAGTACGGCCTGGGCATCCTCCAGCGCGCCATCCCCGGCCTCATCGACCTCTTCGCCGTGCGCTACATGCGCAACCGCCGACGACCCATCGAGGGCGTCGAGATCACGCCCCAAGAAGCCACAACCGCCGGCGCCCCGGGGGTCGAGGGCAAGCCGGGACGGGCCGCCGGCGAGGTGGTCGCGTGAAGGGCCGCCGAACCAAGTGGGAAGTTCCCGCGCTCGTGGCCCTGGTGCTCGGGCTCAGCGCCTGGCTGGTCTGGAACTCCAAGAACCACATCTACGGCCTCGAGCCCGCGCCGGGAGCGCAGACCATCGAACTCCGCGTGGGCAACAGCCGCGGCGTCGTGGAGATCACCCCCGGCGACGCCCCGCCCGAGCGCGCCGATGCACGCCGCTTTCGGGTCCTGCTTCGCGACGGCTTCGCCTCGCCCTCGATGGACGCCGAGCAGTTCCGCCAGGCCTACGGGCAGCACACCCTCGACGAGATCAACGCGCGCGGGCGAAACTTCCTCTTCACCCTCCTCAACATCACCGGCTGGACCAGCCTCCTCTGGGCCGGGATCGGCCTGCTGGGACAGGCCGCGTTCTTCGGCCGGATGTTCATCCAGTGGGTGGCCAGCGAGCGCCGAAAGGAAAGCGTGGTTCCGGAGGCGTTCTGGTGGTTCAGCCTCGCCGGCGGCGTGCTGCTGCTGACCTACTTCGTGTGGCGGCAGGATTTCGTAGGGGTCTTGGGACAATCACCCGGCATCGTCATCTACGCCCGGAACATCCGCCTCATCCACAAGCGCCGGGGCCGGACCCCGGCCGCCGAACCCGCCGCGGGCGTCACGGAGTAGTCCGAAAAGTCGCTTTACCCATCTTCGCGCTTGCCTCGGGGCCCCTTTGGGCCCAAACTCTGTGCCTATGCGAGCCACACTCGACGGCCGCGAACTGAAGCTCGACCGCCCCACGCTGGCGGCGGCGCTGTCGGCGGGAGTCCAGGCGGCCGAGGCCGGCGGGCGCGTCATCGTCGAGGCCTGGGCGGACGGACGTCCGCTGACGGACGGCGAGATCTCGCAGCCGCCCGATATTCCCGGGAGCGTGCTGGAATTGGCGCTGACGTCGGCCGACCCGCGCGCCCTGGTGTCGCAGACGCTTCGCGAGGCCGCGTCCGCGCTGGCGGGCGCGCGCGACCAGCAGGTCGCGGCCGGTCGGTGCATCCAGCGCGGCGAGTTCGACGCCGCGATGCCGCTGATCCAGGAGGCCGTGGGCACCTGGGGCGCCGCGCGCACCGCGTTGTCCCGCGGGGCGGATCTGCTGCGGATCGAGGTGGGCGATCTGGCGCCCGGCGGTCGCGGGGTGGAGACGATGGCGAGCGAGCTGGCGGTGCGGCTGGAGAGCCTGAAGGCGGCGATGACGCGTCAGGACTGGTCGGCGCTGGGCGACGTGCTGGCCTACGAGCTCACGGAGCAGGCGGACGCGTGGTGCGGGCTGCTGCTGGCGGCCGCGGAGCGGGCCGGTGCGGAGCCGTCGCGATGAACGCGGAGGCCCCCAACAAGACGCAGGCGGTGGACGAGACGATGGAGCGTGCCAGCCTCGCGCTGGAGCGGTGCGACTATTTCGACGCCGAGCGTCTGTGCGTGAGGGCCCTGGACCGCGCGTGGGGGCTGCACGACTACGAGCGCATGTCGCGGATCTGCATGCCGCTGCAGGAAGCCCGGCGGCAGGTGCGGCAGCTTGCGGCCGACACCGGGCGTTGCGTGGTGCTCAACTCGACGATTCCGCGCTCCGGGGTCGTGGAGCCGGGGTGCTACCTGCTGGAACCTCCGCTGCTGGGGATAGACGCGCACACGTTCCGCGGGATCTGCGTGGGCAAGCGTGTGCCGGCGATCATCCTCACGCGCGAGCCGCTGACCCGGAAGGGAACGTGGCCGATCGTGGCGGTGGGCACCGGGCCCACGACCCCGATCTCGGTGCGCGTGTATGTCCCGCCGCTGGCGACGATGCCGCCCGACGCGGGCTGGTTCCAGAGCGTGTCGGAGATGCTGGGCGACGAGGCGATCCGCAAGCTCGAGCCCGGAGTGGCGGCGTGGCGCGTGGACGACCTTCTCCACGCGCTGGACGCGGTTCCGGATCACGAGAAACTGGTGCAGCTTCTGGGCGAGACGTGCCGTCAGGCCGCGGGCGAGCCGCCCCCGACGCGCCGGCGGCGGCGCGGCTTCGAGGACGACGACGATGCGGATCCGTTCTGATCAGTCGCGCCAGTGGCGGCAGCCGTGGTAGGAGTCGCCCCCGCCTCGGCTCCAGAACTCGTTCTGATATCCCTGCATGCCGCCCAGGGCGCCCCCGATGAGCGCGCCGGCCGCGGCGCCCTTGCCCATCTGCCCGCTCAGGCTGCCCAGGCCCATGCCGACGAGGCTGCCCAGGCCCGCGCCGGTCACGGCGCCCTCACCGGCGTTGGCGCAGCCGGAGAGCATGAGCGCCGCGCCCGCCAAGCCGCCAGCGATGAGGCGAGAGATGGAGCGAAGATTGAGCGTGGTGTTCATGGCCGTCCTCCTTCGAACCTAGCCGCCGGGCCCCTTGGCCCAGGCGGATGTTTGCGGTAAGTCAACACTAAGTTCTACGGTTAATTTAGCTAGTGGTTCCAAACAAAGCAACAGGATTTGTTCCCAAACCGGCCGGATGGGCGATGTGAGTCCTATAACTCATTGCACGGCAGGCCCGTCAGGCCGCACGACATACGAACGGAGGTCCGCAGGTTGGGCGGTGCCCCTCCGCGCGGGCGAGGGGGACGGCGGCCGCACGCGACGGAACCTGGGGAGGCGCCATCGGAGGACTCACCCAAGATGCGTCACGTCGGGGCGGAACACCCGCAAAGCGGCGGGAATGAAAGGGAAACGGCCAGCCGGGGACCTCCCCCGGCGGCGGGGCGCGGGCACCCGCTCGGTCCCCGCGGGCGCGGAGGGGGAGGAAGAGGGACCCACTCCCAACCAACCGGCGCCCTCCCGCTGGGGCGGCAGGTGAGGCGCCGCTCGTCGCGGGCGTGGAGGCTTGCACGCCCGCGGGGTGCGGGCGGTTGAGGCGGCGTGGGTCCGGGCGTGGCGCCTCGCGGCGAACCCGGGCTACTGAGTTGCCGCCATTGGGGCCTGGTGGAGAGGAAGCGGGCGAAGAGGAGGGCGCGGCCCCCTCGGCCGCGGGGTACGGCGGCACCTCCGCCTGCGGGGGAGGATCGGGCGGACGGCGCGGCGCGGCGGACGGGCGATCCGGATCGTGGTGCGGCGGCGGGGAGGTGTCGAGCTTGAGCCGGAGGAGGGTGGTGGCGGCGCGGCGGGTGAGTTCGGCCTGCGGGCCCTGGGTGTCGTTGGAACGGACGATGGCGCCCAGGGCCGCGAGGGCGGCGACGCGGTTCTTGAGGAGGAAGATATCGGCGCGGAGGGAGTAGACGTCGCGGAGGGCGCGGAGGAACTCGCGGAGTCGCGGGAGGTTCGACCAGTGGGCGACTTGCTCGGGCGAGGCGAGGAACTCGTGGGCGATGTCGTCGACGTCGAGGTCCTCGTCGAGGAGCATGTGGAGAAGAGCGGAGAGAGAATCGTGGGGAGGGGGAGCGGGGGGAGGAACGGCCTCGCCCGGTCGCGGGGCGAAGGCACTCCCTCCGCCGGGGCGGGGGGGGATCGTGGAGGGCTCGCCTCGACTCGGGGGCTGGTTGTTTGCGTCGTTGAGCGTGGAACCGTGGCGTGATGGGTCGCGCGTGGTCATGCCCGCAACGTACCTGGGCCAGGGGCCGGGCGCGAGGGGGAAGGGGAGAAGGGACGCGAATTGGCGCGCGCGGGCGGCCTGGGGACGCGGGTGCGCGCGCGCTGGCGACGCGGGAAGGGGGAGAACCGACGGCCGGGCATCGGGCGCGATGCGATATACTCGCGGAGGGGCCACGCATGGCGATCGACACGGGCAGGGTGAAGGGACGGCGGACGCTCCGGTTCGCCACGCTGAACGAGGCGATGGCGGAGGCGGAGCGCGTGGTGGCGGCGGAGAAGGCCGGGTCGCTGGAGCGCCTGGGGAACTGGTCTGCGGGACAGACGCTGGGGCACCTGGCGGCGTGGATGAGCTTCCCGTACGACGGGTATCCACCGGGGTTCGGAGCGCCGTGGTTCATCCGGGTTCTTCTCAAGCTGCAGAAGAAGAAGTTTTTGAACGGCTCGCTGCCCGCGGGCGTGCGGATCCCCCACGTGCCGGGCGGCACGCTGGGCACGGAGTCCATGTCGGCCGACGAAGGGCTGGCGCGGTATCGCCGGGCGGCGGCGCGGCTTGAGGCGGGGGCGCCGACGTGCGACAACATCGTGTTCGGGCCCCTGACGCACGAGGAATGGACGAAGCTGAACCTGCGTCACGCGGAGTTGCACCTGAGCTTCCTGGTGCCTTAGAGCGTGTGATGGACTTTGGCCAAAGCGCCCGATGAGCGGGCATGGCAAGGAAGCCGTACCCGACCGACGTCACG
>JBGAOG010000133.1:0-7277 GCA_044221985.1 Phycisphaerales bacterium
GCTACAATGGCGCGCACAAAGCGACGCGAGGCCGCGAGGCGGAGCAAATCGCAAAAAACGCGCCCCAGTTCGGATTGCAGGCTGCAACTCGCCTGCATGAAGTCGGAATCGCTAGTAATCGGAGATCAGCTACGCTCCGGTGAATGTGTTCCTGAGCCTTGTACACACCGCCCGTCACGTCATGGGAGCCCGGAGTGCCCGAAGCCGCCACGGTTCAGTGGTGTCTACGGCAAGACGGGTGACTGGGACGAAGTCGTAACAAGGTAGCCGTAGGAGAACCTGCGGCTGGATCACCTCCTTTCTAAGGGATTTCCTTAGACTCGTATGTCCCCGACACAACCGTCGGGGACGGCAGAGCAATCTGCCGCGAGTAGTCAATGCTTTCTAGCCCACGGACCGCGAGGTTCGTGGATAGCACGGCGGCAACGCCGGGCCAAGTCGGTCCCAAACTGTTTTCTGACTACGCACAGCGGCCGTCCCTCACGGGGCGGTCGTTGTCGTTTTTGGACGCGGGCTCGCCGTTTCCCGCCGCTGGGGTTCGACGGGGCGATTCCCGGGATCGACGCCGCGATGCCGTAGGGCCTGGGCGGCGGGATGCTCACGAGCTGGTGGGCGTTCGCGGGCGCGTGGGGAGGTGTCGGGCCCGGAGTCAAGGATCGCACGGCTCAGGCGAGGAGCCGCGCGAGGTAGCGTCCGGTATGGCTCAGGTCGGACTTGGCGACCTGCTCGGGCGTGCCCGTGGCGACCACGCGTCCGCCGGCATCACCGCCCTCGGGGCCCAGGTCGATGAGCCAGTCGGCGCACTTGATGACGTCGAGGTTGTGCTCGATGACGATCAGCGAGTTTCCGGCGTCGGCGAGGCGGTTGAGGACCTCGATGAGCTTGCGGATGTCCTCGAAGTGCAGGCCCGTGGTGGGCTCGTCGAGGACGTAGAGCGTGGACCCGGGGACGTGGGACAGGGCGCGGGCGAGGGACGACTTTGGTTCGTCCGGGGCGTCCGAATCGGGCTTGCCCGCCTTGAGGCCCATGGCGGCGTGGCGTGCCTCGGCGTCGGCCAGGGCTCCGGCGGTCTTGCCCAGTTCCGCGGCGAGCTTGATGCGCTGGGCCTCGCCGCCGGAGAGCTGGGTGCTGGGCTGCCCGAGCTGGATGTAGTCGAGCCCGACGTCGTGCAGGCACTGGAGGTACCGCGCGATCTTGGGGTGGTTGGAGAAGAAGTCCAGGGCCTTCTCCACGGTCATGGAGAGCACGTCGGCGATGGACTGTCCGCGGTAGAGGATCTCCAGGGTCTCGCGGTTGTAGCGCTGGCCGCGGCAGACCTCGCACTCGACGTAGACGTCGGGCAGGAAGTGCATCTCGATCTTCTTGAGCCCCTGGCCCTGGCAGGCCTCGCAGCGGCCCCCACCGTTCTGGGCGGAGACATTGAAGGAGAACCGCCCGGGCTTGTACCCGCGGAGCTTGGCCTCTCTGGTCATCACGTAGACCTTGCGGATCTCGTCGAAGAAGCCGACGTAGGTCGCGGGGTTGGAGCGGGGGGTCCGCCCGATGGGGGTCTGGTCGACCTCGATGACGCGGTCGATGCCGCGGGCCCACTTGAAGGAGGCGTGGGCGCCGGGCTTTTCGCGCGTGCCCAGCAGGTGGTTGCGTGCGGCGGTGAGCAGGATGTCATTGACGAGCGTGGACTTGCCCGAGCCGCTGACGCCCGTGACGCACACGAAGCCGCCGGTGGGAAAGGCCACGTCCACGACCTTGAGGTTGTTGTGGGCGGCGCCCGTGACGACGATGGCGTTCCTGGAATCGACCTTGCGGCGTCTGCGCGGGACGTCGATGCGCCGCCGCCCGGCGAGGTAGTCGCCCGTCAGGCTCCGGGGGTTGGCGCAGATGTCGGCCACGGTTCCCTCGGCGACGACCGTCCCGCCGTGCACGCCCGGGCCGGGGCCGATGTCGAGGACGTGGTCGGCGTGGCGGATCATGTCCTCGTCGTGCTCGACGACGATGACGGTGTTGCCGATGTCGGCGAGGTGGCGGAGCGTGGCGATGAGGCGGTCGTTGTCGCGCTGGTGGAGCCCGATGGTGGGTTCGTCGAGGACGTAGCAGGCGCCGACGAGCCCCGAGCCGACCTGGCTGGCGAGTCGGATGCGCTGGGCCTCGCCGCCGGAGAGCGTGGCGGTCCTGCGGTCCAGGGAGAGGTACTCCAGCCCCACGCCCGTGAGGAACCGCAGGCGGTTGTTGATCTCCTTGAGGATCGGCTCGGCGATGGTGCGTTGCTCCTCGCTGAGCCGCAGCCCGGCGACGAACGCGATGGCGTCGGGGATGTTCAGACGCGAGAACTCCGCGATGTTCAGGAAAGCAAGGGACCGAGAGACGGAGTTCCGAAGCGTCGAGGCGGGAGCGCCGCGTTTGGAATTGGTGCTCCGCACTGCGTCGCTGCGTGGCCTGGTCTCGTCGTCCCTGGGCCGTCCGATCACGTTCCCCGACGCCACTTCCGCCTCGGGGACCGCGTGCGAACTCTCGAGCAGCACGTGCAGGGCCTCGATGCGGAGGCGGTCGCCGTGGCACTCGGGGCAGGGGCGGGTGGACATGAATTGCCCGAGCCATTCCTTGACCGTCGGGTTGTCGGTCTTGTGCCACCAGGCGGTGAGCTCGGGGATGACGCCCTCCCACTTGAGCTTGCGCTGGGCGGGGGGCGACGCGGTGGATTCGCGGCTCGGGCCGTGGAGCAGCAGTTGGCGCAGGTCCTTGGAGAATGTGGTCACCGGCGCGCCGAAGTCGGCGCCGAAGGCCTTGCAGAACTTCTTGAGCCCGCGCTGGAACCAGGCGCGAACCGCCACGTTCTTGGCGTAGGCCTCGATCGCGCCCTCGGCGAGGCTCTTGGCCTCGTTGGGCATCACCAGGGCCTCGTCGAGTTCCAGCAGCGTGCCCAGCCCCGAGCACGCCCGGCACGCGCCCTGGGGCGAGTTGAACGAGAACACGCGCGGCTCGAGCTCGTCGAGCGCGACCTCGGGGTGGTTCGGATCGGCGAACCTGGTGCTGTAGGACGTGTCGCGCCAGCCCCCGGGGGCCGAGGCGTCCTCGGTCGAAACGACCAGCGACCCCTGCGCCAGGCGCAGGGCGGCCTCGACGGACTCGGCGAGCCTCTGGCGCGTCTCGGGCGCGGGGTCGAGGGCGAGGCGGTCCACGACGGCCTCGATCGTGTGCTTCTCGTAACGCCCGAGCTTGAGCGGGTTCTCGCCCGGCTCCTTGAGCACGTCGCGCAGGTCCTTGATCACGCCGTTGACGCGGGCGCGGGTCCAGCCCTGCTGGCTGAGGTCCTCCAGCACGTCGCGATGGAAGCCCTTCTTGGCACGCACGACCGGCGCCAGGACCATGATCCGGACCTGGCCGCCCGGCAGCGGGCCCAGGAGCCGATCCACGATCTGCGTGCTGCTCGTGGCGCTGATGGCCGCGCCCGATCGCTCGAGCGGCGTGCCGTCCTTCCTGGTCTTGGTCACGGCCCAGGAGAACGGGCGCCCGCAGCGGGCGAACAGGAGCCGCAGGTAGTCGTAGATTTCGGTGGTGGTCGCGACGGTCGAACGGGGGTTCCCGCTGGCGGAGCGCTGCTCGATGGCGATGGTGGGGGGGACGCCCTCGACCTCGTCGACGTCGGGTTTCTTGAGCTGTTCGAGGAACTGGCGGGCGTACGCGGAGAGGCTCTCCATGTACTTGCGCTGCCCCTCGGCGAAGATGGTGTCGAAGGCGAGGCTGCTCTTGCCCGAGCCCGAGAGGCCGGTGATCACGACGAGCTTGTCGCGCGGGATCTCGACGTCGATGTTCTTGAGGTTGTGCTCGCGGGCGCCGCGGACGCGGATCGAGCGGAGCGCGGAATCTCGCGGTCCCGCGGGTCCTGGGCGCGGGGCCGCCTGGCGCGCGGTCGCGGGCTTGGGCTCGATGGCGGCGTCGGGCATCGTCTCATCCTCCATGACGCCGCATCCTACGCCGTTGTTCGGGTTGCGGTCGGGCGGGGGGCCGGCGGGAATCCGGCCCTATTTGCCCGAGATCGTCGCCCGGACCAGCTGGCGCTTGCGGATCGACTCGCTCCCGAGCTGCCCGCACGCCCCCATCATCTCGCGCCCCTTGGTTCGCCGGCGCTTGGTGAAGACGCCCAGGTCGGTGAGCCAGCGCATGAACTCGCCGACGTGTTCCTCGGTGGGCGCGGGCCAGGGGCTGTTTCGGCGGGGGTTGTAGGGGATGAGGTTCAGCACGGCCATCACGGTCTGACCGTTGACGCGCCCGCCCTCGAGCAGTCCGAAGGGGCGGAAGAACTCGGCGATCTCTCGCGCGTTGTCGCGCGAGTCGTTGACCCCCGGGATCAGCACGTACTCGACGCAGACCTTGTTGCCGCTGCGCCGGGGCCAGGCCAGGAGGGCCCGCTGGAGCGCGGCCAGGTTCCAGCGCCGGTTGAGGGGCATGATCGCCGAGCGGGCGGCGTCGTTGGGGGCGTTGAGCGAGAGCGCGAGCCCCAGCCGGTGCCAGCCCGGATCGCGCACCTTCGCGGCCAGGCGTTCGATCCCGTCGACGCGCCCCGCGGTGGAGACGGTGATCTGGCTGATGGGCACGCCCGCCCCGTCGTGGTCCTTCAGCACGGCGATGGCCTGCAGCACGCTGTCCAGATTGTCCATGGGCTCGCCCATGCCCATGAACACGATGTTCTTGGGGCGGATGCCCAGGACGTGCGTGGCCGTGTACCACTGGGCGACGATCTCGTCGGGCGTGAGGGAGCGGATGAGGCCCATCTGCCCGGTCTCGCAGAAGGTGCAGCCCATGGCGCAGCCGACCTGGCTGGAGACGCACAGGGTGTAGGTGCGTTGGCCGCTCGAGCCGATCATGGGGATGAGGACGCTCTCGGCGTCGAGGTGCTCGAAGCGATGGGAGACGTCGCGTCCCAGGCCGGTGCCGACTGGCACCTGGCCCGAGAGTGCCGCCGCCCGGGCCTGCTGGTCCGAGAGCGCATCGGCGGGGCGGTCCAGGCGGAGCAGGAACTTGACCACCTCGCCCTCGGGGCTCTCCTCGCGGAGCTGGGTGGCGATGGGTGGCAGGGGCACCTCGACGGTGCACTTCCCGGCCTGCTGGCGGCGCTGCCCCTCGCGGAAGGCGCGGCGATAGGCCAGCAGGGCGCCAGGCCGCCCGCCGATGCGGCCGAGCACCACTCGCCCCGCCGCCGAATCGGCGAATTGGGCCCCGGTCATGGGGAGGGGATTGAGGATAGGAAAGGCGTCTACGTGCACGATGAGGTATGGTATGGAAGGCGGGGATCCGGTATGCTGCCGGTGGGAAGGCTCAGTTCGAGGGCTCAAGGGATGGCGAATCTGAAGCGCGCGTTCACGCTCATCGAGTTGCTGGTGGTCATCGCGATCATCGCGCTGTTGATCGGCATCCTGCTGCCCGCGCTGGGCAAGGCCCGCGAGGCCGGGCGGCAGGTCAAGTGCCTGTCGAACATCCGCCAGATCGACGCGGCGGCGCTGGGATACGCGCAGGACTTCAAGGACCAGATCTGGCCGGTGACGAATCGCAATCCGTGGCCCAACGGGGCGCGCGTGTGGACCGCCTGGCCCGCCCCTGATCCGGCCGATCGCGACGTGGCCATGTGGGCTCAGCGCGTCGAGAACCTGACGCGCGTGCCCGGATTCCTCTTCGACTACACGGACAACGCCCACATGATTGTTGAGTGCCCCACGAACAAGCGAGGGAAGGCGAACGGAACGACGACGGTCAACGTGTGGAACCTCCGCACCGGGGTCCAGTTCGACTACACGATGCTCGACGAGATGGAGGGCGCCAAGCTCGGGCTCCAGGCTAAGGTGGGCTACCTGCCCGTGAGCGTGAACAACGGCGTGCGCGTCCTGAACCAGGCCCAGCAGGCGCAACTCACCATGCTCAAGGGCGTGCCGATCTACATCGAGGAGTCCACCTATGTCTGGAACCAGCAGTACCGGGACGGCATGTGCGGCAACGAAGACCAGCTGACCACGCGGCACACACGCGGCGGGCACGTCGCGTATCTCGATGGCTCGGTGGAGTACCTCCGCCTTCCCAACGATGGCAACGAGGCGGTCCAGGACCGCAACCGCGATTTCGAGTGCAACGACCTGTACATCTCGGCCAAGCTCACCACGGGCACGTGGTTCTCGATTTCCGATGAGGATTGGCGGTTCGGGACCGTGCAGGCCTACGGCTGGGCGAACAACCCGAAGTAGGCCGGACGCGGGCGGGCAACGCCGGGCGCGGGCCTCGCCTCTCAGTCCCCCGCGTTCGTCCACACCTTCTGCACGTCGTCGAGGTCTTCGAGCGCGTCGATCAGCTCGCCGAGCCGCTCAGCGCTCTCGCCCGACACGCCCACCGTGCTCTCGGGCACCCAGGCCAGTTCCGCGCCGGTGACGGCCAATCCCGCCGCCTCGAGCTTCTGCCTGACGGCGTCGAACCGCGTGGGCTCGGTGAGGATCGTCCACAGCGCCGGCTCGTCGTCTTCGCCCGCCTCGGGCGCCTGGGCATCCAGCGCCCCGGCGTCGATGGCGATCTCCATCATCGCGTCCTCGCCCTTTCCCGCGGCGTCCACGATGATCTGCCCGCGGTGGTGGAACAGGAACGCGACACACCCCGAGGCGCCGAGGTTGCCCCCGCAGCGGACGAACTCCTCACGCACCAGGCTAACGGTGCGGGTGCGATTGTCGGTCAGGGCGTCGACGATGACGGCCACGCCGCCGGGGGCGTACCCCTCGTAGCGCGTGGACTCGTAGCTCGACGTGTCGCCACCGCCCGCGCCCTTCTGGATCGCCCGCTCGACCGTCTCCCGGGGCATGTTGGCGTAGCGGGCCTCGTCCATCGCGTAGCGGAGCGAGAGATTGGCCGCCGGGTCGGGCCCCCCGTTCTTGGCCGCCACGATGATCGCCTTGGCGACCTTGGTCCAGACCTTCCCGCGTCGCTTGTCGACGACGGCCTTGCGGTGCTTGATCTTGCTCCACTTGTTGTGACCTGCCACGGCGGGGAACTCCAAGAGCGTGCTCGAACGCAACGCCACAGATTAGGGGTCAAGTCCGCCCCGAGTGCCGAGGGCACGCCGCCAGCGGGCCGCCACCTGGCCCATCACCGACGCGGGCGGGGACATCGTCGGGCTGTGCGACATGAACGGGCCGATCCCGCCGGGCGGGAACGCCGCCACGGCCCGCGTCGTGGGCGAGTGGGTCTACGACGCCTACGGCGAGCCGATCTTCGCGAGTAACCCGCACCCGCACGCCGTGCTCAAG
>JBGAOG010000134.1:0-7269 GCA_044221985.1 Phycisphaerales bacterium
GATCGGAGAGTTCTCTGCCCTTGGGGGACAGGTGGAAGTACTCAATCGGACCGGAACTTGCGGAATCTGAGGAAGAAACCGGAGAGTTGGTTGTTGAATCGCCAAACGTGGCGCATATTCCACGCAGAAACGGAAGCTTCTCCCCGGGCGAGGACCTGGTTTGGAGGCCGCGTGGCCCATCCGGGGGGAACGACATGGAGGTTGCGCGCGGTGCCCATCGCGCGAGGGAAAGAGCACATGGACGTCGTGATTGGAAGTCCGATTCGAGCGGACGGGCTGTGGTCATGAGTGCATTGTCACGCCAACCCGAGATGCCCCTGCTGGTCGCCGACTGGCAAGCGGACGTCGCCCAGTTGATGGACGAGCATCACCTCGTCGCCTGGTCGGACGTTGCCCAGCGTCGCATGCAGTTCGCGGTCTCGCTGGGGCGGTTCCTGGGAAGTCTGCGGGACACGGAAGTTTGCGTGTTCTACGGGCGGTTCATCACGGACCTGGACTCGTTCTGCTACCAGTTGGAGCGGAACGTTCCGGGGCCGATCCTGGACCGGCGGATCGATGGCCAGACGGGGATCGCGAACCTGCTGCGGGCGCGGGCGTCGTTCCGCGGGCGTCCCGAGACCAAGCACCGCTACTACATCTGGCACGACGCGGACATGCTCCTGCGGGCCAACCACCGCCTGTTCGGGCAGATCGTGGACGCGATCAGCGGGGTGGCGGCGGAGGCGGAATACGCCAGCGACGACCTGCTGCTGATCCACCGGGCGGTGTACGTGGGTGGTTCGGTGCTGGACGTTTATGCGGAGGATAACCGCGGGGCATTCCAGTCGTGGCTCCCCGACGAGGAGCACCCCGACCACGAGCCGTTCTGGAAGCTGGTGACGGGGATCGAGCGGCCGCACGTGCTGCGGTACCGGGTGGACCTGTTGAGCCCCGAGGGACGCTGAGCGTCTCCCGAGTCAATGCGGAAGAGAGAGTGGTCGCGGGCCAAGGCTTGACCTTCGCCCGCGATCATGCTTTTGTGGGTGATGCGAATCATCGCCGGCGAGTTCCGCCGCCGCCTCCTGGAAACACCGCGCGACGCCGACACGACCCGCCCGATCCCGGATCGGGTGAAGGAATCGGTGTTCATGCTGTTGCGCGGGCACTGCGAGGGGGCGAGCGTGTTCGACGCGTTCGCCGGGACGGGGGCGATCGGGCTGGAGGCGGTGAGCCGCGGCGCGACGCGCTGCGTGATGGTGGAGCGTGATCGGGACGTGGCGGAGATCCTGAGGCGGAACGTCGAGGCGCTGGGATGCGCGGACCGGTGCGAGGTGGTGTGCGGCGACGCGCTGGGGGCCGGGGCGCTGGCGCGATGCCCGCGGCCGTGCACGCTGGCGTTCATGGACCCGCCCTACCCCCTGGTGCGCGAGGGGCTGGGGTTCCGTCGGGTGATGGACCAGCTCTCGAAGCTGGTGGAGTGCCTGACGCCGGAGGGGTTCGCGGTGCTGCGCACGCCCTGGCCGCTGCTGCTGGGCGCGGGCGAGGAGGAGCCGGCGCCCGAGCCGGTGCGCCGCAGGGGCAAGCACCGCAAGGAACGACGCGTTCGATGGGACGAGCCGGAGCGGCCCACGCGCCCGGCGCGGGTCGAGCTTCCCGAGGACGACGCCATCGAGCGCGGGGACGAGCGGCCGACGGGGGAGCGGCCCGGCGGGAAGCCGGTGTTCGAGACCCCCTCGCTGCTGCTGCCCAACGCGGCGGGGCCCGAGACGCACGAGTACGGCACGATGGCGGTGCATCTGTACGCGAAGCGGAGGTAGGCGCGGCCGCGCGACGGGACCGGATCGGGAGCCGAACCCGGGGGGAACCGCTACGCCCTGGCGTGGCTGCGTTTGAACCACGCGACGGTCTCGTCGAGCCCGACTTCGAGCGTCGCGAAGGGCTCGAACCCGAGGACCTGGCGGGCGCGGGTGATATCGGCCAGGGAGTGCTTGACGTCCCCCGGGCGCGCGGGCTGGAAGGTGGGGCGCAGTTGCGGCTGCTCGAAGCGGGGCGCCATCATGAGCGCCAGGTCGGTGACCGTCACCTGGCGGCCCGTGCCGACGTTGAGCACTTCGCCCCTGAGGGGCTTGGGCGAGGCGCCGGCCAGGAGCGTGGCCAGGACGGCGTTGCCGACGAAGGTGAAGTCGCGCGATTGCGTGCCGTCGCCGAAGATCACCGGCGACTGGCCCGCGGAGAGGGCCTTGGCAAAGGCGGCGATGACGGCGGCGTAGGCGGAGTCGGCGGCCTGGCGCGGGCCGAAGATGTTGAAGTAGCGCAGCGAGACGGTGGAGAGCCCGTAGCAGTGGGCCCAGGAGGCCATGAGGTGCTCGCCGGAGAGCTTGCTGGCGGCGTAGGGGGAGAGGGTCTGGGGCAGCTGCGTCTCGACCTTGGGCAGGTCGGGCTGTTCTCCATAGGCCGAGCTGGACGCGGCGAAGACGACGCGCTGGGCCGGAGCGGCGCGGGCGGCCTGGAGCACGCGGAGCGTGCCGGTCGTGTTCACCGACCAGGCACGCTGGGGCTGCTCGATGGAGAGGGGCACGGACCCGAGGGCGGCGAGGTGGAAGACGGTGGCCGCGCCGCGGAGGGCGTCGGCGAGGGCATCGTCGTCGAGGATGGAGCCATGAATGAAGCGGATGCGGTCGGGCTCGAGCTCCATGAGGGGGGCGAGGTTCTCCAGGGTGGAATTGGAGAGGTCGTCGATGACGCTGATGGTGGCGCCGAGGGAGGCCAGGGCGTCGACGAGGTGCCCGCCGATGAAGCCCGCGCCGCCGGTGACGCAGACGTGCCGGGCCTGATAGAAATCGCGCAATGGGCCGACGCGCTCGGCGGGGAGCTTCATACGCGGGCATCGTACCGGAAGGCCGCGATCCGGGCGAGCGCCAGTTGGGCGGGAAGGGGATGAAAAAACCCCCGACGGATGCCCGCCGGGGGTCGGAATCGGGTTCGACTGGGAGCTCCCGGGCAGCCCCAGCGGTTCAGCAGCCGGCCTCGTAGTGGGCGAGGAAGAAGAGGAGGTCGTTGATATCCACGCCCCCATCGGGCGTGCCGGTGCCGGTGCCATCGTCCAGGTCGGCAGCGACGTTGCCGGCCTCATACTGGGTGAGGAAGTAGAGGAGGTCGTTGATATCGATGCCCCCATCGGGGGCGCCCGAGCCCGAGCCGTCGTCGACATCGGCCGGACAGCCGCCGACGCTCACGACGGCGGCGTCGCTCGTGGCGGTGCCGCAGGAGTTGATGACCACGCAGTCGTAGGACCCGGCGTCGCCGGAGCTGGCCGAGGCGATGTTCAACGTCCCGGTGAGCGAACCGGAGAGGTTGGCGGTGTCGTTGAGCGCGGCGCCGTCCCTGCGCCACTGGAAGGACATGGGCGCCGTGCCGTTGGCGGCGACGCTCAGGGCGATCGGATCGCCCAGCGAGAACGAACCGCCGGCGGGCTGGGTGGTGATGGCCGGGCCCACGCCCACGGCCAGGGCGGCGGAGTTGCTGGTGGCGCTCCCGCAGGAGTTGGTGACGACGCAGTCGTAGCTGCCCGCGTCGCCGGTGGCGGCGGCGGGGATGGCGTAGGTGCTGGCGATGGCGCCGGGGATGTTGACGGCGTTCTTGCGCCACTGGTAGGAGGGCGCGGGCGAGCCCGAGGCGGAGACGCTGAACGAGGCGGGCGAGGCCGAGCAGACGTCCTGCGGGGCCGGGTGCACGGAGATGGAGGGGGCGGAGTACAGGGAGAGGGCGGCGGCGGAGCTGAGCACGGACCCGCAGGAGCTGGAGACGAGGCACTCATAGCTGCCCACGTCGCCCGCGCCGGCGCCAACGACGGTGTAGCTGGGCGAGTTGGCGCCCGGGATGTTGACGCTCGCCTTGCGCCACTGGTACGACGTGGCGTTGTTGGCGGAGACGGTGAAGGTGGCGTTGGAGAGCGGGCACACGGCCTGGGGCGAAGGCTGGGAGGTGATGGTCGGGGTGACGCCGACGGTCAGCACCGCGGTGTTGCTGGTGACGGTGTTGCAGAAGTTGGTCGCAACGCAGTCGTAGTCTCCGGCGTCGGCGAGGGTGGGGCTGACGACGGTGTACGACGTGGCGGTGGCGCCGGAGATGTTCGAGCCGTTCTTGCGCCACTGGTACCCGGGCGAGCCGCTGGCGGCGACGGTGAAGGTCGTGTTGGTGCCCGCGCAGACGGTGCGGGAGGTGGGATGGGTGGTGAAGGCGGGCTGGAGCAGGACGCTGATGGTGGCCGAGTTGCTCGTGATGGGCGTGCACGAATCGGTCACGACGCAGGCATAGGAGCCGGCATCGGAGGTGGCCGCGGAGGGGACCGCGTAGGTGCTCGAAGTGGCCCCGGCGATATTGGAACCGCCCTTGGTCCACTGGTAGGTGATGGCGCCGTTGACGCTGGAGGCGACGACCGAGAGCGTCAGGGGCGTGCCCTGGCAGACCGTCTGAGAGGACGGGTGGGTGGTGATGGTGGGCGGGGTACAGGCGGGGGTGTCGCTGTAGCCGATGGCATCGAGCGCGTCGAGGTCCGCGGTCTTGTAGTAGTTGGGGTAGAAGGTGACGCCCGAGGCGATCGCGGGCTGCATAATCCCGATCGCCGACGCCGGGTTCGTGCTCTGCATGTAGAAGTGGCTGGCCTGGTAGGGGTTTCCATCGGACATTCGGTAGGCGGCAAAGACGAGGTCGGTGTTGGCGTCGTCGTTGGTGGGGCTGTCGTAATCGACCTCGCGGGAGAAGGTGCCCAGGTCGGAGTTGGTGACGGGGTTGTAGTTGGTGACGCCGCTGCGCGTGCCGCGGGCGAAGCGGAAGATGTCGAGGGCGTTGATGGAGGTGGTGCCCCCGCCGTCGGTGGCGGAGGTGAAGCCCAGGGCGTGGGTGACCTCGTGGACGACGACGTCGGTGAGGGAGGTCCCGCTGACGCCGTTGGAGGGATCCATGTCCCAGGAGAAAGCGGTGTTGTACTGCATGAAGCCCTCGGTGCCCCCGACGAGGGAGCCGACGGTGGCCTTGTAGTTGGCGCGGGTCCAGTCGATGGCGTTGATGTTGTTGACGGTGGCGGAGGAGGACGTGAAGCGCACGGGGATGGTGGAGCCCGAGGGCAGGAAGGTCTGGATGGTGTCGGTGCCGTCCATCCCGCTGATGAGCCCCGTACGGCTGGTCGCCCAGCTCACCCCGCTCTGGTAGTTGGAACCGGTCTGGCCGAGGATGCCCCCGCCGAGGTTGGCCCACGAGACGGTGACGGTGACGGTGATGGGATCGGAGAACTTGGACTCGATGTACTGCTCGGCGAGCGTGAAGGCGGTCGCGTAGCCCGCCGGCGCGCCGGACCCATTGATGGTGAACACGATGTTGATGCCCGCGGCCCGCGTGCCCGAGCGGGGCGAGTCGATCACCACGATGTTGCCGGCGTCCGCCATCTTGGCGGCGTGGTCTTCGGCGACGCGCTTGAGATCGTTGGTGGTCCAGCCGGCGGCATTGGAGCCGCACATGGGACGCCAGAGGGTGTAGGTGTCGTGGGTCTGCACCTGGCCGGTGGCGTAGATCGTGCTCGCCTCCTGGACGCCGTCGATGCGATAGACCAGCGGAGTGTGCGCGGCCTCGTCGGAGTGCGCCTGGGGCTGGGACGCACTGGTCTGCCCGAGGGCGGAGCCCGCGAGCAGGGAGCCCGCGAGGGCGGCAAGAGCGAACATAGTGCGACCGAGCCGGTCGACGGCGCGACAATCCAGATTCATTTGATTCCTCTCCAGAACGGGATCAACCCACGTGGGCAGGCTAGTTTACACCCAAGTTGGCTGGCCGCAAGGCCTTGGTTGCATGTCCCGGGTCCGGGAAGCCGCCGAATCGCAAATGTGCGGGCTTTGTTCGGGGTGAGACGCACCTGGGCGCGCTAGATGTTGGCCTCGGTGACGCGCAGCACTTCCTGGACCGTGGTGACGCCCTTGGCCACCTTGCGCATCCCGTCCTGGCGAAGGGTGACCATGCCGCGCTCGATGCAGAGGCGGCGGAATTCGGCGACGTTGGGGTTTCGCGCGATGAGGTCGCGGAGCTGGTCGTCCACGGTGAGCATCTCGTAGACGCCCACGCGGCCCGAGTAGCCGGTGTTGCGGCACTTGTCGCAGCCCTTGGCGACCCAGATCTCGTCGGGGTCGAAGGACTGCATGGCCAGGAAGTCGCGGAGGTCCTCGCCGGGGCGCTCGAGCACCTTGCAGTTGAGGCACAGGCGTCGGATGAGGCGCTGGGCGAGCACGGCGTTGACGGCGGCGCCGACCAGGAAGGGCTCGATGCCGATATTGACCAGGCGCGTGATGGACGCGGGCGCGTCGTTGGTGTGCAGCGTCGAGAGGACGAGGTGCCCGGTGAGGGCGGCCTGGACGGCGATGAGGGCGGTCTCCTGGTCGCGGATCTCGCCCAGCATGATGACGTCGGGGTCCTGGCGCAGGAGGCTGCGCAGGGCCATGGAGAAGGTCATCCCGATCTTCTCGTGCATCTGCGTCTGGGTGATGCCCTCGAGGTGGTACTCGACGGGGTCCTCGACGGTCGAGATGTTCATGGAGTTCTTGTCGAGGGTGCGGAGGGACGCGTACAGCGTCGTGGTCTTTCCCGAGCCGGTGGGGCCCGTCACGAGGACGATGCCGTGGGGCGCGTTGACCTGCTTCCTCCAGATCGTCAGGGTGTCCTCGTCGAAGCCGAGGTTGTCGAGGTCGACGTTGATGGACTTGGTGTCGAGGATACGAAGGACGACCTTCTCCCCGTAGGTGTTGGGGAGGGTGGACATGCGCAGGTCGAGCTTGCGGCCCTGGACCATGCAGCGGATGCGCCCGTCCTGGGGCAGGCGGCGTTCGGAGATGTCCAGGTTGCCCATGATCTTGAGGCGCGAGACGATGGCCGGGCCCATGGTCGCGGGCGGGTTCATCATCTCGAAGAGCTCCCCGTCGATGCGGAAGCGGACGCGGAGCTTCTTGTCGGCGGGCTCGATGTGGATGTCGCTGGCGCCCTCCTTCACCGCATTCTGGATGATGAAGTTGACGTAGCGGATGACCGGGCTCTCGCCGGCCTCCTTCTCGAGGTCGACCTCCTGCCCGGAGGACTTCTCCAGCTGCACGTCGGACTCGTCCACCTCGGAGAGGATCTTGTTGACGTCGACCTCGCCGGCGGCGCCGATCTCGACGACGACGTCCTCGGTGCCGACCGCGCTGGTGGAGAAGACCTGGACCTTGCGCTTCGCGAGTGCATCGAGGGGCTCGCTGCGCGGCAGACAATGTC
>JBGAOG010000135.1:0-7265 GCA_044221985.1 Phycisphaerales bacterium
ACGCCGCACGACCAGCGCGGTTCCCGCGGCCAGGACCGCCAAAGCGAGGAACGCCGCGCCCACGCCCAGCAGGTGCCCCAGCAGCGGAACGCCCGGCGGGGCCGAGAGCTCAGCCTGCGCGTCGGGCCCCCTGGGCGTCACGGTGAAAGAGCCCGCCGCGGCCGGCGCGGACTCCACGCCCAGCGCAACATCGCCCACCAGCACCCCCAGGACGCGCAGCTGCGCACGCGGATTGGCGAGGACGCACGGCCCTGGCGCCGGTCCCGTCCAGGCCAAGGCCAGGTCGCGCATCGGATAGTTGGGCAGTCGCTCGCGGATCTGGACGGGGACTCCGGCCGGCGGTCGCTGCCGGGTCAGGGTGATCTCGAGGGGCGTGTCCTTCTCGGCCCAGAGGTCCAGCGTCTGCTCGGCGCCGCCGAAGGTCAGGGTCACCGGGCCGCCGTCGGGCGTGCGGGCCAGGGCGAGGCGCACGCTCCCACCGGTGACGGGCAGGCGCAGGGTGGTGGGAGCATTCGTGTCGTACACGATCCCGTCGCCGCCGGCGATGGGCAGCCACTTCGAGCCCGCGTCGGCGGGGGGCAGGGCGAGCGCGTGCAGATCCAGGGGCGCGCCGGTCGCGGGCGCGACCCGGTACAGCCACAGGCGGAACGTCCGTCCCGGCGTGTGGGGCGCGCCGCTGGCTCGGATCTCGAGCGTTTCCTCACCTTCCAGCGAGGCCGGGTCGATCCAGCGCCCGTTGGGAACCGTGGGAACGCCCGATCGCGCCGGGGGAGTCCATCGCAGGGACCAATGGGCATCGCCAGCGGGGAAGGTGACGGTGGCGGAGAACTCGCGCGTGACCGCGACGCCCCGCAGGGCCGTCCAGCACGCGACGGCGAGCAGCAGCAGTCCGAGTGCCAGGGTCAGGATTCGGGGTCGGCGAGCCATGCGGTGTGGGGTTCCCAGGCAGGGGATGGTCCCGCGAATGACCCCTAGACTAGCCCCCCCGAGGCGGACCGGAATCCGTTCGGGATCGACACTCCAGGAGCTAGGCATGGGCACGCTGAGCCTGATCCGTTCGCGCCGCGAAGAACTCCGCCAGCGCCTGGACGTGGCACGCAAGTTCGAGCAGTTCGAGGAGAGCTGCGTCCCTTCGTACATCCACCCCAACCCCGCGGCGGCGGGCGTGGCGTGGATGCGGTTGCTGCGGGCGGCGGGCCTCTACCGCCGGTTCGCGCCCCGGGGCCCGATCCTCGACTTCGGGGCGGCCACCGGCGAGGTCTTCCATGTCCTCAAGACCGACCAGCCCTACGAGTTCTGCGAGCTCAACGAGATCCTCATCAAGGCCCTGATGGAGATGAACCCCAAGGCCAGGCGGGTGGACCTGCACGGGCTCGAGCCCGAGCGGTACGCGGCGGTCTTCGCCCTCGATTCCCTCGAGCACAACGACAACGTGGGCGAGTTGCTGGACTGGCTGATCAAGGGCCTGCGGCGCGACGGCGTCCTCATCCTCTCCGGGCCCACCGAGAACTGGCTCTACAGGACCGGGCGCAAGATCGCCGGGTTCAGCGGGCACTACCACAAGACGACCATCGCCGACATCGAGAAGGTCGCCCAGGGCAAGCTCACGCTGGTCCATCGCGGGAGCATCCCCTTCGGGATGCCCCTGTTCAGCCTCTCCGTGTGGAAGCGCGCGTGAGCGCATCGAGGCCCATCGAACCCACGAATCCGGACGCCGGCGCGGTGGCGACCCCAGGACGGCGCTGGGGACGCCGGGTTCCCCAGCTCGTCGGGTTCCTCGCGGGGCTCGGGCTGCTGGGGTGGTGCGTGACCATCGCTCTCAGCCCGGACAACCGCGCCCAGCTCGACCGGCTCAAGCACGCCACCGTCGCCCAGATCGCCGCGCTGCTGGGCCTGTCGTTCGCCTCCCTGATGATCAGCGGCGTGGTGTTCCACCTGACGGTGCGTCCGGTGCACCGCCTGCGCCTGGGGGACGTCTGTGCCACCAACGCCGTCGCCGCGTTCCTGGGCTACCTCCCGCTCAAGCTCGGGCTGCTCCTGCGCATCGCGGTGCACGTGCGCCGCGACCGGATGTCGCTGCTCGAGGTGGGCGGCTGGTTCGGCGCGGTCACGGTGCCCATCCTCATGACCGCCGGCTGCCTGGCGGGCGCGACGCTCGTCACGCGCGAGGTCGACCTGCGCTGGTACCTCTTGGCGGGTGGCGGGCTCATCGCCGGCTCGACCGCGGTCGTCCTCGTCGCCCGCCTCGTTGGCGGAGAGTCCGGTCGCGCCCGCATGCGCCGCCTGGCCGCCGGCATGCACCAGCACTGGCTCGACCGCTTCATTGCCGGCGAGCGCTACGCGAAGCTCGATACCGGGACGGTGATGCTGGGCAATCCGCGGGTCGTCGGCTGGGCCGTCGCCCTGCGCGTGCTCGATTTCTTCCTGCAGGCCCAGCGGTTCGTGATCGCCGCGGGGATCATCGGGCTGAGCCTTCCCTCGGCCCACGCGTTCGTGGTGGCGTCGAGCGCGTTCCTGATCGGGATCGCGAGCCCGGGCGGGCCGGTGGGCGCGCGCGAGGCGGGCGTGGTGGGCGTGCTCAAGCTCCTGGGCGTCGCGGATCCCAAATCGTACGTGATCGTCCCGCTGCTGGTGACGGCCACCGAGGCGGTCGCGTTCCTTGTCGCGGCGGTCGGGGGGATCGCGTGGCTGCGCCCGGGGCGGCTGTTTGTGCCGAGGGACGCGCGCTGACCGGTCGTGCGGCCGGTGCGTGGGGCGTGCCCACGCCGCGCCTACCAATCCAGCGGGCTCATCCACGCGTCCCGCAGCGCCTCGACGCGCTCGTCCAGGCCCTGGTCGGCCCACACCAGCCGCCCGCCGTCGTTGAGGCGCGCGATCGGGCCCCCCCACCGCAGCCCCGGCGCGCGCCCGATCGTGCCCAGAGTCGCTTCCAAGTCCGCCTCACGCACCTCGAGCACGTACCGGCTTGGCGACTCGCAGAACGCCCAATCCCAGGGCGACAGCGATCCCATCGCGCCGTCGCCCGCGCGGACCAGCACCTCGGCCCCCAGCGGGCGGACGTCCTCGGCCACATCGTCGGGGCGTGCCGCGGTCGCGATGAGCATCTCCGCCACCGCCGCGAGCACCCCGCCATCGGACACGTCGTGGGCGGCGCGGACCAGCCCACGTTGGATGAGGTCGGCCACGGCGCGGGCGCTGCCCGGTCCCGATGAGAGGTCGACGCGGGGAATCGGGGCCTGGGCAGCGGCGCCCCGTGCGCACGCGACCTGCTGGGCGATGGAGCCCCCGAGGCGCCCCTGCGTCTGCCCCACGAGCACGAGCACATTCCCCGCCCGCTTGGCATCCATCGTCACGCACCGGCGCGCGTCGGGAACGATCCCCAGCCCCGTGATCAGCAGCGTGCAGGGGATCTCGATCACCCGCGCCTGGCCCGTGCCCGGGTCCGTGTACCGCAACTGGTTGTTCAGCGAGTCCTTCCCGCTCACGAACGGCGTGCGGTACGCCTTCGCCCCGTCGTAGCACCCCGCGCACGCCCGCACCAGCGCGCCCATGTTCCGGGGCTTGTCGCAGCTGGGCCAGCAGAAATTGTCCAGGATCGCGATCCGCGAGGGATCGGCCCCCACGCACACCAGGTTGCGCACCGCCTCGTCGATGCCGGCCAGGGCCATCTGGTAGGGATCGCCCCCCAGCGCCGCATCGCCCACCCCTCGACGGGGCAGAGGACGCTGGCGTCGGAGGGGCCCACCTCGCGCGGGCCGGCCAGGGGCTTGACCACCGTGTTGCCCTGCACCTCGTGGTCGTACACACGCACGAGCCAGTGCTTGGAAGCCACGGTGGGATGCGAGAGGACGGCCAAGAGCGATGAGGAGACCGAGTCCCGGAGGGACGAGGACGCGGCGGCTGGCGCCGCGTGGCCATCGCCCGCGCCCAACCCCTTCGCGTGGTCGCTTCGTCGCCCCGTCTCGGCATCGCTTCCTTCCTCCCATGCCGCCTCGCGCGTGGGGCTGGGGATCCCCTCGTGAAGGAACCGCATGGAGAGCCGCCCCACTTCCGTGCCGGCGTAGTTCAGGATGAGCTGCGCCTCGGGAGTCCCGAACCGCCCGAGATCCGCCAGCTCCACGCCCTCGTCGTCGCAGATGCGAGCCAGCATCTCGACGTTTGCCGACGGCACCGCCAGGATCATCCGTTCCTGGGCCTCGCTGATCCAGACCTCCGTGTACGACAGCCCCGCGTACTTCAGCGGCGCCTTCTCGAGCTCCACGAACGCCCCGATCTCCCCGCCCATCTCCCCGATCGCCGAGGAGAACCCCCCCGCGCCGCAATCGGTGAGCCCGCTGTACAGCGGCCCGCCCTCCGCGTCCCGCGCCCGCAGGATCGCGTCGAGCAGCCGCTTCTCCTCGATGGCGTTGCCGATCTGCACGGCGTGGGCGAACTCCGTCGCGTGACCCTGCTCGATCTGGGCCGACGAGAAGGTCGCGCCGTGGATCCCGTCGCGGCCGGTGCGTCCGCCCAGGGCGATGATGCGGTCGCCGGGGCGGGCCTGGCCCTTGATGAGGTGACGCGGGAGGAGCCCGATGCACCCGCAGAACACCAGGGGATTGCCGACGTAGCGATCATCGAAGTACAGCGCCCCGTTGACCGTGGGGATGCCCATGCGGTTCCCGTAGTCCTTCACGCCCGCGACGATGTCCGTCAGGATCCGGCGCGGGGGCAGCACGCCCGGCGGGAGCGGTTGGGCCTCCCTCCCCTGCACCTCGCGGCCCACGGGGCGCGGCTGGGCCCCTCGCGGGGTTTCGCCGCCCGCCGGCCGCTGGTCGCCCTCGTGCCAGCTCCCCGGATGCGCCACGCAAAACACGTCGGTGTTGGCGATGGGGCGCGCGCCCAGGCCCGTGCCGATCACGTCGCGGATGCACCCCCCCGCGCCGGTGGCCGCCCCGCCATAGGGCTCGAGCGCGCTGGGACGGTTGTGCGTTTCCACCTTGATATTGACGCCGAAGCGCTCGTCGAACTCCACGACGCCCGAGTTGTCCTTGAAGACCGACAGGGGCCAGGTGACCCCGTCGCCCATCAACTCGAACGTGGCCGCCGCGATGGTGGACTTGAGCAGGTTCCTGATGGACACCGACCCGTCCGCGTTCACCGTGTGCCCCGGGCGGCCCCGGAAGTCGAGCACGCCGCCTCGATTCTCCGTCCCTTCGTCGCCTCGCCTTCTCGTCTCCCGATACCGCACGTCGCTCTTGAGCGTCTTGTGCACGCAGTGCTCGGACCACGTCTGCGCGATCGTCTCGAGCTCGATGTCGGTCGGCTCGCGCCCCACGCGCCGGAACTCATCGCGCACCGCGCGCATCTCGTCCGGGCTCAGGAAGAGGTGGGCCTCGCGCGACATCCTGGCGAGCTGCTCTTCGCCCAGGTCCCGGATCGGGACGTGGCGCAGCGCGAAGGAGTAGGCGTGCCCGTGGGGCAGTTCGGGCGGGTGGTAGGCCCCGTCGGTGATCTGGTGGATCACCGGGTTGGCCAGGAGTCGCTCGGCCAGGCGCCGCGCCCCCGGCCCGTCCACGCCGCGCAAGTCGTACCGCACGCCCGTGGAGACCAGGCACTCCACCCCGAGCAGCGTTCGCACCGCCTCGCGCACGCTTTGCGCGGACGGGTCCATCACGCCCGCCAAGGGATGGACCTCGACCGTGGCCCAGCCCGGGGGCGTCGGGCTCGCGCCCGCAACGGCGGCCTCCGTCACCGGGTCCGCCAGCACGTTCCCTCGCAGGTCCTGCACGCCCTGGGGCGAGAGGGCCGCTTCGATCAGGTAGACCTCCGCGGTGCGTGCCTCGGCCAGGGGCACCCCGAGCTGAGCCGCTCGCTTGAGCAGGGCCTGGGCCTTGGGCGCCGGGCGGGCGGCCTGGGGGCGGACCTCGAATCGATGGACGGTGCGGGTGGCGGTCGGGGGCATCGCGCGATCATAACGGCGAGCCGGGGCGAGGGGAGATCTCGGTAGAATTGTGGTGCCCTCTGTCCGGGCGGTCCGAGGGGTGTTAGAGTTTTGACGAAGGTGGAACCCCGCCCATGGCCGATCGCGACGCCCTCGCCGACAACCAGTACGACCCCGGCAACGGGGATGCTCCGCGTCACGGGGGCGGGCCCCTGCTGCTCGAAGTCGCGTGGGAGACGTGCAACCAGGTCGGGGGCATCTATCAGGTCATCCGTTCGAAGGTCCCGCTCATGCAGCAGCGGTGGGCGGACCGGTACCTGCTGGTGGGCCCGTACGAGGCGGCCAAGGCCGGGCTGGAGTTCGAGCCGGGGCGTGCGTCGGGCTGGCTGGCCCGGGCCCTGCAGCGGCTCAAGGACGAGGGCCTGACGGTCCATTACGGTCGCTGGCTGGTGCCCGGGCGCCCCCGGGTGCTGCTGGTGGATTACCACCTGCCGGCGGAGCGCCTCAACGCCGTCAAGTACTACCTGTTCGCCGACCACGGCATCGAAACGCCCACGGGAGATGGGCTGGTCGATTCCGTGGTGGCGTTCGGCGACGGGGTGCGCCGGCTGGTCGGGGCGGTGGCCGAGGCGCGGGCCCTGGCCCAGGGGAGCAACGCGGGCGCGTTCTCCGGGGTGATCGCGCACTTCCACGAGTGGATGGGCGGGCTGGCGATTCCCACGCTGCGCAAGCGGCGCGTGCCGGTGGCGACGGTGTTCACGACCCACGCCACGCTCCTGGGGCGGTATATCGCCAGCTCGCGCGAGGACTTCTACGACCAGCTGCGGTTCCTCGACGACGCCCGCGAGGCGTCGCAGTTCAACGTCCGCACGCAGCACCAGATCGAGCGGGCCTGCGCCCACGGCGCCCACGTGTTCACCACGGTCTCGTCCATCACGGCCGAGGAGTGCGAGTCGCTCCTGGGCCGCCCGGTGGACGTGGTGACGCCCAACGGGCTGACGATCGGGCTGTACAACGCGGGGCACGAGCAGCAGCGGCTGCACGGCGAGTACAAGGAGATCCTGCACCGGTTCACGATGGGGCACTTCTTCCCGAGCTACTCGTTCGACCTGGACAACACACTCTACTTCTTCACATCGGGCCGGTACGAGCCCCGCAACAAGGGCTTCGACGTGTGCCTGGAGGCGATGGCGCGGCTCAACGGGGAGCTGCGCGCCCGCGGCTCGCCGGTGACGGTCGTCTTCTTCATCATCACCAAGCGGCCCACCCGCAGCCTGCACCCCTGGGCGCTGCAGCAGCGAGGCGTGCTCAACGAGTTTCAGGCGGTGTGCGACCAGATCAT
>JBGAOG010000136.1:0-6777 GCA_044221985.1 Phycisphaerales bacterium
ACGGGTCGAAGCTGGGGAGGAGGAGCTGGGTCAGGTCCTGGGCGGGGATGCGCACCAGGGCGACCTTCTCGTCGATGAGCTTCTCGCGGACCATGTCGCAGGCGATCTTGACGGCGGCGACGCCGTTGCGCTTCCCGGTGCGGGTCTGGAGCTTTTTGAGGGTGCCGCGCTCGATGGTGAACTCGATGTCCTGCATCTCGGTGTAGTGCTTCTCCAGCGTGCTCTTGATCTTCAGGAGCTGCTCGTACACCTTCTTGTTCCACTTGGGCATCTCGTCGACGTGCAAGGGCGTGCGGATGCCGGCGACCACGTCCTCGCCCTGGGCGTTGACGAGGTACTCGCCGTAGAAGCTGTTCTCACCCGTGGCCGGGTTGCGCGTGAAGGCCACGCCCGTGCCCGAGTCGTTGCCCATGTTCCCGTAGGCCATGGCCTGGATGTTCACGGCGGTGCCGTTGAGGCCCTGGATGCCCTGGATGCGCCGGTAGGCCACGGCGCGATCGCCGTTCCAGCTCTTGAAGACGGCCTCGATGGCCAGCTCGAGCTGCTTGAAGGGGTTCTGGGGAAACTCCTCGCCCACGTAGCGCTTGTACACGGCCTTGTAGGCGTCGCACAGCTCGACCATGCCCTCGGCGGGCACGTCGGTGTCCTGCTTGGCGTCGTAGCGGGCCTTGATCTTGCGGAAGGCCTCCTCGAAGAAGTGGTGGTCGCAGCCCATCACCACGTCCCCGAACATGTTGATCAGGCGCCGGTAGGCGTCGTAGGCGAAGCGCTTGTTCTTGGTGGCCGAGTCCAGCCCCGCGACCGCCGCGTCCGTCAGGCCCAGGTTCAGGATCGTGTCCATCATGCCCGGCATGCTGACGGCGGCGCCGGAACGGACGGAGACCAGCAGCGGGTTGTCGTTGCTGCCGAACTTCTTGCCCGTCTCCTTCTCGAGCATCGCGATGTTCTTGTGGACCTCGTTCATGAGCCCGTGGGGGAGGCGCTGCCCGGCCTTGTAGTACGCGGCGCAGGTGTCGGTCGTGATCGTGAAGCCGGGGGGCACGGGAAGGCCGATGGAGGTCATCTCGGCGAGGTTGGCGCCCTTGCCGCCGAGCAGGAGCTTCATGTCTCCGCCGCCCTCGGCCTTGGTTTTGCCGAAGTAAAAGACCATCTTGCCGGGCTTGTTGCGCATGACGGGTGCCGAGGGAAGCCCCAGCCCAGTGCGTCCGTTGGCCTTGGAGTTGGCGGTGCCGTTGCTGGACACGTCCTTGGAGGGCTTGACCGCGGTCTTGGACATGGGTGGGTTCCTTCGCGTCTGGTGGTCGGGGCCGATCCGGTGCCGCGAAGCGTCATCGCGGCTCCTCCGCCGCGCCCTGCTCCGACGAAAGCCGGCCGAGTTGTGGTCATAATCCCCCCGATCCGTCCGGGTTTCGGGCGGGTACGAGCGGACGCCTAAGTTTAGGACCCCAGAGTCTCTCCGACGACCTCTTCGAGCCCCTTATCCCGTGCATTTCCGGGGATGCTGGTGGATCGAGGGCCCTCCCCGGGCTGGAATTCTCGTGGTTCCCAAGCCTCTTCAACTTGACGCCTCTCCATCGGCGGTCCTCGCCCAGTGGCCCAAGGAGGTTCCCCTGGCGGCCATCTGGGCCGGCGGCGCGTCCGAAGCGCCGCCACCCGCGGAGCGGCGATGGTCCATGCTGGGCCTCGCGGGCGAGGAGGCGGTGCGGCGCCCGTCGGAGCTGTGGCCCGAGTTCCTTGGCGTACCAGTGCCGGGCGGCGACTCGGAGATGCCGCCCTTGCCGGGGTACGTGGGCTTCATCTCCTACGACGTGGGGCGCGAGCTGGAACCCAGGGCCCGGTGGGGCGGGGGTGCTCGCGGAGATCGGTCGATCCCGTCCATGTTCTTCCGCCGCGTCGAGGAAGGTCTGGCGTTCGACCACTGGAAGCGGCGGTGGTGGTGCGTGGGGGAACGGGCCCGACGACTGGCGCGGCAGATCGAGCCATCCGGGGGCGCCGGCCCGCCGGGGCCGTGCTGGGGGCGCCCGGTGTCGCAGTCGGGGCAGGCCGCGTACCTCGCGGGCGTGGCGCGGGCGCTGGAGTACATCCGGGCGGGCGATGCGTACCAGGTGAACGTCGCGCATCGGTTGTCGGCGCCGTTCTCGGGCGGGGCACGGGGCGTGTTCCGGGGGTTGTGCGCCATGGTGCGCCCGTGGCACGGCGTGTACGTCGAGGGGTCCGGGTTCGCCGTCGCGAGCGCCAGCCCCGAGCTGTTCCTGTGCTTCGACCCGGTGACGCGCGTGCTTCGCACGCGCCCGATGAAGGGCACGCGCCCGGCCGCCCTCGAGGGCGCGTTCGGGGACCTGGAGCGCAGCGAGAAGGACCGGGCGGAGCTGGCGATGATCGTGGACCTGATGCGCAACGACCTGGGGCGGGTGTGCGAGCTGGGGAGCGTGCGCGTCGAGACGGTGCGCCGGATCGAGCGGCACGACTCGGGCGTGCTGCAGGCGACGGCGTGCGGGGAGGGCGTGCTGCGCGCGGGGCTGACGCTGCGCGACGCGCTGGGCGCGACCTTCCCCGCCGGATCGGTGACCGGGGCGCCCAAGATCCGCGCGATGCAGATCATCGACGAGCTGGAGCCCGTGCGCCGGGGCGTGTACTGCGGGAGCGCGGGGTACGTGGGCGACGACGGGCGGGCGATGCTGAACGTGGCGATCCGGACGGCGGTGGTCACGGGGCGCGCCGGGGGCGGGCCGGGCGAGTTCGAGGAGGCGACCCTGGACTACAGCGTGGGCGCGGGCATCGTCGCCGATTCCGACCCCGGGACCGAGTGGCAGGAGACGCTCGACAAGGCCGCCGCGGTTTCCGCCTTGGTCCGCTGACTCACGCGGCGGCCAACGCCCCTCCGCGCTGCGTCAACTCGGGCATCGCCTCGACCCAGGGCGCGAGGACTCGCGGCCCGCGTCCGCGCCGCATCGCCAACCGCTTGGCGTAGGCGTCGAGCATCGGCCCGGGCGACATGGTCCCGATGATGTGGACCTCCGCGTCCTGGCCGTAGGCCGTCAGCAGCACTCCCATCTCGCGGAGGACCTCTTCAACGACCCAGGCGTTCTTGCCCGCATCAACGATGGCGGCCGAGCGGAAGGGGTGCCTGGCCTGGGCGGCGGCGAGGGCGGTCCTGGCGGCGGTCAGCCCGGTGAAGCGGTCGAAGACGTCGGGCGGCATGGGACGCCGGGCCTGGGCCCGCAGCGTTCGTCGGGCGTCGCGGAGCCCCTGGGCGAACCCGCGGATCGAGTCTTCCTTCTCGGCGATGGCGCGGTAGCGGCGCCGGACCTCGCGCAGCTCGGCGAGGCGCCGCCGGTCGGGGGCGTAGCGTTGGGCGATCCATGAGTTATTCCGCACCAGGCGCGCGAGGATGAGGTTCATGTCCCGGTGCCGGGCGTCCTTGGCGTGCTCGACCCGAAACCCGCTCGAGAACGCCACGCGGTGCCCGGCGAGCAGGAGCCTGGCGGCCAGGTCGTACTCCTCGACGTAATAGTTGAAGGCGGGGTCGTAGCCCCCGAGCTCCAGGAACACCCCGCGCCGGAGGGCGACGCCGCAGCCGATGAAGACCTCGGGCAACCCGCCCGATTCGCGCTGGCGATGTTCGGGGAGGTGGATGTCGGCGCTGACGGCGGCCACGTCGGCGGGCTGGGAGGCCAGGGCTCGCGCGAAATCGGCGTCAACGGGGTAGGAGTCGTCGTCGAGCATCACGATCCACGCGCTGGAGGGATCGGTGGCGGCCACGCCGGCGTTCCGGGCGGCGGCGCCCTCGTTGGTGGGGCGCTGGACGAGGCCGACCCGCAGGCCGTTGTCGAGGGTGGCGGGCAGGATGGCCCGCTCGCGCGAGGCGTTGTCGACGACGATGACCTCGGCGGCGCCGAGGTGCTTTGGGTCCAGCGCGCCCAGGCGCAGGAGCGTGCGCTTCAGCCGCTCGGGGCGATCCCTCGTGGGCAGGACGAACGAGATCATGAGGCCCTCGCCAGGTCCGACGCGCCGGGCGTGGCCCGGGCCTGGATGGCCTCGGCGCCGGCGTACGCCAGCCGCGACGCTCCGACGCGGACGACCGTCTGGCGCAGGTCCGCGCCGGTGATCGCGACGTTGCCCAGTCGCTGGACCTGGACGGCGGCGGCGCAGGCGCCCAGGTACGCCGCCGAGAGCAGCGGGCCGCCCGATGCCAGCGCCAGCGTGCCGGCGGCCAGCAGGGAGTCCCCGCAGCCCAGCGGATCGACGGCCAGCGGGCACAGGGCGGGGACGTGCTCACCCGACAGGCGGCTGCGCCACTCGCCCAGGTCCTCGTCGGCGTTGGGGAGTCGCTCGAAGGCGATCAGCCCGTCGGCGCCCAGCGTGACGATCGCCCGTCGTCCGGCGCTCTCCTGGAGCAGCTTCCAGACGACCATGGGCAGCCCCTCGGCGTGCATGCGCATGGCGTCGCGCAGCTCCGTCTCGCTCGGGCAGAGCAGGTCCATGTGCGTCATGGCGCGCAGGCTGGAGCGCTTCCCGCTCACATCGCCCGCCAGCACCCCCACGCGGGGACGCAACTCGGCGCACAAACGCGACAGCGAGCCCGCGCTGAAGAGGCCCAGCCCGAAATCGGCCACGATCCCCGCTTCCACCCCGCCCGTCTCGCCGGCGGCGTCGCGGGCCAGCGACAGCAGGCGCTGCTGCTCGCCCGCGTCGAGCACGTAGGGCTCGACCAGGTCCACCTTCATGATCTTCTGCGCACCGACCAGGAACCGCTGCTTCTCGGGAACCGGGGTGCGGCAGGGCAGGGCCCGCACGTCGATGCCCTCGGCCAGGAGGCGACGCTTCATCGCCAGCCCCTCGGGAGAGTCCGGCAGCGGGCACACCAGGGTGGGCCGCGCCCCCAGGGCGGCCACGTGGCGGGCGATGACCGCGGCGCCCCCGTCGTAGTGGCGTGCTTCGAGCGGGCGCAGGGTGAGCACGGGGCTCTCGCCCGCGACCTCGGGGCGGTCGCAGATGACGTAGGTGTCGAGGATCGCCTCGCCCACGATCACGACCCGCTTGCCCCGGAACGAGGAGATCAGGCCGAACAGCGCCGCGCCCTGCAGCTCGTCACGCCCCAGGAGTTCCACGAGGCGCGCGTGGAACGGATCGGCGGACCGTTCCAGCGCGGCGATCAACGCCGTCGAACTGAACACCACGTCGCCCGAGGAGAAGACGACGCGCCCCCCGGCGGCTTCGACGGCCTGGCGCTCGGCCTGGAAGCGCGGGTCGTTGTTGTTCTCGTATTCCCTGCCCTTGACGTAGATGTCCGGCCGCACCTCGCGGAGGAGCTCCAGGGCCGTGGGGCGTGGCTCGATGTAAACGAAGTCGACGCAGTCGAGCGCGGCGAGGTTCTCGGCGCGGAGTTCCTGCGGGATCAGCGGGCGCCCCGTGCCCTTGCGCATCTCCTCGTCGCCGGTGATGGAGACCAGGAGCGCGTCGCCCAGGGATCGGGCCTGGCGCAGATGGCGGATGTGCCCGGGGTGCACGATGTCGAAGCAGCCGTGGCACTGGATCAGGCGCTTGCCCTCGGACCGCAATCCGTCACGCGAGCGCAGTAATTGCGCGTGGTCGAGGACCTTGCCTCGCGCGGTTCCGGCGTGAGTGGATGGCGCGGGTTCGCTCACCGGGCGTTGATATCGGTCCGACGTCGCGACGGACCTTGTGGATGACCAGATATCTGGTTTGTCACCCGGTGGACGCCGGTCCGTCGATGAACGGAAGTGCACGGCGGCGGCAGGGCGTCCGGGCCTGCACCAGGGATGGGGTCCGGGCTTGGAACCAGCGCGCAAGACATTTACATACAACGACTTAGTCGCGCTGGGCAAGGCTGGCAGGCCATGGGAGTTCCTTGGGGTCATGCAGGCCGGGCGGTGGCCCGACGATGCGGCGTTGAACTTCCTTGTGGCCGCGAGCTTCGCGCGACTGGGCCTGGGGACCCTGGCCCAGGAAGTCGTGGCGGGGCTCGGCCCTGGGGTTCAGTCTCATCCCGACGTGGCCGCGTTGCGTCAGGGGGTGGCATCCCTGCCCGGTGAGGGTGTGTCGCTCGCGCAACGCCTGGCGGTGGCGCGCGAGAATCTGAAGGTGCTGGGGGCACGGGGGATCGACCTCTCTCCCCACCTGGGTGCGTGGCAGGCGCGCGCCGAGGGCCAGGAGGTCTTTGCCGCGTTCGACTCCAACCTGGTTCGGCGCCAGCGGGGCGTGACCGGGGGGGAGGGATGCGGACCGCTCCTGGACGCGCTGGGGACGGCCCGCGCGGTGGTGGCGAGCGAGGGGAGACTGCGCGGGGCGTACACGCCGCCGGTGTACCTGGAGGGCGCTGATCCGCCGTGGCTGTTCGTGGAGGTGGCGCGCGCGACGGCGCGACGGGCCAACGGATTCTGCGGGCGCATCGTGCTGCTCCAGGCCGACCCGGTGGAGTTCATCGACGGCATGTCGTGCGTGGACCTCTCGGAGTTCCTGGGCGACGAGCGGGTGGACGTGCTGGTGGGTCCCGACGCGACGGTGCGGCTCGCGGAGTTGCAGCGATCGAGGCTGGGCGAGAAACTGGACGGGCTGTGCCTTCGTCTGCCGGGCACGCGGACGCCGGCTGCCCCGGCGCTGGGCGACGTGGTGCGTGAGTCCCTGCGGTCACAGGAGGTGGAGGCCAGGCGCCTGATCAGCGAGACCGCGTCGATCTACGCGGGGCGGGACGCGTCGTGGTGGGGCGACCGATTCGCGGGGGCCGGCGCCGGGCGACCCCTGCGCGTGCTGATC
>JBGAOG010000137.1:0-6741 GCA_044221985.1 Phycisphaerales bacterium
GATTGTTACTCACATACCCATACCCATTCAACTCCCCGCTCTTCAGGAGCGTCGCGGGGTCCTGCTGGATCATCGCGATGTGTCCCAGAGTCTGGCGGATGCCCGAGTTGTGCTGGAACTGCGGGCGTCGCTCCTCGAGGAACGCCCTGGCGTCGTCCAGGCGGGCCATGTCGATCAGGACCTCGGCCGCGGCCAGGGCGTACTGCGCGTCCGAGGGGGCCAGCTCGCACGCCTTCTGGTAGCAATCGAGGGCCTGCTCGCGCTCCGCGGTGCGTTCGTGCAGGAGGCCCGAGTAGTACCAGGGATCGACCGCCTTGGGGTCGATGGCCTGGGCACGCTCGAACGAGTCGGCGGCCCGCTGCAGGTCGCCCGCCTCGAGCATGATCCGCCCACGCAGCACGTGGCTGCGCACGACGGTGGGATTCAGGGCGATGGAGGTGTCCACGTGCCGCAGGGCCTTGGGGAAGTCCTGGGACATGAACGACGAGAACGCCATCTGGTACTCGGTGCCCGACTTGATGCCGTCGAACCTCTCCTGGGCGCCGGCACGCTCCCCGGAGGTGTATTTGCCGTGCCCGGAAGCGCAGCCCGCGAGGGCGAGCGTGCCGGCCAGGAGCGTGGGGGCGAGGGTGTTACGCATGGGTCGAGCCTCCGTTCTAGGACCGCGGTGAAAGAAAAACCGCGGACGCCTGCGGCACTCCCGGGAGGGAGCGACGCGGGCGTCCGCGGCGTGAGCCTCCGTTCTCGGGCGAGCCTTACTTGTTCTGCTCCATCGGCTGTTCGTTGGCGTTGGTCAAGTTGGACTGCGAAGGCTGTGCGGGCTTCTTGGTCTTCAGCGACTTGGAAAGCCCGGAGAAGAAGCCGCCCTGGGAGTTATTGCGCTGGGCGGTGGTCGTGTTGGTCGTGGCAGGAGTGGTCGCGGGGGCGGTCGCCGCCACGTTCGACTGGAGGGCGGACCCGGAGTTCTCCGTCGCGCTGGTGTCCGGGCTGGGCACCTCGGCGTTCTGGTCGGAGGAGCTGGCCCAATGCCAGTTGCCCTCGGTGGAGGGGGCCTGCTCGGACCCCGTGGCGGTCGTGGCAGGCTGCATGTTGAAGAACGGGGCGCTCGACACGTCCTGGGGCAGAACTTCGGCGTGGATCCACGCGCTCTTCTCTCCCCGGATGATCTGCTCGAGCATGCTGCGCGAGGGAGCCTGCTTGCGCGAGCCGTCGATCTTCTCGCGGAGCCTGAGCGCCTCGGGCTGGTTGGGGTTGATCCAGAGGGACTGGGTGAGCTTCCAGGACGCGGAGTCCTTGTCCCCCTCGGCGAGGAGCTGCTCGGCGGCCACGTTCATCTGGCCCGTCATGCGCTCGCGGCTGAACCGCAGGAGGCCCTGGCGGGCGCCCACCGCGGTACGCTCCACGAACGCCTTCCCGTCGGTGCCGCCGCTGGCGAGGGCGTCCTCGTTCATGATGGTCGGCGTGACCAGGAAGATGATCTCGTTACGCTTGACCGTATCGTCATGCCCGCGGAAGGCCAGCCCGACGATCGGGATGTCGCCCAGGATGGGGACCTGACGCCGTCCGGTCGTCGTGCTCTCGGTGAACAATCCGCCTAGCACGATGGTCTGCCCATCGGGCACGAGAACGTTGGTCACGAGCTCGTTGGTGTCCTCGTCGGGGATGGTGATGGTCGAGCCCGACGCCGTCTGCACCTGGCGGATCGTGGCGCCGGAGACCTGGGGCTTGAGCTCCAGGCGGACGAGGCGGACGTCCTTGCCGTCGCGCTTCTCCTCCACGATGAACGGGCGGAACGCCAGCTGGGTGCCCGTGTCGAGGAACTGAACGGTCTGGGTGGTGGCCGTGTCGGTCGACGTGGTGCTCACGTAGCCGACCTTGGTGCCCACCAGCACGCGGCCGGGCATGCGGTTGAGGGCCAGGACCTTGGGATTGCTGATGACGGTCGTGTCCGTCACGTCGTCCAGCGCCCGGATGAAGACGGCGACGTCGCTCTGGACCACCCCGACCTTGAGCGTGCCCGGCCCGTTGATGTTGCCGGGGGAGCTGACGACCGCGTTGGCCTTCCCGTTGGCCGGGAAGGGGTTGGCCGTCGTCCCGTCGTTGCCCGCGGCGATGGCGCCCACGGCGCTGAGCGGCCCGCCCATCTTCACGAAGTCGGCGAAGTTCGCGTTGCCCAGCACGGAGAAATCCACGCCGAAGGCGTTGGCCTCGTTGACCTCGGCCTGGAGGATCGTCGCCTCGACGAGCACCTGCGCCGGCTTGGTGTCCAGCAGGTTGAGCATCTTCTTGATCGCCTCGATGTTCTCCTCGAAGTCCACGACCATCAGCATGCCGGCGTTGGCGTACGAATCCGCCGCCACGGGCACGTCGCCCATGCTCGGGAACCCGTCCGTTTTCCCGTTGGCCTTGATCTGGCCCTGGTCGGAAAGGAGCGGCTTGACGAAGTCGGCCGCGTCGGTGGCCGTGAGGTAGCTCAGGCGGATGACCTCGGCCTGACGCTGGCGCTGGGCCAGCAGGATGGCGTCGAACTCCTCCTTGGTGTAGACGTAGATGAAGTTGCCCTCCTCGCGGAAGCGGAAGCCGTTGACATGCAGGATCGCCTCGAGGGCCTCGTAGAACGTCACCCCGTAGAGGTTCGCCGTCACGCGAGCCGTGACGTTCTTGGTGGAAACGATGTTGCGCTGGCTCTGGATGGAGAGCATCTCGAGGACGTTGCCCAGGTCCTCATCGTTGACGTGCAGATCGACCACCAGGCTGTCGTCCACCTTGACGCCCGGCGCCTGCCCGTCCACGCCGGGGGGCGTGAACCCGGGAATCGGGGCCTGGGCGGGCTCGTTGGCCGCCGGCGCGGCGCTCGGAGTCGCGCTGGGCGCGGCGCCGGACTTGGGCGTGGCGGCGGCCTGGGTGGTCGTCGTGGTCTTCGTCGCGGGGCCCGCGGCCGGCGGGGGCGCGGCCTGGGCGACCGCGCAGATCGAACCGGCCGCGAGGGCCAGGACGAACGCGGGAGTGCGGCTCACAACCTTCTTGTTCGCAACGGTGCTCGACATGGGTAGTCCTCGTCTGAACTTGACTGCGTTCGTCGGGCCACGGAACCCGATCGGTTCTGGCCCGCCGCGCCGGATACTCTCTCGGCGCCTCGTCGGACCTGTCCCTAGCGTCGGCATGCGCCGCACGCACCCCAATCTGCACCTGCCGCTTCCGGGGCTTTCCCTGCTCGCCCCCGCCGCGCATCCGGCACAACCGGATCAGCCGGGCCTACGTCCGGGAATGCACGCTCGTTCCGCGGGCAGCGCCGACGCGCAAAGGTCGCGTGCCCCGCGATCGCCCGACGAGCGCGGGCCACGCGCCACGTCCCACGCCAGGACGGAACGATCCCAGGCGCGGGGCAGACGCCCGCGCCGGGCTGAACCGACGCCCTTGGGATAGCGGAAAGTCAGCGTGCCGGGGGCGCGTCGTGGACCGACGCCGACGCGGCGGGCGACACCTGTCGCGTGGCCGTCGCCTGGGGCTCGTCGGGCTCGGCGTACGCCGTGCGCGGGACGTTGGCCACGATCCGCAGCTTGATCCAGATGACCAGCGCCAGGGCCGCGCAGGTGGCGGCGGCGGTGCCCAGCACGAGGGCGCGCCTCTCGAAGGGGCGGACGGGCGGGCGCATGGCGTGGGGCTCGCGGGTCATGGGGTGGTGTTGGTGACGGTGACGCGCCCGGTGTAGGCCTCGACGGTGATGCGATACGTCTGGCGGCTTCCGGCCAGATCGATCCACTGGTTGGGCGCGGCGCTGGTGCCGGCGGGGGTGTCGACGGGGCTGCCCATCTCATCGAAGATGATGGTGTCGGGGAAGGCGAAGGAGCCGCCCGTGATGACGGTGTCGCCGAAGTCCCCGCCCGTGAACTGGGTCTCGTCGAGCATGTCGAGGTTCTCGTCCAAGGTCGTCCCCCGGACCTCGAGCAGTCGATAGCGCCGTTCGTTGGCGTAGAACCGCAGGGCCCGCCCGCGCTGGAAGGCCAGCGCGTCCGACTGCGCCGTCGTCAGGTCGGACACGATCGCCCGCACCCCGGCCTGCACGCGCAGCACGTCCGTCTGCCCGAAGCTGGGGATCACCAGCGCCGCCGCGATGCTCAGCACCGTAACGGTCACCAGCACTTCCACCAGCGTGTACGCGGGCCTGCGCCTGCCAACGGAATTCATCTCCCCTCCTCCTCCGCGACGCGCCTCAGCGCGTCGTGATCGTTCCCCGCATCGCCGGCTTGGTGCCCGGGGCCTTGGCGTCCTTGGTCGTGCTGCCCTGCCCGAACTCGGCCGGGAAGTTCGTGACCTTCACGCTCAGGCCCTTGCCCATCGTCGCCTCAATCCGGTCCAGACGCTGCGCCACGCCGCGGAGCTCCGAGATGATCTGCTTGCGCTGCTCGGCCGCCGACGTCCGCCCCTGCGGCGTGTCCTCGGGATCTCCGGCGCCGGGCCCCTGCGCGTGCGACACGCTCGTCCACGGGCCCGAGAGGCCCGTCGCGCTCAGCGCGATCACGCCCAGCAGCACCGCGTTGGCGGTGAGGATGGCGTTGAGGTACCCGCGGCCTGAGGCCGGGGTTGTCGTGCGGGCGTTGTCCTGCGCGTTCATGCGATGCTCCTTGGATCGTGTATGCGATGTCCCACGGGAGCATCGGCCTGGAACACGACCCGGTTCAGCCCAACCGCGCGGCAGGATGGAAAGTCGCGCCGCCGGAGCCGCCCGGGGCCCGGTCGGATAACCGCGAGCTAGCGCTCCAGGCCCGATCCATACACGCACGCCTGGAGGCGCCCCGTCTGGGCGTCATAGACCCACCCCAACCCGGGCGCGCCCCGCTCGCCCACCGCCGCCTGCCCGTTGGCCGGGTTCGTCGGGCGCTCGCGCAGCACGCCCGCCCGGATCAGGGGCGTCCACCCCTCATGCACCAGGTCCGGGGCCTGGTGGTCGGGCATGGCGAGCCGGTATTCGTCGATCGCGCGTTGCAGGGACGCCAGGCGAGCCTCCATCAGGCCCGCGTCGCCCCGCCCCCGCGCCATCGAGAGCTGCGGGATCACCACCAAGGCCAGGACCAGCAGCGCCATGACCGGGATCGCGATCTCGGCTGGTGGGAGCAGCCGCCGCAGCGTGGGGAACGTAGAAGCGTGCATGATGGAGTCCCCGGGGCGTCTCAATCCACGGCGTTGGAGGTGACGCGCTGGGCCGCCTCGTCGTAGTAGGACGCGTAGATGCGGTGCTCGACGGTGTTGAACACCCAGGCCGAGCCGGCCGCCCCGCGCACTCCCGAGGTGGTGACGGGCCCGATAGTCTGTCGCTGGGCCGCGGTGCCCGGAAAGGCGAGGTTGACGGGGATGCCGTCGATGTAGGGGTTGGCGCCCCCGTTGGCGGTGTCGAGGAGGGCGTCCCAGAACGCCTGGCTGGTGGAGGTGGGGGGGTAGCTGGCGGTGCGTGCGTGGTAGATGTCGATCTGCCCCTGGAGGTTCTGGAGCTGGGAGGCGAGAGCGCCCTCCTGGGCCTGGGTGGTGGCCCGGGCGAACTGGGGGATCACGATCGCCGCCAGGATGCCCAGGATCACCACGACGATCAGGATCTCGACGAGGGTGAAACCTTGACGCGAGCGGAGCATGGACGCGATCCTCCTCCCCGTCCGTCGGGGCACGGGCGCCCTGGGCGTCCGCTTGTGAAAGCGGGCCGAAGCCCTTTCGGGGTTCGGCCCGTGATCATGCACAGATCGAGAGAACTCAGTCGGTCGCGGTCGTGCTGACGCGGCCGGTGGCCTCGTTGAAGTAGGAGGCGTAGATCTTGTGGGTGGCGCTGTTCCAGAGCCAGCCGCCGCTCGCCGAGCCCGTGTCCGTGGCCGTGGCGGAGAAGGCCACGACCTTGCGGTTGGCCGCCGTGGGGTCGGCCGGGTTGGACGGGACTTCCTTGACGTAGGCGTCGGGCGAACCGGCCGTGTTGCGGTCGGTCAGGTCATCCCAGAACGTCGTGTCCGTGGGGCTCGCGCCGCCAGGATACAGGCCGTTGTGCCGCGCGGCGTAGAGCTCGATCTGGCTCTGGAGCGTGCGCAGCTGGGCGATGATGTTGCCCGCCTGAGCGTCCTGGGTGGCGTTCGTGAACTGCGGGATCACGATCGCGGCCAGGATGCCCAAGATCACCACCACGATCAAGATTTCGACCAGCGTGAATGCCTTGCGAACCTTCGAACGAATCATGCGAGACTCCTTCCTGCGGGTTGGCCCACACTTGGCGCCCAATCGCCAAAAGCCAGCCCTACACGTGCTAGCCCCCTCCGCGAACGTCGCGTGTGGGCCCGAAGCGGTCGAGGGGAGTCTCCTCCCGACAACCAAGCGGCGGCGAGCGAACCCGTCGCCGGGTGCTTTCATCGACCCCGCACCCCGGCGAATTCAGGAGCGGGGGGCCGGAAGCCGTGGCGGGGAGGGCGTGTGCGGGTTGTGCGGGGGAGCGTGGGCGATTCGGGTCCGCCCGGGGTCGCGCGGAGCGCTTTATCGGGCCGCCCCGCGCCAAAAAGCGAAGGGCCCGGGCATGAACCCGGGCCCGGGGCGCGTGTTGCTCGATCGGAGCGATCAGTTCTTGAGGATGAGCGGGATCAACTGGCTGTTGGGCAGGTTCAGGGCGCCCATGAGCGCCGCCGCCGACGTCGCTTCCTTGTCGTCCTCGCTCCCCGTCATCTCCAGCACGCGCTTCACGTGGCGCTCCTCGAGCTTGTTGCCGAAGCGCTT
>JBGAOG010000138.1:0-6499 GCA_044221985.1 Phycisphaerales bacterium
GGCGACAGCGAGTGCGGCGATGACGCCTCGGTGACCTTGCCGATCCACCACCTCGACAGCTACACGGTCCGGGTGGGCGGGTCCGACGCGGCGGCCAAGGGCGCCGGCACGCTCCACGTGACCTTCGTCCCCCGCTGCCCGGCGGACCTCGACGACGGCAGCGGGACGGGCTCCTTCGACGGCGGGACCGACATCAACGACCTGCTCTACTTCCTGGCCGCTTACGAGTCCGGCGGCCTGTCCGCCGATCTCGACGACGGCAGCGGCACGGGCACGCCCGACGGCGGGGTCGACATCAACGACCTGCTCTTCTTCCTGACGCACTACGAAGCCGGCTGCTAAGCCCGATCCGCCAAGGACAAGTCCCCACGCCCGCACCCCTTGGTGCGGGCGTTTCTATTTGGATGTCCATGTCCCCTGCGCCGTCCGGTGGGAAGGGGTCGGTCCGGGGTTTGGACTTGCGTCGGGGCGCGGGTCGGGTAGACTGGCGGCGTATGGCCCGCGCCGCGCGGCTGGGGATGCCGCGGAACGACGGCGGGGTGTTGTTGTCCAGGCGTCCGAGGGGAATGGCCGGATCGTTCGATCCGCGTTGGAGGTCCGCATGAAGTCGCTGTGGTGTCGCTCGCAGGGATTGGTCGCTCTGGCCGCGGTGTGCGCATCGGGGACGTTGGCGCTGGGAACGGGCGCGGACGTGATCGTGGGCGAACTGCCCGACGTGACGAACTGGACGACGAGCGCTCCGATCAACGGGCTGCGCGCGTACTCGATCGGGACAACCTCGTGCAACCTGGGGGACACGCCGCTGAATTGGATCTCCAATACGGCCGAGCACCCGGTGATCGGGCAGGGGATCTACCGCCTGAGCAACGGTCGGTTCGAGCAGTTGGGGCAGTCGTGGCTCAAGCACGGGTTCACGGCGCTGCAGGGAACGGTGTGCAGCCCGTGCACGGCGTACCCGAACGGAACGCACCTGGGCGTGGGCTGCTCGGACCCGTATGGGTCGGGGCTGAACGGGAGCCAGGGGAACCTGGGACCCAAGAGCGAGGTGAACGCGACGACGGGCGTGTATCCGTATCCCTACATCAACCAGGGGACGGGCTCGGGCGCGCTGTTCAAGCGCACGCAGGTGCTCGACAGCGAGATGGGCACGGCCGGGGCGCTGTACTTCTACTCCGGGATGTACATCTCGCACGACGACACGCTGGCGGGCAACCAGTACAACAACCAGTCCTTCCGTCGCTTCACGGTGGGCGCGGCGCCGGCCAAGGACCTCACGCTGCAGGGCCCGACGGTGCGGGCCCGCACGGTCATCTACGCGTGGCAGGACCACGGGCTGGGCGTGAACACGCCCGACCCCGGCGTGGCCATCACGCAGGCGCAGGCGCCCAACGACGGACGCTTCTACGTGGGGAGCCGCGCCCGCTCGGTGGACACGGGGGTCTGGCGGTACGAATACGCGGTCCAGAACTACAACTCCGACCGCTCGGGGCGGAGCTTCAGCGTCCCGATTCCTGCGGGCGCGGTGGTGACCAACGCGGGGTTCCGCGGGCTGCCCTGGCACAGCGGGGAGCCGTACAACGCCACGCCGTGGACCATCACGATTTCGAGCACGGAGGTCCGCTGGGAGTGCGCCGACGCGTACAACGCGGGGAGCGACACGGCCAACGCGATGCGGTGGGATTCGATCTTCAATTTCTACTTCGACTGCAATTTCGGCTCGGACAACGGGTCGGGCACGCTGGGGCTGCACAAGCCCGGGCAGGCGGGCGATCCGAACTCGCTGGCGGTGGGCATCCGCGTGCCGAGCGTGAACGGTTCGACGCGACCGGACAACGATGACTACCTGTTCGCCTCGCCCGTCTCGGCGGGCGCGACGACGTTCACGACGGTGGGCGCGACGACCGACGGGCAGGACCAGCCCACGAGCTGCGCCACGCTGGGATCCACGCAGTGCGACCACGACGTGTGGTTCCGCTACACCTCCGCCGGCGCGGGCGACACGACCATCAGCCTGTGCGGGAGTTCGTTCGACACCAAGCTCTTCGTCTATCCGGGCACGAGCAACCCCACCGACGGTTCGGCGCCGGTGGTCGCGTGCAACGACGATGACCCGCTCTGCCCCAGCGGCGACGCGCGCCAGTCACGCCTGTCGTTCACGGCCAGCGCGGGCACGACCTACTTCGTCCGCGTCGGCGGGCGGGGCGGGGCGAGCGGGAGCGGGACGATGACGATCACGGCGCCCGGCGGCGGGCCGGTCATCCCCGCCAACGATGCCTGCGCCGCCGCCCAATGGCTGGGCGACGGGACCGCGGTGCTCGGCAGCACGAGCCAGGCGACCAACGACGGAACGGGCACGTGCGGGGCCAGCGCGGCGTCGGCGGACGTGTGGTACAAGTACCAGCCCCTCGTCAGCGGGGTCGTCACGTTTGACACGTGCGGGAGCACGCTGGACACGACTCTGGCCATCTTCACGACGTGCGGCGGGGCCCAGGTCGCCTGCAACGACGACGCCCTGGTCGGCACCTGCGCCGGGTCGAACCAGTCCCTGGCGGCCATCAACGCGACGGGCGGTACGACCTACCTGATCCGCGTCGCGGGGTATAACTCGCAGCGCGGCGCGTTCACGATCCGGGCCACCGGCGGCGGCGGGGTCGTCCCGCCCTCCAACGACGAGTGCACGGGCCGCGTCGCCCTGCCCCTGGGGACGACGAACTTCAGCACGCTGGCCGCGGGCACGAGCAGCCCCGCGGTCGGCGTCTGCGGGGTGGGCGGGTTCTCCAACGACATCTGGTACAACGTCAACGCCGACGGTGGCGCGGGCAGCCGCGTGACGGTCTGGACCACGGGCGCGAACTTCGACGCCCGCCTGGCCATCTACGACGGGGCCGGGTGCGCCAACTTCGACACCCGGACGCTGGCCTGCGGCAACGGCGGGGGCAACGACGCCCGCGTTTCGAGCATCGCCTACGGCGTGCAGAACTCCACGCTCCGCGTGGGCGGGGGCGGCAACTCCTCCGGCACGGGCGTGCTCCACGTCAGCGTCGGGTGCATCATGGACCTGGACGACGGTTCGGGCAACGGGATTCCCGCCGGCGGCGTGACCATCGACGACCTGCTCTTCTTCCTCGCCGCCAACGAGGGCGGCGACGTCAGCGCCGACATCGATGATGACGGCGTGGCCCCGTACCACCCCGATGGCGCCGTGACCATCGACGACCTGCTGTCGGTCCTGCAGCTCTTCCCGGCCGGCTGCTGAGCACGCAACCATTTGCGATTGTCCCACGCCCGCGGGCTCTCCCGCGGGCGTTTTCGTTGGCGCCTCGTCCCCGGTACCATCGCGGCACGTGAACGCCAGCGGCATCCAACGCGTGTTCCTGGGCTGGGCGGGCGGCTGCGTGGATCGGGGCGCACGCTGGCTGCTGGGGCGGGCCCGGCTCGACGCGTGCGCGGCCGATCTTTCCCGCACGCTGGTGGTGGTGTCGGCGTCGCGGGGCGGGCGGATGCTGCTGGGCGCGGTGGCGGCCCTGGCGCAGGGCGAGGGACGGGTGCTGCTGCCGCCGAGGGTGGTGACGCCGGGGGTGCTCAAGTCGCTGTTGACGCCGATCCCGGCGGGCCTGGCGATGGCGACCGCGGCGCAGCGTCGCGGCGCGATCTCGCGAGCCTTGGCCGACCTTGGTCCGACGGTGCGGGAGCGAGTTTCGGCGCGCCTGGGGGACAGGGCGGGCGACCGCCTGGGCGTGGCGCGCCTGGTGGACGCGAGCCTGGACCGCCTGGCGAGCCTGGAGTGTTGCTTCGGCTCGTTGGCGGCGCGCCTGCCCAATTCGACGCCGGAGGAGGTCCGGGCGCGGATCGAGGCCCTGGGCGAGGTGGAAGCGAGGGCCGCGGAGTTGCTCGGGGACGCCGGGCTGGCGGATGCTCGGGTGGCCAGGCGGTCGGGCGTGGCGTGCGCGGCGCCGAAGGGGGCGGGGGAGATCGTGCTGGTGGGTGTGGCGGAGCTGGACGCGGAGCTGCGCGCGATGCTGGGGAACGCTCCTGCGCCCATCACCGCGTGCGTGCTGGGGCCGCCAGAACGTGCCGCGGATTTCGACGAGCTGGGGTGCGTCCGTCCCGAGGCCTGGCAGGATCGGCCCATCGATCTCTCGCGGGCGGTGGTGCGGTTCGTGGACACGCAGGCGGAACTGTGCGACGCGACGCTGGGGGCTCTGGGTGGGCTCCCACGGGGCACCCGGATCGGCGAAGTGGTGATCTGCGCGCCCGACGCGGGCGTGGCGGATCGGCTGGCGCGCCGGGGCGGGGCGTGGGGTGCGCGGCTTCGCCCGGGTTCGGGGCTGGCGGTGTCGCGGCTGGCGCCGGGGCGGCTCCTCTCGGCGGTGCGCCGCTTTGGCGTCGAGGGCACGTTCGAGGCCTGGGGCGCCCTGCGCGGACATGGAGGCCGCCCTGATGCGCGTGCTGGGGCACCCCCGGGGCCTGTGCGAGCATTGGCTCGAGGCGCTGGACTCCTACGCCCTGGAACACCTGCCGCGGCGCGTCGAAGAGGCCTGGCGCGACGGATGGGCCCGCGACGTTCTGGCCCCGGTGCTGGAGGCGACGGCGAACCTGCTGGGCCCGACGATGCCCGGGGGAACGGGCCGGCTGGGCGTGCGGGCGTGGTCGGTGGCGCTGGGGGACCTCCTGGGGCGGATCTACGCGGGTGCACCGGACCTGCCGCACGGAACGCGCGGGGCCCTCGAGCAGCTCGCCCGGGCGCTGGACACTCTCGCGGACGTTCCGGGGGCGGTGTCGGAGGCGTTGGACGCGGGCGAGGCGATCGGGTTGCTCCTCGACGAGGCTCGCGAGCAGGACGTGCCTCGCGAGGAGGACGAGGCGGCGGTGGACGTGCTGGGCTGGCTGGAGCTGACGCTCGACGCGTCGAGGCACGTGGTGGTCGCGGGCCTGAGCGAGGGGACGGTGCCGGCCCGGCGCGGGCTCGATCCGCTGCTGCCCGCCGGGCTGCTGCGGGGCCTGGGCGGGGGAGACGGTGGCGCGGCCCGGGACGCGTACCTGCTCTCGCTGCTGGCGCACTCGCGCGAGGGGTTGACGATCGTGGTTTCGCGGCGCGACGCGGAGGGCGAGCCGCTGGCCCCCAGCCGCCTGATGCTGCGGTGCGAGGACGCGGAGCTGGTGGAGCGTGTGCGGGCGTGGTGCCCCTCGGGCGACGAAGCTGTCCCCGGCGTGCCCCGCCCCGAGCCGGCCCGCGCGTACGGGCCCGGGTTTGCGCGAATGCCCCTGGACGCTTCGCGGGAAGGGATCCCCACGCATTGGGCGGTGACGAGCTTCCGGGACTACCTGGCGAGCCCGTACCTGTTCTACGCCAAGAGCGTGTTGCGTCTGCGCGAGGTGGAGGCCGCCGGGATCGAGCTGACGCCCCGCGACTTCGGGGGCGTGGTCCACGGCGTGCTGCGCGAGTTTGCCCGCTCGGCACAGGCCGCGTCCACGGATGAGGCGCGGATCATGTCCGCGCTGAGCGCGCTGCTCGACGAGCGGATGCGGGCCCTGGCCGGGGACGACCCCGCGACGGCGGTGGCGGTGCAGGCCGAGCAGGCCCGGCGGCGCCTGGAGGCCTATGCGCGCTGGCAGGCCCAGCGCACGCGCGAGGGCTGGCGCGTGCTGCACGCGGAGTGGTCCCCCGGCGAGGACGGGGTGGCGCTGGCGTGGGAGCGCGGGGAAGTGCGTCTGGTGGGTCGGATCGACCGCATCGACGCGCACGCGGAGCGGGGCGTGGCGCTGATCGACTTCAAGACGGCGGACGCGGCCGTCCTGCCGGAGCAAGCGCACCGGTCCCGCGGAAGGTGGAAGGACCTGCAACTGCCGCTGTACCGGCACCTGGCGGCGGGCCCGATCGGCGAGCACGCGTCCCGCTCGGGCGTGGAGCTGGCGTACCTGTGCCTGGGCGCTGATGGAGAGCCCCGCTACGCGCCGGCGGAATGGGACGAGGCGGAGCTGGCCCGTGCGGACGAGGCGGCGCGGGAGGTGGTCCGGCTGGTGCATGAGCGGGTGTTCGCACTGGAGGGCGAGCATCCGCCGACGGAGGGCACGATGGGCGCGCTCGTCGGCCTGTCGTTCCTGGGGGCGGCCGCCGAGGACGAGGAGGACGGGGCATGAGCGACCTGGCGGCCCGGAGCCTGGGCAGCGGGGTGGTCCTGGCCTCGGCGGGTTCGGGCAAGACGTACGCGCTGTCGTCGCGGATCGTGCGGCTGCTGCTGATGGGCGTGGGGCCCGAGCGCATCCTGGCGAGCACGTTCACTCGCGCGGCGGCGGGGCAGATCCTCGAGCGCGTGGCGCGGCGCCTGGCCGACGCGGCGGGGGACGCGGGGGCGCGGCGGGAGCTGGCCTCGCACCTGGGGCTGGCCAGCCTGGACGCGAGCGAGGCGCGGGCGGCGCTGCGCCGGCTGCGCCGGTGGAGCGCCCGGGCGACCAGCTCCTTGCCCGTCCCGCTCTCCCCCCGAACCAGGACGGTGGC
>JBGAOG010000139.1:0-6487 GCA_044221985.1 Phycisphaerales bacterium
GCTCGCCAACCCGATGGACCGCGAGGTGCTGGCAAGGAAGATCGCGGCCACACAGTGGGTGCCCGCGTACGCGTAGGCGTCGGAGAATGAAGACTCACCACGGAGAACACGGAGGGACACGGAGACGAGGAAGAGCGCGGTGAGAACCGGGCGAACTTCTGGGGCGGTCGTGGATGCTCACGCGGCCCCGGCTTGGGAGGGGGCCGGGGCCGCGCATTGGACGCGCTGAAGAGCCCTCGCTCGCGCGTCGGGCTTGTAGAGCCTATCCCAGTACCCTGGAAATACCGTTCACCGCAGAGGCGCAGAGCACGCAGAGTCTGGAAATCCAGTGGAACTCTCTCTGCGAACTCGGCGGCTCTGCGGCGAATCTTGGTTTCGGGACAGCCTCTGTTCTCGTCACGGAGAACCCTCGCTTGCGCGTCGGGCCCGTCGCGCTTCGGGCCCGTCGCGCGTCACGTCCCCGCCAGCTCTTCCATGTACAGCACGTGGGCCCGGCAGCCGAGGCGGAAGCACGCCACCTCGAATTTCTCGTTGGGCGAGTGCACGCGGTCGTCGTCGAGCCCGAAGCCCATGAAGATCGTGTCGATGCCCAGCGTGTCCTTGAGCAGGCCCGCCACGGGGATCGACCCGCCCGTCTTGATCAGGGCCGCGCTCTTCCCGCTGGCGCGCTTCAGCGCCCGCGTCGCGGCGCTCAGGTGCGGCGAGTCGATGGGCACCGTCACCCCGTAGCCGCCGTGCAGGTCGGTCGTCTCCCAGCGGCAGCCCGGGGGCGTGCGGTCCTTGAGCCACTTGAAGAACATCTTCGCGATCTTCGCCGGCTCCTGATCGGCCACCAGGCGGAACGAGACCTTCGCGCTGGCGTGCGCGGGGATCACGGTCTTGGCGCCGGCGCCCGTGTACCCGCCCCAGATCCCGTTGATCTCCGCCGTGGGACGCCCCCACTCGCGCTCCAGCGCGGTGTACCCCGCCTCGCCGATGTCCGCGGCGGGGGGCATCCCGATCTTCCGGAGCGCCGCCTTCTGGTTGAACTTCAGCTTCTTCCAGGCGTCGCGCTCCTTCTTCGTCAGCGGGACGACGCCGTCGTAGAAGCCGGGAATCGTCACGCGCCGCCTCTTGTCGTGCAGCTGCGCCAGCACCCGCGCCAGTTCCGTGATCGGGTTGGGGCAGCGCCCGCCCCACATCCCGCTGTGCAGGTCCTGGTTGCTCGCGTGCAGCGTGACCTGCGTGTACGCCAGTCCGCGCACGCCGTACGTGATCGCCGGCTTGTCGCGCCCCAGCATCCCCGTGTCGGAGATCAGGCACACGTCGCAGGCCTTCAGGGCGGCCGCGCGCCCGCGCACGAACGCCTCGAGGTTCGTCGAGCCGCTCTCCTCCTCCCCCTCGAGCAGCACCGTGTAGGGCACCCCGAACGTCGGGTGCCCGCCGGCGGCCTTGGCGGCGCGGCAGGCCTCCAGGAACGTCATCACCTGCCCCTTGTCGTCCACGGCCCCGCGCGCCACGATCCGCTCGCCCCCCTCCTCGCCCGCGCGAGCCTCGCGCAGCGTCGGCTCGAAGGGCTTGCTCTCCCACAGGTTCAGCGGGTCCACCGGCTGCACGTCGTAGTGACCGTAGAACAGCACGTGCGGCGAGCCCTTGGCCGTCCCATCGATGCTCGCCAGCACCACGGGATGCCCGCTGCCCGCCGGCGTGCCCGTGGGCAGGACCTCGACCCTGAACCCCAGCTCGCGCAGCTGCGCCGCGGCCCAGTCGGCGGCCTTCTGGCAGTCCCCCTTGTACGCCGGGTCGGTCGAGATGCTCGGGATTCTGAGCCAGTCGATCAGGCGATCCAGCGAGGCCCGGGCGTTGTCATTGAGCCATGCGAGTGCGGCGTCGGCGTGCGACATGGGGGCTCCTTGCGTGGGAGCTCCAGCATAGCGCTCGACCGTTCGAGGCATGCCCCGCGCCTCGGCGCCGGGTAGGCCTTCGACTCCGTCGCGGACGACGGCTCATTCACCGGGCGAAAGGACCAGGGCGTCGACCTGAACGACTTCCTGTACTTCCTCGCCCTCTACGGGCCCGGCTGCTGAGCTTGCCCCGGCCGGAGGGACGGGGAAACCTGTGCTTACTCCCGACATCGCCCTGGTTACGGAACAACTTGATTCGTCTGCCACACGGCCATCGACTCCGGCGTGGCGACACCTCCGGGCATGAATCGGCTGCCCGACGGATGCCAGAGGTCGACCTTGGTCCAGGCATCCGCGCGCTTCACGGCGCGGACGGAGCCATCGAACATCACCGCGTTCACACCATCGCCGTGCCGAAAACTGAGCTTCAGGTTGGTCCGGTTGGGGTCCGTCCCATTGCGGGGGTGCGTCCTGCCATAGGCGACCGATCCGTGGAAGATCGGTCCGGAATCAAGAAACGAACTGAAATGCTCCGGCGCCGGACTGGGATCAAAGTCGAGCGCGCCCGCCGTGAAGTCGTAGAACCTTGTGCCATCACTGAGCAGGACCTTCCCCGAGAGCGAGTTTCCAACGTTCGTGAGCCGAGGCTCGTAGCTCAACGGCGACGCTACCGGTGTCGTGAAATTACTTGGACGCGCGTGGGCGGCTGCTTGCCCCGGCGCCCGGTAGTTCACGCTGGGGCCATTCGCACAGGGGAGATAAAAAGCCGCCGGCGCGAGATAGCTCACCTGGCGATACCCCTTTCTCGTGGCGACTTGTGTAAACTGGCCGAAGTCGGTCGGAATAGTGCTTGGGCGCCACACCCTCGTGTTGATCGTGGTTGCCGACGGGCAACCCCAGACGTTGAAGATCTGCCAAGTCCTCTCGGCGCGATTTGGTGAGAGCCCCATCGACTCGCCGAGGACCACCGAGTACCAGTCGTACGACGTAGTCGGGGTCGAGGACGTCTTGTCGCCGAGCAACGAATACTCGGAGGGCGCGTCCCCATAGTACTGGGCGTTGGCGCCGGACGTGTACACGCCCGCGAGCCACTCCTTGTTCTCGGCGGCGTAGATCAGCTGCCCCTGTCCCAGGCTACGGAGCTTCGAGCCCGCGCACACGACGCCGCGCGCAGCATCCCTCGCCTTGCCCAAGCTGGGCAGCAGGATCCCAATGAGCAGGGCGATGATCGCAATCACTACCAGGAGCTCGATGAGGGTGAATGCCCGGATTCGCGTTGATTGCCTTGAGTTGCCCACGCTCATGACCGCCTCCTCGGAACTCGTTTTCACTTGAACAAATCAAGGAACTTCGGCTCGCCCGTCACCTTCAATCGCCCGGTCACAGGGTCTTCCACCGCCGCCATCTCCTTTTCCAAGAACTGGCGCGATGACTCCTCAACCACCCAGCCGTTCCCGTCCCTTGCCGCGGGGTAGAGGCTCAGACGCTCCGTCGCTGGGTTAATCGCCGGGATCGGCAGGCTCCGATCCGTCGGCCTGTGGACCTTGAACAACTCCCCCGTCTCCACATCTACCAGTATGAAATCCTGCGCGTAGGACACCGTCTCCGAATGCGAGATCCGCCACGCCAGCGAGCCCAGCAGGACCACCAGCGCCAGCGCGATCAGCGCGATTTGCCATGGCTTGGCGCCACCCATCCACTGCTCCGTTCAAAGAACGAACGCCTCGCAAACAACCCGCGGCCTTCCCCCGGATCGCCGCCCCACAGGATAAGTGAACCCCGTGACGGCGGCAAGGCGACCTCGCACGCCCCCGCACCCTTTGCACACCCTGAATATGCCCTAACCGACAGGGCCGCGGGAGACCGACCCCCCGTCAACGGGCCTGCCGGGGCTTTCCACCGGTCCGGGGCGCGGCCTTCCGGGGTGCCCCCGTGGACCGCAACCCCTTGGCCGTCGAACCCCCCTTGCCCCTCCCGCCCCGCGTCGAGCGCGTGGTCCCGCGCACCGGCGCGTAGGGTGGCCTGGAATCCGCGCTGCGGCGCTGGCGGCCCCGGCGCGGCGTCAGCTTGACCGGACGCGCGCGGGGCGTCATCAGCGGCTCGCCCGCGTGCAACAGACGCACCGCCGCGAGCACCTCGCCCGCGTGCCCCTTGAGGTTCACTCGGTCCCAGCGCCGGGCCAACCGACCGGTCTTGTCGATCAGGTACGTCGTGCGGATCACCCCGTCGTACATCTTGCCGTACATCGACTTCATCCCCCACACGCCGTACGCGCGACAGACGGGCGGCACCCCGTCCACCGGTGCATCGGCCAGGAGCGTGAAGCTCAGGGCGTGCTTGTCGGCGAACACGCGGTGCGAGGCGGGATCGTCGGGGCTGACGCCCAGGATGGCGGCCTTGATCTTGGAGAAGTCCGGCATGTGGTCGCGGAACTGGCAGGCCTCGTCCGTGCAGCCCGGGGTGTCGTCCTTGGGGTAGAAGAACAGCACGACGATCCGCCCCGCGTAGTCCTTCAGGGCGTGACGCTTGGCGTTCTGGTCCGCGAGCACGAACGCGGGCGCCTTCTTCCCGACTTCGATGAGTGCCATGGCCGGCTCCTTGGTGTGGAGGACTCGGGGTCGAGCCGGACAGGCCGATGGACGCGCCCGGATCGCTCGAGCGGCCCGCGGCTCAATGCGAGGATAGGAGCCACGCGACGAGGATGGCGAAGAAGGTCAGCGAGAGGACCACGGTGCCGGCGATGGCGATGAGCTTGGACCGCCCGGGACGCCCGCCCGGCTTGAGCATCGCCAGGGACGCGCCCACCGCCGTCCCCGCCGGATCGATGGGGGGCATCTCCCCGCGCCGGGCGGCGTCCTGCACGATCGCGATCACCAGGTTGGCATCGAACTCGCGCAGCCCGCGGGCCACGCCGGCGGCAATCAGCTCGCGACGCTTGCTCGGGGTGATCATCGCCGCCCGCCCCCCTTCGATGGTGTTCCACACGTCCAGGGCCATGACCCAGCGCGCGTCCAGCGGCTGGAGCATGGCCGCCCAGCCGTTCTCGAAGGCCACCTGGTCCGCGGCCTTGCGTCGCCGCTCGGGCTCGCCCGGGCGCTGGGCGTCCTGGGCGGACCGTGCGGGGATGAGCCGCAGGGGTGTCCGGCGCGGATAACGAAGTTTGGGCCCTGACCTGGGTGGCACCGCCCAAGAGTATCGGTCAACCCGGGTGGGCGCACGCAGCGGGACGGGCTTGGAGCGTCCCTCACGGTTACACTGCCGCGTCACGGAGGACCCCGGCTCGATGACCATGCACCATCGCGAAGACCCGCAGGACGTGGGCAAGGGAGCCGGGCATGGGCCGCTGCGGGGCGTGTCCACCGCCCTGCCCCCCGGCGAGATCGTCTCGCGCCTCGAGCGCCTGGCCAAGCGGGGCAAGCTCGCGGGGTTTGAGCGCGGGCGCGACGGCGAGCTCTTCCGCGCCGAGGCCCACGGGCACACGTTCGACTTCGCGCTCGTGGCCCTCGAGGCCGAGACCAACGCCGCCGCACTGCACTTCGCCCTGCGCCTCGCCCCGTTGGCGCCGCTGATCGCCCTGGTGTCCATCGTGCTGGCCGCCGGACCTGGCCTGTGGCTGACCCAGTCCATGCTCGAAACGTACTTCTCGGGGTACAAGCTGTCCTTGGCCTGGACGGCGGCGTGGTACATCCCGCTCACCGTGCTGCCGGCGCCGCTGTTGCTCCTGCGCAGCTTCCGCCACTCGCGCGAGGCGGCCCACAAGCACGCCGTCGAGACCATCGAGCGCATCGCCGCCGAGCTCGACGGGCGGGTGGTGTAGGGCCCATGTGGGTGTACGCGGAGATCCTGGGCGCCGCGGCGCGGGGCCTGGCCCAGCGCGAGGGCGAGCTCCGCGCCGAGCAGGCCGTGCGCGGGCTCGACGCCCAGAGCGAGCTGGAGCTCCATCCGTTGCTGGCGGCGTCGCTGGCGTCCCAGGGCTGGGGCGTATGGCGCGAGGTGCCCTACCCCGGCGCGGTCGGTCGGCCCGGGCAGCGCCCCAAGCGCGCCCAGCGCGAGCGCTGCGACCTGGTCCTCACGCCCGGGCCCGACCAGCCCCCCGCCGATCCCGTGGCGATCCTCCGCGCGCACGACGCCGCCGCGGGCACGCTCTTCGAGCGCCAGGCCCGATCCGCGCCCGGGACGCCCCCGGAGGAGTGCTGCTGGCTCGAGGTGAAGGTCGTGGGCCAGCACGCCTGCACGCACGCCGTGCCGGGGCCCAACGCGGCCTACTCCACGGAACTGACCCGCGCGCTGGGCGAGGACGTGCTCAAGCTCAACGCCGAACCGGGCGTGCGCTTCGGGGGCGTGCTGGTGGTGCTCTTCACGGCGGAGGAGGCGATCGCGTGCCACGACCTGGCCATCGCGTGCCACCGGGCCCTGGACCGCGGCGCCCGTTTCCGCGCCCCGCTGCGCGAGGGCTTCGAGATCACGGATCGCATCGGCAACCGGCGCTGCGACGCGGTGCTGGTGGGCGTCTGAGCGTGCCCCGCCCTAGAGCGTGTCATGGACTTCCGGCGAGCAGGTTGCGGAGCATGAGGCAGGCGAAGACGACGAGGTGGAGCCCGGCG
>JBGAOG010000013.1:0-40491 GCA_044221985.1 Phycisphaerales bacterium
TGGAGGTGTGGGCGATTTCCACGAACCCCGCCCCCCCGGTTTCGCGTATACTCGCCGACCATGAGCCCACCCAGCAGCCTGGGCGGGGTGGTGAGCCCTCCACCGGGCCCGCCCCCGCTCGGCGCCCCCGCCGCCCCGGGCACATCGCTCGAGGCCAAGCCCATCGCGGGGGCCTCACCCAAAGCTCCCAAGCCAAGGCGCCAGCGCGTGCGGGTGGCCGCCGTCATCCCCTGCTACAACCGCCCCGACGATGTCCGCAAGCTCCTGGGCGACCTCTCCCGCCTCGACACCCGCGGCGTCGATCTCTGGATCGTCGTCGTCGACAACGCCTCCACCAGGCCCATCTCGGACCTGCCCACGCCCGAGGGGCTGAAGGTCGAGCACCTGCGTCTGGAGAAGAACACCGGCGGGTCGGGCGGGTTCAACGCCGGCATGGCCCACGTCCTGCGCGGCGACGGGATCTCGGCGCTGCGCGAGCCCCCCGACTTCCTGTGGCTCATCGACAGCGACGCGCGGGTCACGCGGCGCGCGCTGCGCCCGCTGGTGCACGCCCTGGTTTCCGATCCCGGGCTGGCCGCCGCCGGGTCGGCCCTGGTGGACAATCTCACTCGGGTGACGTACGAGATTGGCGGGCGGCTCAACCCCGCCAACGGGTACTTCGTTCCCGCCGCGCGCGGGGACGTGGACAAGCGCCTGCTGGTCCCGTGCGATTACCTCGCCGCGTGCAGCGCGCTGGTGCGTCGCCAGGCGATCGAGACGACCGGGTGCATGCCCGACATCTTCATCCACGGCGACGACGTGGAGTGGTTCCTGCGGATGGCACGCGCGACGGGGCAGAGGCTGGTCGGGGTCCCGACCTCACGGGTCTTCCACCCGCTCTGGAGCCGCAAGTTCCAGACCTGGGGTCGCTATTACACGACGCGGAACTCGTACGCGCCCATCGCGGTGTGCGGGTTCGGGCCCCTCACGCGTCTCAGGCGTTCGTTCGTGGACGTCGTGCGGGCCACCGCCCAGGCCATGATGGGACTTCCCGAGCTGGGCGAGCTGCACCTGCAAGGGCTGAGCGACGCCGCCCACGGACGCGTCCAGGGCTTCGGCCCGCGCGGGGGGATCGGGGCCATCGCCGGCGCGATCAGGATCCGACCCTTCTCGGAGCTGGCGGCGGCGGTTCGCGCCGAGCTGGCCGACACCGGCTCGCGCGGGCGTCTGTACTTCCACCCCATGCTGGCGGCGTGCGCCATCGATTTCCCCGACCTGCCCTGCCAGATCGCCCTCCTGGGCACGCGCTGGGCGGAGGAAGAGCTGGCCCCGTGGCGGCACCGCTCCTTGCACACGCACACCTTCCGCGACATGCTGGGCGCGATGGGTCGCTGGGTGATGGCCGGCGCCCGCGGCTGGGATGCGGACGTGGCCGTCGTCCCCACCGGCTGGCCCACGTCGTGGTTCCGAGGCCGGGTGCTGGTGCAGGTGACCTCGGACGGCTTCTTCGTCCGCAGGATCAGCCGCGGGCAGACGCTGCGTCACGCGGCGCGCTTCCTGCTGACGGGCGCTCGCCTCATCGCCAGGATCACCCTGCGCCGCCCGCAGATCAACGAGCTCCCGCCCGCGCCGACGCGTCCGACGCCGCTCCCCTCGCGGCGCGCCTCCACGTAAGGCGGCGTTCCATGCTGAGCGTCATCGTCCTGAGCTTCAACCGGCGTGACACGCTGCTGGGCACCCTGGGCGCCCTGCGATCGATGCCCTCGGGCATCGTCGGCGAGACCGTCGTCGTGGACAACGCCTCCACCGACGGCTCTCTGGACGCCGTGCGCGAGCGCTTCCCCGGGGCACGCACGCTCGCCCTCGGCGCCAACTCGGGCGTGGCAGCGTACAACCGCGGCGCGGAGATCGCCCGCGGGGACCTGCTGCTCATCCTCGACGACGACTCCTGGCCCGATCCTGGGGCGCTCCGCGACGCCATCGACCTGCTGGGCGCACGCCCCGACCTGGCGGCGGTGGCGCTCCACCCCGTGCACCCGTTGGGCCATGCGCCCGAGTGGCCCTTCCTGCGCGGGCCCACCGATCGCTGCCCGGTCATGGGGTGCGGGAACCTGGTGCGGGCCCAAGCCTGGCGGGTCGTGGGCGGGTACGAGGGGGCCTTCTTCCTCTACCGCAACGACGCGGACCTGGCCATGAAACTGCTCGGCGCGGGGCTGGGCGTCCACGCGCGCCCGGACTGGGTCGTCTGGCACGACAGCCCGCACGCGGCCCGAAAGTCCGAGCGCTGGCTGCGCCTGGCGACGCGCAACTGGCTGTGGCTCTGGCGACGCCACGGGCGCGGGGTCACGGGATTGGCCGGGGCCGCCCTGGGAGTGGCCTGGGCGCTGCGCCAGGCCGGCGCGTCCGCCCGGCGGCTGGGGTGCGTGCTGCACGGCGCGTGGGAGGGCCTGGTTGGGCGTTGCCCGCCACCGCCCGCGCCGGTGCACCGAGATGGACGCGCCTTCGCGGAGTTGCTCCGGCTGCGCCTGCGCCGGCGCTAGGGCTCGACGAGGCGCGCCAGCAGCCCGCGCCACTCGGCGTAGGCGTAGGGAATCTCGTGGTGCTCGTGGAGTTCACGGAGCATGGCCATCGCGCGCTCGCTGAGGTCCTGCTGCCACCGCTGGGCGGCGGGATCGCAGAAGTAGACGCGGCAGCCCAGGGGCTTGATCGCGTGCACGCCGCAGGATGCGCCGACGAGGAACGGACAGTCGCCGCGCGTGCGGGCCCGCTCGACCTGGGCCAGGGAGATGGCGTGCCCCGACGCGGGCGAGGCGCTCTCGCCCCGCTGGTACGCGCTCCGCAGCAGGGTGCACGCGGCCTCGAGCCCGGTCACGTACAGCAGGTGGCCGCTGCGGGCGAAGTTGCAGCAGCGCCCGCTGGCGGCGCAGGCGGGGCGTTGGATCGCGGTCTCGCGGGCGACCAACGCGTAGATCGCGTCCAGGTCCCGTTGGACGCCGTCGCGCCGGGCCGCCTGCATCCACGCTCGCGCCGCCTCGTCCATGGTCAGATGTCCACGCGATCGCGCTGGACGCGGATCTCCGCGGGCGTGTAGCGGCGTCCCGAGTCCATGCCCGGGCAGGAGCGCTTGGCTCGCTCCCATGCGGCCCGGCTCACGAGGGTGCTCTTCCAGAAGGGCCAGGTGCGGCACTGGGCGGGGCGCAGCTCGTACACCGAGCAGAACGCCCGCCCGGGCTCGCTGGTGCGGTCGAGGAAGACGCAGTCGTGCCCATGCTCGCTCAGGCGCTCGGTGAGCGAGCGCCCGCGGCTGGTCATGTGCGTGTAGCGCTCGAGGAACTCGGCGATGGGCAGCCCCAGGTGGCGCGCCAGGGCCTGGGCTTCCTCGTCGCTGAACACGACGAAGCCCTCGGGCCCGGTGCAGCAGCGCCCGCACTGGGTGCACTCGAAGCGCAGCCCGGGTTCCTCCCCGGAGAATCCGGGATTGGCGAACCACTCGGCGCCGGGAGCTCGGGCGGGAAGGCTCATGGCGGCCCAGCGTAGCGCAGCACGACGAGCGTCTGGTCGTCGTCGCGCGTCGAGGAACCCCGATGGCGGACCATCGCGTCCGTGACCAGGGCGACGACCGCGTCGGGCACGCCCTCGCCCCGCGCCAGGCACTCGTCGAGCCGGGTGGTCCCGAACATCTCGCGACCACCATCGAAGAGCTCCGAGACCCCATCGGTATACAGGAGGACGGCGTCGCCCCGCTGGAGGCGCACGGAGGCGCCGGTGATGGGCAGGTCGCCCAGGATTCCCAGCGGACGCGTCGCGCCCGCGTCGAGCGCGAGGATCGCCCCGCTCCCGGCCCGGCGCAGGCGCGGGGGTGGGTGCCCGGCGCAGGCGTAGTCCACCGCGCCGGAAGCGGGATCGACGAGCATCAGGAACGCGGTGACGAACGCGCCCTCCAGCGAGCTCTCTACCAGGCGCTGGTTCACGAAGTGCAGCGCGCCGGCAGCGCCGACGTCGCTGGGCGTGTGGGCGGCGCGGGAGCTGTGCAGGATGGCGCGGAGCATGGCCATGAGCGTGGCGGCGGCCGCCCCGTGCCCGGAGACGTCCGCGATGAGCGCGCCAAGGCGTCCATCGCTCAGGTCGAAGAAGTCGTAGTAGTCCCCGCCGGCCTGCTCGCTGGTGAGGTAGCTGGTGGCGATCTCGAGCTCGGCGATGGCGGGGAGACGCGCGGGGAGCAGCCCCTGCTGGAGGCGCGCGATCTGGTCGTACTGGTCGCTGAGGCGCTGGTTCAGGCGCCCGATCTCGGCCAGGGCCTCCATCTGGCGCGTGGCCATGCCCAGCAGGTTGGCGGTCATCAGGGCCTGCACGACGTCACCGGGCCCGGCGGGCGCGCACGAGCGCCCCAGGGCGATCGTCCAGGCGACCACGTCGGGCCCATTGAACACCGGCAAGGCCAGCACGCTCGAGTAGGTCCCGCGCGGCAGCGCCGGGTCGTCTTCGACCACCACGTCGTGTAGCAGGAGGGGCGCCGTGCCGCCGGTCAATCGCTCCAGCAGCCCGCCGCGGCGAAGGGGCAGGGCGCCCTGGTCGCGGCGTTCCACGCCGGAGAAGTGCTCGGGGCGGGCATCGCCCAGGGTGATCGAGTACAGCACGCGGTAGGCGCCGTCGCGCTCACGCACCAGCCCCACGCACCGGTCGACGGGACGGATGCGCCCCCAGAGCGTAAAGAACTGGGACAGGCTGTCGCGCGGCGAGCCCGCGCCGGTCATGCGCCGAAGCAGGTCCAACGTCGCCTGGATCGCCGGATCGCGGGTGAGGTCAACGGTGCGCACGCCGGGAGTCTAGACCCGTGCGCGTCACGCCTGGCACGCGTTCTGGACGGCGTCGGCGAGGCGGGCCGACTCGCCCAGCATCCGGTTCATGAGGCGCGAAGCATCCATCCGCGCGGGCTCGTCGAGGGAGGGGATGTTGACGAGCACGTTCCAGCGGCTGGCGCGGGCCGCGGCATCGGCCAGGACCGCGGCGATGGCCAGGTCGCTGCGCAGGTGGCGATTGGTGATGCTCGCGAGGTCCACGAAATGGCGCAGCAGGTCCACGCACGCCGCGATCACGCTCATGGGAACCTGGACGGCGGCACGCTGGGCCTCGGGAAGCTCGCGCTGGCGGCGGGCGTCGCCCTCGGGCAGGCGGGACAGCTCGTTGACCAGCCCGTAGGCCTCGGCATCCTCGTCGGCCAGGGCGAGCAAGAGCTCGCCGGCCCGCGTCAGGCGCATGATGGACCCGCGCAGGTGCGGCTCGTGCTGGGCGAGGTTCTTCTTGCCGATGGAGTAGTTCACCACCATCTGGGCGAGCGCGGCGGCCAGGGCCCCCACCGCCGACGCGACGGCGCCACCGCCGGGCGTGGGCGTTTTGGAGGCCGTGGCGTCGAGGAATTCCTGCACGGTCATGTCGGCGAGGGTGCTCATGGGCGCAGCGTAGGGCGTCGCGATCAGGCCACGCCGCGCGCCAGGGCGAAGGCCTCGGCGTAGACACGCTCGAGCCCGTCGACCATCGCGCGGACGGAGAACTCGCGCTCGCACATGGCACGCCCCGCCAGGGCCAGCTCCTCGCGCCGGCGGGGGTTCTCGGCGCACCAGCGGACGGCGTCGCGCAGGGCGGCCCGGTCCGCGAGCGGCACGAGGCGCCCGGTCTTGAGGTCGATGCAGGCCTCGCCGGTGCCGTCCACGTCATACGCCACCGGGCACACGCCGCAGAGCAGGGCCTGGGGCACGGTGCGCGGCAGGCCCTCGCGGTAGCTTGGATGGGCCAGCACGTCCATGGCGCGAACGAGCGCGGGGATGCGTTCGGTGGGGACAAGGCCAGTCAAGAGGATCTGACACGCTGCGGGATTCGCGTTGTGCGTTGTGCGTTGTGCGTTGTGCGTGGGTTCTCCATCCAACTCCGCAACGCCCAGCCCCATCCCCCGTGCCCGCGTGATCAGCCGCTCGCGCCACCACCCGTCCCCCACCCACAACAGCCTCCATGTCGGGCGCTTCTTGAGGTCCTCGCCCAGCGCCTCGAGCAGGTCGTCGTGCCCCTTGTGCTGGGCCAGGCGTGCGACGGTGCCGACGACAAAGTCATCGGGTGCGAGGCCAAGGGCTCGGCGGGAATCCTCCCGCGATTCGCCCGGCGCGGGCTCGAGAAAGGGCTTGAGCTCCATGCCGGAGCGCACCGTGACATACTGCCCTGCGGAGCCGATGTCGCGGCGCAGGAACTCCCGCGTCATCGCGTCGGCGACGCTGACGATGCGATGGCAGTGCGAGGCGGCGCGGCGTTCGGCGAGGGTGTAGGCGAGGTTGAGGAGGCGGACCCTGGCGCGTTGGAACAGGCCGCCCTCGATGGGCATGAAGGGCGGGCCGTGGACCGTGTGCACGATTCCGGGAGCGAGGCTCGCGTGGTCCATCCCTCGCTGGCGCTTCGGGCTCGTGAGCACGCACCACGCGGCCCGTCGCCCCAGGATCCCCGCCTTGCTGCTGTGGGTGTGGACGACGTCGGGCCCGAGGCCGCCGATGAGGGTCTTGAGTTCGGCGACGCACTTCCAATCCGAAATCGGGCTGATCTCGCGGACGAGGTGGGGAACGATGTGCGTGGCGATGGACCGCCCGTCGGGAGTGCGGAAACTCCGGACGCGAGCCAGGAGGCTGCCCTCGGGCCCGTAGATGGGCCCGAAGGCGAGGTGCACCTCGTGCCCCCGGCGGGCCTGTTCCTCGCAGGAGAGGACGGTGTTCTCCTGCGACCCGCCGAGGATGAGCCGGGTTGAGATGTGGAGGATGCGCACGCGGAGAGAGGATACGAGCCCGAAGCGCGAGCGAGAGAATCGCGCCCTGGCGCGCTCAGTACCTCACCCACTCCAGGCACAGGCCCGTCGGCGGCAGGGTCGGGCCGGCGTTCCGCCGGTCCTTGGAGGCGATGGCGCTGGAGACGGCGTCGGGGGTCATGCGGCCGCGGCCCACCTCGACGAGCGTGCCGGCGATGATGCGGACCATGTTGTAGAGGAAGCCGCTCCCCGAGACGTCGATGCGGACGCGGCGCGCGGGGACGACCGGCGGTGCGCCGCTTCGCCCGTGCAGCGGCGACGCGAACGCGCGGTCGCGGTACTCGCTCACCTCGCAGGCGAAGACGGTTCGGACGGTGGTGAGTCTTCCGTGCCCGGCGGCGGCGAAGGCGGCGAAGTCGTGCTCGCCGACGATGCGCCGGGCGGCGGCGCGCATGGCGGGGACGTCGAGATCGTCCCAGATCTGGTGGACGTACCGCCGATCCCATATCGGGCGCGTGGCGTTGCCCCGGGGCGGGGGCGGATCGACGTGGAGCGTGTAGGAGTAGGCCTTCTCGACGGCGCCCTGGATGGGGTTGAAGTCGGGCGGGGCGAGTTCGGCGGCGACGACCTGGACATCGTCGGGGAGTCGTCCGTTGATGGCTCGCATGAGCCGCTCCACGCCGCGCGACGCGGGCCAGCCGAGCCCGCGGGGCCCGGCCGTCGGACTCGCTTCTTCGAGCTCCCTCCCAGCGAAGTGGGGTTTGGGGGTGGGTTGGTTGCCGATCGATTCGCCCGCCAGTCCCTCGCTTGCGCTTCGGGCTCGTTCGTCCTCTCCCGAGCACGTGAACGCGGCGACCTGGCCTCGCGCGTGCACGCCCGCGTCGGTGCGGCTCGCGCCCATCAGGACCACGGGCTCGCGGACGATCTCGCGCACGGCGCGCTCGACGACGTGCTGCACGGTGCGCAGTGCGACGCGGGCGCGGGGCTCGCCGTCGCGCGGGGGGAGGGGCTGGGCGGTGTCGGCGGCCCAGGTGCCGGCGCGAACGGGATCGGGCAGGGCCACCTGGTCGGGCGGGCGCGGGGCGTCGGGAGCGGGCGCGTAGGGCTCCTGCTTCTGCCACCCGCAGAAGTCCGTCCCGTCGTAGGCGATGGTCAGCTTGTACCTGGGCACGGGCCAACTGTAGAGAGTGTCAGCCCGCGTCCCGCCCGTCTTTCACCACGACCCGATCCCGCGTCTCGCCCTTGCGCTTGAATCGCCTCTGCTCCGCGTCGGCCCATTGGTCGGCCGTCTTCCACCACCACAGCGTGAACGGGATCCCCACGACGACCACGAGCCCGACGATGATCCACACAACCCACATGCCGCGATCGCTCCCGCCCGGGTCAGATCTCCACCAGCTCCATGTCCGGCTTCTGCTTGATCTCGGGGACGCCGTGGCTGACCCCGGTGGCAAAGACGCCCAGCGCGGGCGACGATTCCGCCATCTGGCGGCGCACGTCGGCGGCGTTGAACATCGCCCCCAGCGGCGCGGCAACCTGCGCACCGGCGGCCACCTGCCCGGGCGTGCTGATGACCACCACCGGGACGACCTGCTCGTCGGGCGCGCCGCGCCCGTCCAGCACCGCCATCACGTCCAGGGCGATCTGCCCCTCGGCCTTGGCCAGCTCGATCACCGGGATCGCCTGCTCGAAGGCCTGGATCATCCCTCGGGCGTTCTCGAACGTGCCGGCCTTCTCCAGCCACGTCGCGCCCGGGATCACCACGTTGGCCTGCTCCAGCAGGTCGCTGGCGAGGGTGTCGATCACGCCCACGAACTTGCCCGCGAGGGCGGCCTTGAGGTCCGGCGTCGCCCACTCGCTGGGGTAGTTGCCGGTCAGGACCACGGCGCCGACGTTCCCGCGCTTGAGCATGTCGAGCATGGCCTCGAACGTGGCCACGTGCGACGGGGCGAGGACGCCCTCGAGCGCGCGCCGCACGCCGCGGGCGTTGGGCGCCTTCTCGGCGTACACCTTGAACGCCCTGGGCGAGTCCTCTTGGGCCCCGGGTGGGAAGACCTTGTCCTGACCGCTGCGAGGGATGGGTCCAACGGCGAGGAGGGCCTGGTCGTCCAGACGCCGGGCCAGACGCCCCAGCAGGAACGCCTCTTCGCACGAGAGCATGGGGCTGACGACGACGGCGAGGCGCTTGCCGTCCTTCGTGGCGGCACGCACGCCCTCGATGAGCTCGTCGTACGCGCGGGTGTAATCGCACTCGACGAGGGTGTCGAACTGGCGGCGCAAGGGCGTTCGCAGGCGGTTCTCGGCGTGGACGAACTTCCAGCCGTAACGCACCTCATCGCTGATCCACCATCGGTTGACCTTGGGGTTTGCCCGCGGCTTGACGCGGTAGACCTGGCCCTGGTTGGCGTAGACGCTGATGTTGTCGCCGCCGGCCGTCAGCCCATCGATGCTGGGCGTTTCCTTGAGGAACCAGACGCGCTGGGCGAAGAGGAAGTCCTTGTCGAGCAGGGCCCCCACCGGGCAGACGTCCACGACGTTGCCCGACAGCTCGTTGGCCAGGGGCACGCCCGGGAACGTGTCGATCTCTTCCTTGTTGCCGCGCCCCTGCACCGAGAGCTCGCCCGTGCCGGTGATCTCCCGCGTGAAGCGGACGCAGCGCGTGCACATGATGCAGCGGTCGCTGTAGAGGTAGACGTGCGGCCCGATGTCCTTCTTGGGCTGCTTGACCTTCTGCTCCTCGAAGCGGGAGACCCCGCGCCCGAACTCGTAGGAGTAGTCCTGCAGGAAGCACTCGCCCGACTGGTCGCAGACGGGGCAGTCCAGCGGGTGGTTGATCAGCAGGAACTCCATCACCGCCTTCTGGTTCTGCACGGCCTTGGGGCTGTCGGTGGAGACGACCATGCCGTCGATCGCGGGCGTCTGGCACGTCGGGAAGAGCTTGCCGCCCATGTACGCCTCGAGCTGGGCCGTCTTGGGATTGGGCGCCATCGCCTCGCCCAGGCAGATGCGGCAACTGGCCACGATGGACAGCCCGTCGTGGTAGCAATACTGGGGGATCTCGGAGCCCAGCCCTTGATCGCGGAGGCGGTTGGCCACCTGGAGGATCATCTCGCCGGGCGTGAAATCGGCCTTGACGCCATTAATGGTGATGGAGGGCATAGTCGCCCGCATGGTAGCCAAACACCACCCATGCGCGGGCGTCCGGGAACGGCGGCTCTGCCCGAACACATTCCGCCCCGTCGCCCGCAGGGCCCGAGAAAGTCCGCTTCAACGGGAGGTCCGTGCAGATTTGCAAGAAAAAGTCGCAAAGTGGGTTGCACATTCTCCGTTTTCGACTACACTGCGGGCGTCCAAGTTTGGCGGGCCGTTTCCGGCCTCGCTGCCCACGAGAGAGAAGACGACAAGACAGACGTGCCCGCCTAGCGGCGGGTACGTCCTGCGCGTGGGGCTTGGAAAACGCAATTCGATGATCACGCGTCGTGCGGCCGATGGGCGATGTGGCCGGAGGGAGTAACGAACCCGCCGGACCTGGGCGAGGGAGCCCGAGCATCAAGCATCGGAGGCGGCGGCCCCGAGGGCATCGGGTTGATGAGCGTCCCACACCGCTCACCAGCAGCCCAACGGACCAAGGCCAGGCCCGACGCCAGTTCATGACGGAGTCGATGCCCGTACCGGCGACCGCGAACCGCGGCCGGCGGCCAGGGAATCGGTCCGCGCCCGTTGGATGGAGCTCGCGGGCGTCGCGTGGAGGGTTGGAGAGTTGGAGTCCGTGCGCAGGAGGCGGCGGACAGGAGAGAGCGACAGGGCAAACGGGTACGGGACACCGCATCACCTTTTGCCGAGTCGTTATGAGATCAGAGGGGACAATGAACAAACGTGACACGAACCGGGCGCCAGCCCTGCTGGCACTCGTTGGATTCTCCGCGCTCGCCGCCGCGAGCGCTCCGGCCCTGGGAGGGGGCGGGCCTCCGCCGCCTTCCAACAACGTCTGCGCCAGCGCCAAGGGCGTCTGGGGCAGCCAGATCAGCCTGACGCTCGATGGCGTCCTTCCTTGGACCACCACGTTCGTCGGCGAGATCGTGATGACCCGGGGCACGATGCACCCGGGCGACCACCCCGGCCTCCAGGGCGAGTTCGTCGCGTACTGCGCCGAGCTCGATCAGGATCTGCACACGGGCGTGGAGGACTGCTGGGTTCCCGCGCCGGTGCACGTCGCGCCCACCAGCAGCGGCGGGATGGGCCTGACCGCCGCCGCCCTGGTGCGCGAGCTGTATGGGCGCTTCTACGCCGGCCTGGACACCGCGGACCAGAAGGCCGCCTTCCAGGTCGCCATCTGGGAGCTCATCTACGACCCGGGCCACGACGTTCTGCACGGGGGATTCCGCGTGGCGGGCAACCCGGCGGTGTCGGGGCTGGCCCAGGCCTACCTCAACTCGCTCAACGGTAACCCCGACCATCGCGATCCGCGCGTCTTTGCCCTCGTCAACAACTGCGTGCAGGACCTGCTGGTGGTCCCCACGCCCGGAACCCTGGCGCTGCTGGCCCTCGGCGGCGTGGTGATGGCGCGACGGCGCCGCTGACCCCGAAATTCCGCGATCGCGGGCTTTACCACGAGTCGTTCCACCGGTCTTTCCGCCCGCGCATCGTCCCTCAGCCCGGCGTCCCCCGCAAGGGGCGCCCGGCTTTTCCCGAAACCCGCATGCCAGCGCGGGGATCGCCATGCACCGTGCACTTGCCCCAACCCCGTCCGCGAACGACCCACAACCCCTGGCCGCCACCACCACCGAGAAAGGAGCGCCCATGAACTCGTTCTTTGCCCGCTCCAGCGTCGCCCTGGCCCTGGCCCTGTCCTCGCACGCCCCGGGCGCCCAGACCTACACGTTCGCGCCCGTCACCAGCACCAGCGCCACCAACGACGCCGCGGCCCTGGCCCAGCTCTCCATGATCGTCGATTCCGTGAGCCCAACCCAGGTCAGCTTCACCTTCCACAACGTCGGCTTGGCGGCCCTGTCGATCACCGATGCCTTCATCGACGGCACCGCCCTCGCGAGCATCTCCAGCATCACCAACGGCTCGGGCGTGGATTTCGCGCCCTCCTCCTCGCCACCCAACCTGCCCGGCGGCAACCTGTGCTCACCCGCTTTTTCTGCCGTCGGCACGCTCTCGGTCGGCGCGGCCCCTCCAAGCCAGCCCAACGGCGTCAACCCGGGCGAGACCGCCACGGTCATCTACAACCTCGCCGCCGGGGAATCGTACAGCTCCGTCATTGCCGCGCTCAACACGCCAGGCGACCATCTGCGCGTCGGGATCCACGTCCAGGGGTTCTCCGACGGTGGGAGCGAGTCGTTCGTGACCCCCGCTCCCTCCTCGGGCCTCGTGATCCTCGCCCTCTCCAGCGCGTTCGCTGCGCGCCGTCGCCGCTAGGTCGCTGCCCGCCATCTCCGTCCTCCCAGGCCCCAGCCTTGTCGGCGGGGCCCTCTCTTCTTTTGGGCTTCCCTACGCTCCACCTCCATGCCCCCCACCCGCTTCCAGGCCCCCTCGGGCACGCGCGACCTGTACCCCCAGGACCTCCTGCGCCGACGCTACATCGAGAAGCTCTGGCGCGACACCGCCCTCCGCCACGGGTTCGAGGAGATCGACGGCCCGACCTTCGAGCACGCGGACCTCTACGCCGTCAAGAGCGGCGAGGGCATCCTGTCGGAGCTGTTCCAGGTCTTCAGCGGGAAGGACGCGGGGGAGCTGGAAGCGATCCGCGCGGGCAAGAGCGCGCCCTACGCGCTGAGGCCGGAGTTCACGCCGACGCTGGCGCGGATGTACGCGGCCAAGGCGGGGAGCCTGCCCAAGCCGACGAAGTGGTTCTGGATGCAGAACTGCTACCGGGCGGAGCGGCAGCAGCGCGGGCGCTTGCGTGAGTTCGGGCAGTGGAACTGCGATATCCTCGGCACCGAGAACGAGCCCGAAGCGCGAGCGAGGGCGGATGCGGACTGCATCGCGGTTGTGGTTGGCGCTCTGGAAGATGCGGGCCTGGTACTCCGGCGCGGAGAGCAACTCGTTCGATACAACAACCGCAAGATTGTGGCGGACTACCTCACGGACCAAGGAGTTCCTGAGCACCTTCAACCCAACGTCCTGGCGCTGATTGACCGTGTACACAAGCTCCTCGGCGCGCAGATCGAAGACGAGTGCAAAGCCCTGTCAGTAACACCGAAAGTCCTGGAGCCATTCCGCGACGGCAGCGGATACGTCTTCTCTGGTGGGTCAATTCGACCAATCACGGAGTCGGCGGCGGGTCCCAGCGACGGAGCCAAGATGGCCTGGCCACTTTGGGAGGAACTCGGACACTTGGCCTTGCAGGACTGGTGCAACCTCGACCTCTCCATCGTCCGCGGCCTCGCCTACTACACCGGCACCGTCTTCGAGGTCCTCGCCGACAACGAGCGCGCCATCGCCGGCGGCGGCCGCTACGACAATCTCATCGAGCTCTTCGGGGGCCCGCCCACCCCCGCCGTCGGCTTTGGCATGGGCGACGTCGTCCTCTCCCTCGTCCTCCAGGATCGCGGCTTGCTCCCCGAGGGCGACGCCCTCATGGACGCCCTCTCGCGCCCCAGCGCCAGCTATCGCCCCGACGTGTTCGTGCTCGGCGCGGGCCAGACACCCGCCGACCAGGACGCCGCCCTCGCCCAGGTCCGCCCGCTCGCGGCCCGCCTCCGCCGCGGCACCGAAAGCCAGGCGTTCCTCTCGCGCGAGGGCCGCAAGCCCTGGGACCCCGACCGCTACGCGTCGGCATCAGGCGGCGCCCCGCCCCTGCACGCGAGATCGTCCAGCAAGGCCACCAGGAACATCGGCAAACTCCTGCAGGACGCGGTGGCCCAGAAGTCCAAGCTCGCGGTCATCCTCGAATCGGGCGCGGACGCGACGATCAAGGACCTGCGCACCAACACGCAGGACGCGACGCGCACGTCCCTGGCGGACCTCCCGCGCGTGGTCGCGTCGCGCCTGGGCGCAGGCTGACCCCCGCGGGCGTCGCCCGTCACCCCTGCGCCGGCGCCCGCCCCTGCACGCTCACCACCCGCGCCCCGAACAGCTCCATCGCGCTCTTGACCAGCGGGTGCTCGTTCACGTTGGCCCGCGGCACCGGCGCCTGAACCGGGGCCGCGTCGCACAGCAGCTCGACCTTCACCGGCGCGCCCGCCACGCCCGTCGCCAGGGCCTCGATCTCTCCCAGCATCGCCTTGGCCGGCCCGAGCACCTCCAGCCCCACGCGCACCCCCACCACCACCGCGCCCGACCCCGGCGCCACCCGCTCGCACCGCGACCCCTCCAGCAGCACCCGCACCCGCCGCACCCGCGCCGAGGCTTCCATCACGCCGGCCCAGAAGTTCGGATCCGTCGGGCTCGTTCGTTCGGCCTTGGGCTCCAGGCCCGGCGCTTCTCGACCGTCCGGGTCTCGCCCCGGCGTCCCCGAGGCGCCCTCCCCCGCCGGCCCCTCTCGCGGCGACGAATCCCCGGGTCCATCGCCCGGGCTCGGGCCCGCGACCGGGCCCCGATCCGTCGCCGTCAGCGTTTTTTTGCCGGGGCACTCCCGGCCTCGACGCGCGGGCGGTCCGCCTCGGCGCGGGCGCCGCGGGCCAGCAGCACCGCCGTCACGTCCGCGAGCTTCTCGCTCATCGCCAGGCGCACGACCAGGGCGTCGAAGAGCGCTCGGGGCGTGGCGCTGCTCTTGCACGCCCGCTGCACGCTCTCCGTCAGCGCGATCATGTGCGTCAGGCCCGCGGCGTCGAACCGCGCCGCACGCCGGCCTTCCCCCGCCCGCGCCTGCTCCGACAGGTCCACCAGGTCCGTATCCGCCCCGCACGCGGCCATGACCATGAGGTCGCGGAACCGGTCGAGCAGCGTGTCGAGCACCTGGTCGATCGAGATCCCGCGCGCCAGCAACTCGCTGGCGCGGGACAACGCCCCGCCCGCGTCGGCGCCCGCGAAGGCGTCCAGCAGCCCGCCCACCAGCTCGCGATCGGGCAGCCCCAGCAGCTCCTCCAGAAGCCCCACGCCCAGCTTCTTGTCCCCCGTCGCCAGCAGCCGATCCAGCAGGCTCAGCGCGTCACGCATCGAGCCGTTCCCCAGGCGCGCCACCAGATGCAGCAGCTCCGGCTCCGCCGCCACGCCCTCGTCCTTGACCACCCGCGCCAGGTGCTCGGCGATCCGCGCGGTGGCGATGGTGCGGAAGTCGTACCGCTGGCAGCGGCTCTGGATCGTCGCGGGGACCTTCTGCGGCTCGGTCGTGCACAGGATGAACTTGACGTGCTCGGGCGGCTCCTCCATCGTCTTGAGCAGCGCGTTGAACGCCGCCGTACTCAGCATGTGCACCTCGTCGATGATGTAGATCTTGAAGTGCCCGCGCAGGGGCTTGTATGCGGCGTTGCCGATGAGGTCGCGGGCGCCCTCGACGGAGTTATTGCTGGCGCCGTCGATCTCGATGACGTCCGTGTCGCGCCCCTGCATGATCGCCAGGGCGATGTCGGGGTTGTCCTTGGGGTTGTTCAGGGCGTTGGCGAAGATGCGGGCCATGGAGGTCTTGCCCACCCCCCGCGTCCCGCAGAACAGGTACGCGTGGGCCACGCGCCCCGCCTTGATGGCGTTGCGCAGCGTCCGCGCGATGGGCTCCTGACCCACCACCTCGTCAAAGCTCTTGGACCGATACCGCCGCGCCAGGACCGTGTACGACATGCGGCGATTCTAAGGGCCCGTCGCCCCCATGCCCGATCTCCGGCGCCTCAATCGACAGGATCCAGCCCCCCGCCCCAGATCGCCTTCACCCCCGCCAGCACCAACGCCGCCGCCAGCGGCGCCAGGGGCAGCCCCACCAGCACCGGAAGGTCTCTGGCCTCCACGCCCCCGTCGCGCGTCAGATCGAACGCGAACCACTCCAGCGCCGCCGCGATCGGCAGGTACGGAATCGCCAGCCGGATCATCAGCCCCTTCCAGCCCTTGATGTCCCGGATCGCCGGAGCGGCCCCGAGGCCCGCCAGGATCGGCGCGGCGGCCGCCAGGCCCAGGTACGCCCGGTCGCGGCGCGTCGCGTCCCCCAGCAGGTACGCCTGCAGCAGGCTGGTGCCCGAGACCATGATGGGGACGTGGAGAGCGCCGGGCCCCAGGCTCAGGCGCGGCCTCCAGATCGCGGCGATCGCCATGCCCCCCAGGGCCGCCGCCATGACCCCCACCGCCATCGCCTGCTTGGCGTTGGAGAACACGAGCAGGAGCATGACGCCCAGCCCCGACACGAGCAGGGTCAGGATGGCCACGCCTTCCCACCCCGAGCGATCGGGGATCGAAGGGCCCAGCGTCCCAAACGCGATGAGCACGCACGCCGCAAAGGCGCCCAGCGTCAGCACGCTCTCGAATGCCGACCAGGGCGCGGACGGGCTGTGCATCAGCCCGCGCGACGAGACGTAGCCCGCCGCGACCGCCATCACCGCCCGCAAGCTCCAGCGAATCCACGCCCGCCCGCGCGCCGCGACGCTCACCAGGCCCAGCAGGCTCGCCGCCAGGGCGATCCAAGGCAGCCAGCCAAACGCCTCGCCCGGCGGCAGCAACGGGCGGGGCACGCCGAACAGCGAGCCGAAGGCCAGCACGAAGATCGGCCCCAGGAACGCCGGGACCAGCCAGCGCGGGGGCGCGGCACCATCCTCTTTGGGCCAGAACGCGAGGAACACCACGACCCCGGAGATCAACGGCACCCCGATGGACAGCCCGACGCGAAAGATGTCCGCCGGATCCATGCCTGTTCCCCCGCCCCTCCGGGCACGACCCCGGAGGTCAAGAAGGGCCACGGTCTCTCGCCCGCGGCCCTCCGAGAGTGGGATTCCGTTCGCGCAACCCTCGGGGGTTACTGCGCCCCCTCCAGCCCGACCATCAGCGTCACCTCGTCGCCGACGCCGTTGAGCATGAAGCTCATGCCGAAATCGCTGCGCTTGATGGTGAAGGTGGCGCCGACACCGCTCCGGGGCTCGCCCTGCATGCCCTTGCCCGAGCCCGTGTGCTCGACGGCCACGGTGATCGTCTTCTTCTGGCCGTGCAGGCCAAGCTCGCCGGTGACGTCCATCGTGTGCTCGCCGGTCTTCTTGAACTCCTTGCCGGTGAAGGAGATCTGCGCGAACTCCTTGGTGGAGAAGAACTCCTGCGAGCGCAGGTGATCGTCGCGCTTGGCGTTGTTCGTGTTGATCGAGGCGGCGTCGACCACCACCGCCAGGGAGCTGGCCTCGGGCTTGGCGAAGTCGAGATTGAACGAGCCCGACACCTTGTCGAACCGCCCGTAGAAGTGGCTCACCCCCAGGTGCTTGACCTTGAACACCAGCGATGAGTGCACGGGATCGACGTTGAACGCGGCCGGAGCTCCGGTGGCCGCCGCGGCCGCCACGCCCGCCACCGTACCCGCCGGCGAACCGCCCAGCCCGCCCAGGAATGCAACGGTCACCAAGCCCAGAACCGCCGTCCCACCGACCACGCACATCGGGCACCACTTCATGGACCAGACTCCTGCACTGTGACCCGGCACGCGCGCCAACGCGGCTCGATTGCCTGGTTCAACAACTAATGTGAACACGCAAGATTATCCCCCGCTCCTTGCCCAGTCCACCAGGCCACCTCTCTACGCCCGAGAACCTCCGAGCCCCCAGATTACCGTGACGGCTGCAAGTTTGGTAGCAACTTTCCTGGCCAATTCCAGGGCGTGATGTACCTTGTCAACGTGGGATGACGACCTCGGCTTGGTTTTTTGTTAGGCAAATGTGAGGTAATCAGATGGCACGGGTTCACGTTCTTGGCATCATCGCGGCGGTTGGCGCCGCCGGGCTCGCGCGGGCCGACTCGGTCCAACTGCTCGCCGGCCTGGACAACACCCTCTTCCAGGACACCACCGGGGCCCTGAGCAACGGGGTCGGGATGCACTTTTTCGTCGGCAAGATCGCCTCCGGCGGCATCCGGCGCGGGCTGATCCGGTTCGACGTGTCCGCCATCCCGGCGGGCTCGACGATCAACTCGGTGTCGATGGCGTTGTCCATGGACCGCAGCCGCGGCTCGACGAGCTATGGCATCAACATGCATCGCGTCACGCAGGCGTGGGGAGAGGGGACGAGCAACGCCGGGACCGCCAGCGATGGGACCGGGGTTGCGGCCACGCCGGGCGACGCGACCTGGCTCCACACGTTCCACAACACCGGACTCTGGACCACGCCCGGCGGGGATTTCGTCAGCGCCGTCAGCGCGCGCACGATGGTGGCCGGCCCGAACTTCTACGCGTGGAGCGGCGTCGGGCTGGTTTCGGACGTGCAGGCGTGGGTCAACGGGGCCCTGCCCAACTACGGCTGGCTGATGAAGACCGACGAGACCACCAACGGCACCGCCAAGCGCTTCGTCTCCGGCGACAGCACCAACACCTTCCAGGTGCCCGTGCTGACGGTCGACTACACCGTGCCCGCGCCGGGGGCGCTGGGGCTGGTGGGCGTGGCGTCGCTCGGGCTCGCGCGCCGGCGGCGGTAGCGGTCGCTACGGCCTGATCGGCTGCCTCGCCCCCATGCCCGGCCCATAGACCAGCGCGTTGGCGAGCACGCGCTGCGTGCCCAGGGTGGCGGCCCGCGTCGTAGGGCTGCTGGCGAACAGGATCACCTGACCGTTGCCCACGCCCTCGCGCGTCAGGTACGCCGAATTGGCGACGCGGTCGGCGTACTCGGGCCAGAGCAGCCCGCTCATGCGCAGCACCATCTCGTGCCCGGGTGGGGCCACGCGCCAGCCGGGGGGAGGGGGCTTGTCGTCCTTCTTGGCGTCCTTGCCCGCGGCCTTCTGCTCGTCCTTGGGCTGACCCGCCTTCTCGCCCGCGTCCGCGGGCGTCTCGGCCGGAACGGGCTCGGGCCTGGGTGCATCGACGAAAACGCCAAACCGCAGGGGCGCGGCCACGCCGGCGGGGGCCATGAGGACCGTCGTGCCCGAGTACAGCACGGGAAGCGAGTCCCCGCAGCCCGCGGTCAGCCAGCTCCGGTCGTCCACGCGGGCCGCCAGGATCGCCCCCTGGGGCGTGAAGATCCGCCGCCACGAGTCGCGGCGCTTGAGTTCCTCGTCGCTGGGCTTGTCGGCGTCCTCGATCGTCCACGGATACTCCAACCTCGCCGGCACGCCACGGGCCCAGACGCCCTCGGGCTTGGGGGCGGCCCGCAGCCCCTCCCACTCGCGGATGACGCCCATGCGGTACTCGTCGAGCTTGCCCAGCACGTCGGGCAGCAGGCGCGCCGATCCGATCCCACCCTCGCGGGCGATGGCGGCGGCGCTGCCCCCGATGGCGATGAGCGTCCCGCCCGACTGCACCCAGGCCCGGATCGGGTCGAGCTTGCCCCTGAGGGCCTCGGTGTCGCCCCCGTCGGGGAGCACGATTACGTTGTACCGGCGCAGGTCGGCGCCCGAGAACGCGGAGAAATCCAGGTAGCTGGCCCGGAGGCCCAGCGTGTGGTCGACCAGGTACCACGCCTCGCCGTAGGCGTACGCCCCGAAGGGCTCGCGCCCCACCACCGCGATTCGCGGCGGCTGGAGGAGGACGAAGTGCTCACCGCCCAGGTCGGGCAGGTCGCCCGGGCCCATCCCGCCCTCCACCGCGCGCACGCCCAGGGCGAGCTCCCCCGCCGCTTCACCCACGAGCCCGGCGAGGTCGTCGGCCCGGGCGGGGTTGTCCTTGCGCAGCACCACGACGCTGCCGCGCGGAACCTCGCGTCCATCGAAGCGCGAGGGCTTGTCGGCCACGCGCACCCAGACGTCCCGCTCCATCAGCCGCCCCGCCAGCGCCACGCTCCGATCATCGCTCCCCTCCACGAGGTACGCCACGGGCGGCCTCTCCGGTCGGGCCATCGGCGCCGGCGGCGCGGGGGGCTGGGCGGGCCTGGCGTCGCCCGGCGGGGGCGAGCTCAACTCGCACACGTCGAGGTCGAAGAACATCCCCACGTTCCACGCCGTCACGTCGTACAGGCGGCTGCGTCCGAAGCGGAGCAGCTCGCGTCGCTCCTCGCCCAGGAAGTCGCCCGTGAAGCGCGGATCGAGGTCCAGCATTGCGCGCACCAGCGGCGCCAGCGGCTGGCGCGTGGGCACGAGCAGCGTGCCCGCCGGGAACGTCGCGTCCTGGAACTCGCGCCCCAGGCGATCGCGCCCGGTGCCCTTGAACTCGCCCGCCGCCGTCAGCACCTCGAACCCCTGCAAGCGCATCAGGTCCAGGAACCGCCCGGTCCGGGCGGCATTGGGCGCGGGGCGCACGGCGAAGACGCGCGCCTCCCCCTCGCCCGCGACGTTGCGGCGCTTCTCCGCCAGGAAGTCCCTCAGGATCTCCCGGCGATGGGCCCCGAGCGTGGTCAGGTTGGCCCAGGAGCTGACCAGCTGGTGGTGCACGGCCTCGCGGTACGCCTGGAGCGTGCCCTCGGGGCGGCGCACCGCGTCGCTCATGATGTTGGCCATCTCGTAGAGGTTCTCGACGGCGTTGCGCAGCGCCCCCCAGGAACTGGAATAGCCCGGGTACCAGTTCTCGTTCCATTCTCCGGTGTAGTAGCGCCACCCCAGGGCGTCGAAGGCCAGCCCCTGCTCCTTGGCGAGCAGCTCGGTCCAGCGGCGCGAGGAGGACGGGTAATTGGGGTTGTAGGGCTCGCGCGCGGGCATCATCAGGAACGTGTCCTGCGAGCCCATCTCGTGGCTCTCCATGAAGAAGTGCGGGTTCCAGTCGCGCGCCGCGGCGATGCGCCCCCGGGTCTCGGGCTGCGTCCCGAAGATCCAGTCCCGGTTCATGTCGAACAGGTAGTGGTTCATGCGCCCCGTGGGCCAGGGATTGCTGTGCGGGAGGGCCTGGTCGTCCACGCTGGGCGCCCGCGAGCGCGTCTGGTTGACCGCGACGACGGCGCGCTCGCGCCCGTCGGGGTTCATCAGCGGGTCGATGATCACGACCAGGTCCTCGAGCATGGCCTGGACGTCGTCGTCGCGGCTCGCCGCCAGGTGGTACAGCAGCGCCAGGGCCGCGTCCGAGCCCGACATCTCGTCCCCGTGGATCACGTACGCCATCCACGCCACCGCCGGCAGCGTCTCGGCCAGGCGATCGCCCTCCGCCGCCGACACGCTCCGCGGATCGGCCAGCTTGGCCAGGTCGCCCTTGAGTTCGTCGAGCCTGGCCAGGCGCTCGGGCCGAGCGACGACGAGGTAGTGCAGCGGGCGCCCCTCGTGGGTCCTGGCGTACTCGAACAGCTTGACGCGCGGGCTCGTGGCGGCGATGGCCTTGATCACCGCCTCGATCTGCGCCGGGCTGGCGGCCTTGTCCCCCAGGCGGAACCCGAGCACGCCGTCGGGCGTGGGAACGCCGGCGTCGTAGTGCGCCCCGGGGAAGAACGGGGCGTCATACGTCAGGGCCGGTGGCGCGATGGGTGACGGCGCGGGCAGGTCCTGAGCGCGGGCCAGGGGCGAGAGGGCGGCGAGCAGCAGCGCGGCGTATCGCATGGTCACTCCAAAGTGGACGTCGAACGCGGAGGACGCGGAGGATTCGGAGGGACGCGGAGAAGAGAGATTGCGTGGAAGAGGCCAAGAGCCCAGACGGATTCGAACGGATGTTCGCCGTTCGCCCTCGTCGACACATGGTCTCCTGCCCGGGTCCTCCCCAGGTCGTTGCCTCCGATTCCACTGTTCCCTCGGCGCCCTCTGCGTTCGACTTCCTCTTCCGTATGATCGCGGCACAGCATACCGCAAAGGGAACCGTCCATGCCGACCATCTTCGACAATCGCACCGACGCCATCCTCAAGGGCCTCCGCGACGCGGGCCAGTACAAGCACCTCCAGATGCTCACCGGCCCCATGGACGCCTCGGTCCGCATCCGGCGCCCCGACGGCTCCGAGTTCGACGCCCTGTGCTTCTGCTCGAACAACTACCTCGGGCTCGCCCACCATCCCGAGGTGGTCGAGGCCGGACTCAAGGGCCTGCGCGACTTCGGCGCGGGCACCGCGTCCGTCCGGTTCATCTGCGGCACGTTCACGCCCCACGAGACGCTCGAGAAGACCATCGCCCGGTACATGGGCACCGAGGCGAGCTACTCGTTTGTTTCGTGCTGGAACGCCAACGAGGCCGTCTTCCCGACGCTGTGCGAGCCGGGCGACATCATCATCTCCGACGAGCTGAACCACGCGAGCATCATCGACTCGGTGCGCCTGGCGACGGTCATCAAGAAGGGGCTGCTCAAGGACCTGTACAAGAACAACACGCTGGAGGGCGAGCGGTCGCTGCGGCAGGCGCTGGAACGCGCGAGGGCCAACCCCGAGGTCAAGGGGCAGGTCTGGGTCGTCACCGACGGCGTCTTCAGCATGGAAGGCTCCATCGCCAACCTCCCCGCCATGCGCAAGCTCTGCGACGAGTTCGGCGCGATGCTGGTCGTGGACGACTCCCACGGGCACGGCGTGATGGGAAAGCTCGGGCGCGGGACGCACGAGCACTGGGACATGGTCGATGAGCTCAGAGACGAAGAGACGAAGAGACGGAGAGACGAAGTGAAGACGACTTCAGGCACTTCGTCTCTGCGGAACTCCGGAACTCCGTCTCTTCCCCGCGTCGACATCTTCACCGGCACGCTGGGCAAGGCCCTGGGCGGGGGCGCGGGCGGGTTCGTCGCCGGCCCCGGGCGCGCCATCGAGTTGCTCATCCAGCGCGGTCGCCCCACGCTCTTCTCCAACGCCCTGCCCGTCACCGTCGCGTGCAGCGCCGCCAAGGCCATCGAGATCCTGATGCGCGAGCCCCAGCGGGTGCAGAAGCTCCGCGACAACGTCGCCTACGCGCGCCAGAAGATCAAGGCCGCGGGGTTCGACGTGCTCGAGTCCCCCACCGCCATCTGCCCCATCATCGTGCACGACACGGCCAAGGCCATCGCCATGAGCAAGCGCCTGCTGGAGCTGGGCGTCTTCGTCATCGGCTTTGGCTATCCCGTCGTCCCCGAGGGGCACGCGCGCCTGCGCGTCCAGATCTCCGCGGCCCACGAGTTCGCCCACATCGACACGCTGGTGGGCGCCCTCAAGAGGCTGTGAACGCGCCCGGCTCGCCCGCCAGGGCTCCCGGCCCCTGCCCGCCTTCTACCCGCCCTCCCCCCGACGTACCCTCTGCCCATGGCCGACGCCCCCAAACTCTCCGCCGCTCCGAAGTCGAACGTCAAGGAGACGGTGACCTCGGTCATCATCGCCTTCGTGCTGGCGTTCGTCTTCCGCGGGTTCGTGGTCGAGGCCTTCCTCATCCCCACCGGCTCGATGGCCCCCACGCTCCTCGGGGTCAACCTGCTGGTCACCGATCCCCAGACGGGGACGACCTGGCCCGTGGGCCCCCGGGACTACAACCGCGAGACCCCGCTGCCGTTCCAGGGAGACTCTCGCAACGGGGGCGTGAAGGTCACCGACCCCATCACGCGTCGAGCCCTCCCGGACCAGTTCAACGTGCCCGTGCGCGCGGGCGACCGCATCTTCGTGATGAAGTACCTGTACTCGATCTACGACCCCCAGCGCTGGGACGTGGTCGTCTTCCGCAACCCCAGCGACGCCCGCGTCAACTACATCAAACGCCTCATCGGGCTGCCCGGCGAGCAGCTCGCCCTCATCGACGGCGACGCCTTCGTCCGCACGCCCCGTAGCGACGATCCCCCGAACGCCTCGCCCTGGTCCCTCACCGGCTGGCACGTCGCCGACAAGCCCGAGCTCGCCCAGCGCCAGATGTGGCAGGCGATCTTCGACAGCGACCGGACCCCGCGCGTGCCCGTCGACGGGCGACCCTACCAGCCTCCCTTCAAGCCCCACGGCGACGAGAAGGCCTGGGAGATCGCCGGACGCCGGGACTATCGCTACTCGGGCGCGGGCCCCACCAGCCTCGCCTGGGACGATTCCCGCCCCATCCTGGACTACTACGCCTACGACGAGATCGACCAGAACTCCCGGGGAAAGCACGCGCGCTTCCCCGTCGGGGACCTGTGCCTCGCGGCCGGCATCCGCCCCCAGTCGCCCGGGGTGGTGGCCGCCCTCACGGTGCTGGCGCGTCGCCACGAGTTCCGCGCCCTGGTCGAGCCCGGGCGCGTCCAACTCCAGATGCGCCCCCAGCCCTCGACCATCGCCACGCCAGACATCCCCGCGCCCGACCTGCCCTGGACCACGCTGTTGAGCGTGGATTGGCCGGGGCTGCTCCCCCAGGGCGAGGTGACGAACCTCGAGTTCTGGCATGTGGACCAGACCCTCCAACTGTGGAAGGACGACAGGCTGATCGCCAAGACCCGGTACGACTGGACCCCCGGTCAACGCCTTCAATTCGCGACCAGCATCGGCAAGGACTGGGAGGCGCACCTCAAGGCCAATCCCCTGGCCCTCTCCTCGGGCCTGGGCTACCAGGCCGCCTCGGCGCGATTCGACTTCTCCGGCGGGGCCCTCACCCTCTACCGCGTGGCGCTGGCACGCGACATCTACTACCAGCCCGACACCTACCTCGACCGCAATCTGTTCCTCCAACGCCACTCCCGCGCCGGCCAGCCCGCCCTGGCCACCCACCCCGCCCAGCCCCTCAACCTCCAGGGCGACCAGTTCTTCTGCTGCGGTGACAACAGCCCCGCCTCCCTTGACGGGCGCCTCTGGGACACGCCCGAGCCTTGGGTCCGCGAGATCGACTCCACCCCGGGCATCGTCCCACGCGACATGCTCATCGGCAAGGCCTTCTTCGTGTACTTCCCCGCGCCCTCGTGGCGCGGCACCATCCCCATCCTCGACTTCGGACGCATGCGGTTCATCTGGTAACCGAGGCACGCGGGCGCCCGGGCCCCAAGAACACCAATCAGGGGATCACGCCCGTCCTGGTCTTCGAGTTCCCCGATCTTCCTCGTGCCCTCGCGGCCTGGTATTGATCCCTCTTCCGACTCGGAGCGAGAGACATGTTCGACAAGCTCAAGGCCATGGGCGCCGTCACCAGCCTCCTCAAGAACCAGGACGCCCTGCGCGACGCCGCCGCCCGCGTCCGCGCCACGCTGGAGCAGGCCGTCGTGACCGGGCAGGCGGGCTCCGGCGCCGCCCGGGCCACGGTGACGGGCACGATGCGGGTCCAGAGCGTGGAGCTGAGCCCCGCGCTGGCGGGCGGGATGGCGGGCGATGATCGCACGCGTCGGCTCGCCTCGAGCCTCATCGCCGACGCGGTCAACGACGCCCTGGCCCAGGCCCAGGTGCTGCTCAAGAACTCCATCGACGCCGAGGCCAAGGCCCTGGGGCTCGAGGGCATGCTGCCCGACCTGTCCCAGCTCATGCGCTAGCCGTCAGGAAGCCCATGCCCGCCGCGCGCATCGACAGCGAGCCCTACCGCGGGATCCCCGGCGTGGAGGCCTACCGCGTCCACCCCCGCGCGCCGGGCCTGCGGGTCGAGGTCTCCGACGCCGCGCCGGTCTTCTCCGCCGCCCAGCGCGAGCAGACGGAGCTCGCCTGGACGCGCCTGTGCGCGGGCAATCCGCGCCTCTACAGCGGGCCCGTGCTGGCGGTGGTATCCATCGACTTCGAGCGCGGCGTATTCCACTGCCGGCGCGACGAGTTCAAACGCCTCGCCGTGCAGCCCGAGGTGCGCACGGGCGTGCACCTGCTGAGCGTGACGGGGGTGCTGACGGCCCGCGACGCCGCCGGGCGCCGCCACGTGCTCCTGGGGCGGCGCGGACGGCAGACGCGCGTGTATCCGGGGATGTGGGAGCTCGCGCCCGCCGGGGGCGTCCCCCCGCCCCACGCCAGCCGCGGGGACCTGGGCGAAGAGGATGTGGTCGCGCAGCTGCTGGACGAGGGGGAGGAGGAGCTCGGCCTGCGCTTCGAACGAGCCCGCGTCCGACCGCCATGCCTCATCGCCCGCGACCTGATCGCCCACAGCGACGACGTGACCCTCGAAATCGTGCACGACGAGCCCGGGTCGATGGAGCGCCTGGGCGAGGCGATGGACGCCACGCGCGGCGCGCACGCCTGGGAATACTCGCAGACCCTGTGGGTCCCCCTCGACACGATCCGCCAGTTCGACGCCGCCCACGCCGACGAGATCATCATCACCACCCGCGCCAGTTTCCGGGGGCTGGGGTGGATCGAGGACCTCTAGGCACGTCGCGGCGGCCCAGGTCGGGCCGGGTTGTGCGGGGCGCACCGGGCCCTGGTTCTCGGAACGTCCGGAGAACCGCCGGCCCGCGCCCGCGCGTGAAGTTGGGCAAATCCTGCGTCGATGATCGCCTGGGGAAGCTGGGCAAGGACGCGCGGTGCGCTCCCGACCGGCCTCGATTCGCGTGGGGATCGCCATGGACAATCAGCGGCACGAGGCCACGGATGCAAGCGACCTGCGCGAGAAGAAGATGTTCACCACCGGCGAGGCCGCCGCGCTGTGCAAGGTGAGCCAGCAGACGATCATCCGCTGCTTCGACGCGGGGCGCCTGCAGGGCTTCCGGGTGCCCGGGAGCAAGTTCCGGCGCATCCCGCGCGACGAGCTGATCCGCTTCATGAGGTCCAACGGGATCCCCCTCGACGCCCTGGAGGGAGGCAAGAAGCGGATCCTGGTGGTGGACGACGACCCCCGGATCGTCGCTTTGTTCGAGGACCTGCTCAATCGCGACGGGCGCTTCGAGGTCAAGAGCGCCATGACGGGCTACGACGCGGGGCTGCTCACCGAGGGCTTCCGCCCGGACCTGATCATCCTGGACTACATGCTCCCGGATATCAACGGCAACGTCGTGTGCCAGCGCCTGCGTTCGCGCGCGGAGTTCAAGTCCACCCGCGTGCTGTGCGTCAGCGGGGTGATCGAGGAGAAGGAGGTCGCCGGGCTCATGCGGGCCGGCGCCGACGCCTTCCTCCAGAAACCATTCAACATCGGCGCCCTGATGGGCAAGATCAACGAGCTGCTCGAGCTGGACGCGACGGCGGGCTGACGGGAGCGCCATGCACGACCTGGAATCCCACTTCGATCCCACGCGCTCCCGCCAGGTCGAGCTGGTCCTGGCGGGCGTCGAGTCCCTGCCCACGCTGGCCCCCATCGCCACGCGGCTGCTCTCCATGGGCGCCGCCCAGGACGTGGACATCGAGGAGGTCACCCGGATCATCGAGAGCGATCCGGCCATGGCCAGCCGCATCCTGGGCCTCTGCCGGCGCGCCGACAAGGGCCTGGGCGACAAGATCGTCAGCGTCCGCCGCGCCATTGTCATGCTGGGCATCGAGGCCGTGCGCGCCGCGGCCCTCTCGGTGGCCATCTACGACCTGATCGAGGATGGACGCGAGGTGGGCGAGGTCGGGCTGGACCGGCGCGGGTTCTGGCGCTTCTCCATCGGCGTGGCCTGCGCCGCCCAGATCATCGCCAAGGCCCACTACGACCAGCGCGTGGATCCCGACGAGGCCTTCGTGGCCGGGCTCCTCCACGCCCTGGGCAAGCCCGTGCTCGACCTGGTCCTGCCCAAGAGCTACGCCAAGGTCATCGCCCTGGCCGAGCGGCACGCCTCCGACAGCGCGCCCCTGGAGCGCCAGCTCATCGGGCTCGACCATCACACCGCCGGCAAGCGCGTGGGCGAGCACTGGAACCTCCCCGAGGACCTCCAGGAGGTCATGTGGCTCTACGGGCAGCCCCCCGCGTCGGTGCCCATGACCGACGCCCGCGACCTCATCCTCGTGGTGACGCTCGCTCGCAGCGTCTGCCGCACCCTGCACGTGGGCTGGAGCGGGGACTTCGGGATCATCCAGTCCTCCGCGGCCCTGTGCGCGCAGATGGGGCTCACGGACGAGCGCGGGGACCCGCGCGTCGTCCCCGAGCACCTCAGCGACGCTATCCACGAGGCCCTGGCCCCGCGCCTCGAGGCCCTGGGCATCGAGGAAACCACCGCCCCCAAGCTCATCCTCCAATCCCTCTCGGCGGCGAACCGGGCCCTGGCCAAGCTCAACGGCGTGCTCGACGAGCGGGCACGCTTGGCCGCCACCCAGGGACGCACCCTCGAGACGATCGCGGCGTTCCAGGGACGGGCCACGGGCGCGCGCACGACGGCGGAGGTCTTCGGCGAGATCGCCCGCAGCGTGGCGGCCCTGGCGGGCGAGGGGTTCATCGCGGTCCTCTTCCAGGCCCGCGAGGGAGAGCCCTGGCACCTCCAGCAGTTCTCCAGCGCCGGGTTGATCCTGCGCAGCGAGGTCGTGGACCCGCCCGGGCGCGACGCGGCCTCACGCTCGCTGGCACGCCTCACCGACACCACGCACCTCTCGGTCGCGTCCATGGCCCTCCTGCCCTGGCTGGCGGACTACCTCGGCGACAGCGCCGACCTGCGGGCCCTGCGGCTCTTTCCCCTCACCCCGGGGGGCAAGAAGGGCAGCGTGGCGGCGGCGCTCCTGTGCGACCGCGACCCCGCCGACGCCCTGGGCACCGGGCCCCACCTGGGGGCACTGACCTCGTCCTGGTCGGCGGCCCTGGCGGCCGCGTCGCGGCACGAGGACGTCAAGCGTCTGACCGAGCACATCGCGCAAGCCAACCGCACCCTCACCGAGACCCAGGCCCGCCTGACCGAGGCCCAGTCGCTGGCCCGCCTGGGGGAAATGGCCGCCGGCGCCGCCCACGAGATGAACAACCCCCTCACGGTGGTCACGGGCAACGCCCAGATGTTGGGAGCCCGCCTGCGCGACCCAAGGGACAAGTCTGCGGCGGAGCAGATCGCCGAGGCCGGGCAGGACCTGTCGGGGCTCATCAGCGCCGGGCACGTGAGCGCCCCCCCGCCCGCGGGGGGTCGGGGGGAATGCGATTTCGGGCGGGTGGCCGCCAGGGGGGCGGCCCGGGCCGCCCAGCGCCTGCGCCGCCAGCCGATCGTGCAGGCGGAGATCACGACGGAGGCGAGCCGCGTGCGCGTGGACGAGGCCCTGCTGGGCGAGGCGCTGTCGGAGCTGATCGCCAACGCGGTGCAGGCCGACCCCAAGGGCCCGGTGCGGGTGAGGATCGAGTCCGATTCGCTGACGGACGAGCTGACGATCCGGGTGGTGGACGCGGGCAAGGGCCTGAGCCAGCGTGCGCTGGCGCACGCGTTCGACGCGTTCTTCAGCGATCGGGCGGCGGGGCGCGGGCGCGGGCTGGGCCTGACGCGTGCGCGCAGCCTGGTCGAGGGCATGGGGGGGCGCATCTCCCTGGCCAACGGGCAGGACGGGGGCGCGATGGCCACCATCACCCTGGCGAACTGGCGTCGGGCGGCCGGCGAACCTCCCGCCCAGACCTCGGGCGTCGCCCGCCCCCGCGGGCGCGCAAGTGCCGCCCGGGCCGCGTGATAACACAAAGCTGCCCCTTGGCGTAAATCGACCCGGCGATCCGGTCGATCCTCGTCCCACGGGGAGGCACCCAGGGACGGGTGGCTCCTGATCGGGAGAGAAGCATGGGTCGGCGAAAGACGCAGTGCCAACATGATGCCCCCGCGGGTGGGCTGGCGAAGGTCTGGTCGGGCGGGAAGCCCGGGCACGGCGACGTCGAGCCCCTGAGCGTGCTCATCGCCACGCCGGACCGGCGTCGCGCCGAGCGCCTGGCGGGGATGCTGGTGGCCCATCGCCTGAACGTGTCGTACGTGCGCACGCGGACGGACCTGTCGATCCACCTGGCGGCGCGGGCCTGGGACGTGCTGATCGCCGAGAACGCCCTGGAGGATGGGGACGCGGTGGATGAGCTGGAGGGTGTGGCGGTGTCGCGGCGTCCTCGGGCGATGGTGCTGCTGGCCCCCAAGCCGGGCCTGGAGCTCTCGCTGCGGGCGCTGCGCGTGGGGGTGTGCGACCTGGCGAGCACCGAGGCCCCGTCGCGCGAGCTGGGCGAGCGGGTGAACGCGGCGTTGTGCCGCGCCGAGGAGCTGCGCCGGCGTTCGAGCGGGGGCACGAAGAAGGTGGCCCGCCTGCGCGAGCTGTGCCGGGAGCTGGGGCGTTCGCGGCGCGACCTGCAGCGCGAGGTGGCGCAGCTGGAGACGCAGTTGTCGAATTTCCAATCGGAGATGGACGCGCGCCTGGCCCTGGGCAACCTGGCCAGTGAGTTCGGGACGATCGTGCGCCAGGAGCTGGACATCGAGGGCCTGCTGCGGACGGTGCTCGAGTTCCTGCTCCCCCGCACGGGCCCGACCAACGCGGCGATCTTCCTGCCCGGGAGCAGCGGGGACTACTCGCTGGGAGCGTACGTGAACTACGACGTGCCCAAGGACGCGGCCGAGGTGCTGCTGGATCACCTGGCGGCGACGCTGGCGCCGAAGTTCGAGCGCGAGGGCGACATCACGCTGCTGCGCACGCGGGGCGAGCTGGTGGAGCGCCTGGGCGACGAGGCCGACTGGATGGACGATTCCTCGCTGCTGGTCATGAGCTGCCAGCACAAGGGCGAGTGCCTGGCGGTGCTGACGCTCTTCCGGGACCGGCGCACCCCCTTCCCGGAGGGGCTGATCCCCACGCTGCGGACGGTGCGCGACCTGTTCGCCGACCAGCTCGGGCGGATCATCCGCACCCACCACCGCCACCTGCCCAACCACAAGTGGGGCCTGCTGGGCGACGGGGACGACGACATCGACCTGGCGGCGTGAGCGCGAGCATCGGGGATGCCAGCGCCGAGCCGGGGGCTGAGGCCCGCGGCTGGGAAGCCCGGTCATCGACTCGCTTCATGCGGCCTACGACCGGCTCGCCAGGAAGATGATCACGCCCACCGCCATGAGGATCGCCAGCACCACGGCGGCGATCTTCCAGGCGCTGTAGGGGCGCTGCCCGCTGACCTGGCCCGTCCTGGCGTTGACGAGGAAGCGGAAGAGGGTGCCGCGGTATCGGAAGGTGCTGATCCAGATGGGCAGCAGGACGTGCTTGAAGGTGATGGCGGAGAACTGCGGGCTCATCGAGTGGATGCGCTGGTGGTCGCCCCCGATATCGCGCCGGATGGTCGCCTTGATGCCCTCGACCATGACCGCGCGGGCGGCCTCGAAGCCGTGGGGCAGGTCGATGGTGTAGCTCTCGGAGCGGAAGCCCGAGAGGTAGCGGTCGTCGTAGGGGACGAGGGCCCTGAGGTCCCAGGCGCCCAGGGCGGCCAGGCGGTCGGCGGGGAGGGAGGTGCTCGCGTGCACGAGCACGTCGTCGAACGCGTCGCCGACGCACCCCGAGACGCCGCTCCAGCGGATGCGAGTCTCCAGGCGCGTCTGGACCTGGGGGCGGCCGTTGACCATAACGGTGTAGGAGACGGGGACCGTGTAGTTGTCGCCGCGCTGCCCGGTGTAGGGCGTGACGCTGCGGGCGTCGAAGGTCCAGTAGGGGACGTACATGCCCACGAGGGCGGTGCCGCCCGACGAGGTGCTGCCCGAGGCGAGGGCGACGCGTTCGACGCTGGCGAGGCGCTTGAGGTCACTCGGCGCGAACCAGAGCCCGCTCAGCCAGGCGCCGAAGCGGGCGCGGGCCTGCTCGGAAGTGACCCCGAAGGGCAGCAGGGCGCGCGGGCGCAGGACGCGGGTGCTCTGGCCCGTGGCGACGATGTTGCTGCCGCAGAACGGGCAGGCCTGGCTGGTCACGTTGGGCTCGAGGGGCACGTTGGCGCCGCAGGACTCGCAGTGGACGACGATCCGGTCCTCGGCGTCGTGCTGGTCCGCGAGCTGGGCGAGGGTCGAGGCGTAGTCGATCTCCTCGACGACCTCCGCCGCGGGGGCGATGGGCGTGCGCGAGCCGCAGTGCGGGCAGGCGAGCTCGGCGGTGCCGGGCTTGAATTCGAGCTCGGCGCCGCAGCCGGAGCAGGGGAAGGTGGTGGGGTTGGCGTTGGGCATGGGATTCACCACGGAGGGCCCTCCGTGGTGAGCCTCATCTCGGCGGCAGGGGCGGGGGGACCGAGGCGAAGACCTGGGCCAGGTCCGCGACGTTCCCCGCCGGCGTCCACGCGGGCATCCCCTGCTTCCACACCAGCATCTCCCGCGTCAGCTCATTGGCGCGAACCTTGGCGGCGAGGGTGTTGAGATCGAAGGGGCCCGTCTGCTGCTGGCCCACGGCGACGAAGAAGCTCGCGGCGCCCGGGAGCGGAGGGGGCTGCGGAGCGCCCGCGCCGCCCTGGGCCATGGTCTGTCCCATCTGCTGGGCCATGGCGAAGCCCATCCCCATGCCCATGCCGGCGCCCGCGGTGCCGCTGGGGTTCTTGGCGGCGTCGCGCATGGCCTCGGCAGCCTGGAACTGCGAGTAGGCCTGCAGGTTCCCGATCACGCCCATGCTCGATCGCTTGTCCAGGGCCTGCTCGACCTCGGGCGGGAGCGAGATGTTCTCCACCAGCGCGACGGGCACGCTCAGCCCGTAGGTCCCGAAGGTGGGCGTCACCTCCGTCGCCAGGAACTGGCCCAGCTCGTTGAGGTTCCCGGCCATGTCCAGCATGGGGATCTTGCTCTCCCCCAGGAGGTCGCTGAACTTGGTGACGAGCAGGTTGCGCAGCTGCTCCTGGATGCCCTCGATGGTGAACTTGCCGCTGGTGCCCACGATCTCGCGGATGAGCTTGGCGGGATCGGTGCACTTGATGGAATAGGTCCCGAACGCCCGCAGGCGCACCGGCCCGAACTCGGGATCGCGGCGCATGATGGGGTTGGAGGTTCCCCACTTGAGGTCGGTGAACTGGCGCGTGCTCACGAAGTACGCCTCGGCCTTGAAGGGGGAGTTGAAGCCGTACTTCCATCCCTTGAGCGTGGCGAGGATGGGGAGGTTCTTGGTCTCGAGCGTGTAGGTGCCGGGGGTGAAGACGTCGGCGAGCTGGCCCTCGGAGACGAAGACGACGGCCTGCCCCTCGCGCACAACGAGCTGGGCCCCGTTCTTGATCTCGTTCTGGTAGCGCTCGAAGCGGTAGACGAGGGTGTTGGCCGGGTTGCTGGCCGGCGAGTCAATCCACTCGACGATATCGACCAGTTCGCCCGCGAGTTTGCGCCAGATATCCATGAGAGCCTCCCGTGGGGGCCAAGGGGCCCGGAGCGTGCGTGGCGGAGCGATCCCGCCGGGTGTATTGGTCGGAGTGTACGGGGGCGGGTTTCGCTCCGCACCCGGGCCCCTACTCCCGGTACGCGGCGTCGCCGAAGATCAGGTCCATGTACCGGCGGCACACGTCCGCCATCTTCGCCGGCGTCAGCAGGGCCCGGTAGGTCGCGTGGTGCTCGCGGAGGCGTGCGAGCAGCCCCGGGATCTCGCCCGGCAGGCGGAATCCCAGCCCGCCGAAGCTGGCGAGCTCGGGGTGCCCGCCGCTTTCAAGGTACAGGACGGGCAGCCCGCAGGACATGGCCTCGATGAGGGCGTTGCTGCACGGGTCGTTGCGGCTGGCGGTGGCGAACACGTCCTGGGAGCGCAGCAGGTCGGCCAGGCGATCACTGGGCAGGGGGGGCACCACGTTCCAGTTGGGGAGCTTGGTGGGGCAGTTGCCCACGAAGGTCAGCTCGAAGCGCTCGCGCGGGAGGTTCCATCCCATCCACTCGTAGATGGCCGCCCCCTTGCCCGGGCTGGGCGACCAGCAGGTGGCGACGACCTTGAGGCGTTCTCCGGGCGCGCGGCGCTGGGGCGCGGGGCGGAAGATCGTGGGGTCGCTGGCATTGTGGACGAGCATCGGGCGCACGGGCGCGAAGCCCAGCTCCGAGAGGGCCCGCACGGTGTGCCACGACTGGATGACCGTCGCGCAGGCATAGCGGGCGTTGAAGTCGAAGCAGGCGCGGTCCTGGTCCAGGCTCTCGGGCGTGGCGCGAAGAACGCTGATGGGCCCGTCGATGCGGTGCACGACGCGGACGCTGCCGGGCTCGACCAGCCCGCGGAAGCGCTCGATGTCGAACTGCACGCTGTTGACGACGTGCCCGGCGACCTCGACCCCTCGCGCCAGGCCCTCGCCGTTGATGCAGGTCTCGTAGCCCTGCCGCTCCGCCTCGGCCTTGAGGGCGAGCATGAACTGGTTGCCCCCGCCCCAGGGAGGGGGCGTGAACTTGTTCCAGAAGCAGACGCGCCGGGGCGAGCCGGGCTTGCGGGGCACGCCGGTGGCGCGCCGGGTCGCGGGCGCCTTGCCCGCGAGCAGCGCGTCGTAGAGCGATCGGAACCGCTCGCGAACGGCGGCCGGCGTGTGGTCCGCGAGGACCGTCGCCCGCTGGCGATCGACCTGGCGGCGCAGGATTCCCGAGCGGATGTCCTCGAGGACCAGTTCCACCGCGGCGACGGCGTCGCGGAACACGCAGTCGGGCGAGAGCACGTCGGGGGCCAGCCCCACGGGCGTGGCGATCTGGGCGATCCCGGCCGCCGCCGCCTCCAGCACGCTGCGCGGGCCTCCCTCGCTGCGTCCGCACGAGACCACGAGGTTGGCCGCCTTGTAGAGCAAGGCGACCTGGTCGCGCGGGAGCGTGTTGGCGGGGTAGTCATCGCGTTCGATCACCTCACCCGCGAACACGTGGGGGATCTCGCGGGCGCCCAGCTCACGGCGCATCCAGTGGCGGCGCGGGCCGGCGAGGAGCGCGACGACGGTGGCCCCGCGCCGGCGCAGCTCGCCCAGGATATCTACGAAGAGGTCCGGGCCCTTCACGAGCTTGGGCGCGGGCAGGCCTTCCTTCAGGCCCGCCCCCGCCGCGTCGCGGTGGAAATTCGCGATGACGTAGGCCCCGGCGGGCACGCCCTTGAGGGCCGCCGAGACCTTCTCTCCCGGCTCGCCCGCGGGGTTGGCGAAGGCCTCGGCGTCCACGCTGTAGGGCACGTGGCTGACCGCGGGCGTGAGGGAACGCATCTGGTCGAGGGCGTGGCGGGACTGGGCGACCCAGTGCGTCACGCGGCGCATCGCGCCGGCGAAGGCGGCCTCGCCCAGGCAGCGGGCCGGCTCACCGGTCAGGTGGCAGACCACGTGGCGCCCGCGCGTGACCTCGACGGGCAGTTCCATCAGCGGCGCCCACCAGCAGGCGTGGATGATCTCGGCCTCGATCGGGTCGCCCACGAGGTCCGCCACGCCCTCGAGGGACTGGGCCGTCAGGCGGCGATCCTCGTCCACCGCCCAGCCGGCGCGGTCGCCGTCGCACAGGAACACCCGCGGGCGACGGCTCATGCGCCACCCGCCTTGCGGGCCACCACGCCGTAGCCCAGCGAGAAGCTGGAGTAGTACGCGTCGTCTCGGACCGCGGGCACGCCCTCCCAGCGGATCGCCTGGCGCCGGGCCCAGCGCACCAGGGAGATCGCGGTCTCCCGCGTCCCGGGCCAGAATTTCCGCCGGCCCTCCAGGTAGTACACCCACCCGCGCAGCAGCTCCGCCATCACGCTGAAGAGCTGTCCCTGGCGCTCGATCGTCACGAGGGCGAACCCCGCCGCCGCCAGCGTCGCGTCCCACCACTGCGGGGTGTACCGGGCCACGTCGATGGGGTCCGCGTGCACGCGAAACATGAACGGCGCGGTCGCCAACAGCACCCCGCCCGGGCGCAGCAGTCGGGCGGCCTCGGCGAGGGCGCCGGGCGCGTCGGGCAAGTGCTCGACGACCTCGGCGAGGATCACGGCATCGAACGACGAATCGGGGCAGGGGACGGCGCAGGCATCGCACAGGATGTCCGGGTTGGCCGCGGGGTTGACGTTGGCGCACGTCACCCGAAGGGGGAAGCTCGCGACGTCGAACCGTCCGCGCTTCTTGCCCTTCAGGCCCCCCACGTCGAGCAGCTCCGCGCCCTGGGGCAGGGCGGCCACGTGGCGCAGGTAGAACTCGTCCACGAAGTACCGGCGCACGGAGTAGGACAGCTCGTCATCGCCCGGCGGGAGCGCGTCGATCGCCAGACGGCGCGGATGCTCCACGCGGGGCGAAGGGGCAGCACTGGCGGGGGCGCGGCTCATGGCGATCGCTCACTCCGCCCGGCGCAGCACCAGTCGCGCCGCACGCTGGTTGCCCGCCCCGATCTGCGGACCGGTCTCGCTCCACAGCACGTCGCAGGGCCGGAAGAGGTCCGCGACGCGCTGGGGCGACTGGAAGTCCCACAGGTCCGCGCCGCGCCGTCCGAAGCCGATGGGCACCTCGAGCACGAGGACCCCACCGGGGCGGGTCACGCGCACCATTTCCCGGGCCGCCTGCTTGGGCTCCAGGGCGTGCTCGAGGACGTGGGCCGCGAACACGATCCCGAAGGTCCCGTCCTCGAACGACAGGTGGTGCATGTCCATGACCGTGATCCGCGGATCGGTGGAGTGCAGGTCCACGCCCGTGACGTTGGTGTAGCCCGCCTCGCCCAGGTAGTCGAGCTCGCGCCCGTTGCGGCAGCCCACGCACAGCACGCGCCGGGACGGGCCCGGGGCGACGAGCTCGCCCAGGCGCCGGATCAGGTAGCGCGTGCGTTCGCCGGGGTCGTGGTCCTTGAGGGCCAGGCTGCGGTCGAGCTGCAGCTTGACGTACTCCTCGCGCGAGAGGAGCGGCGCTTCCTGGCTGGCGCGCTCGCGGTGCTCGCGGATCGGCGCCGCGTCGGGCGTCGCCGGGTGCGCCTCGAGCCAGTACTCCCCCCACCGGCACTGCAGCTCGGCGATGGCCAGCCCGGCCTCGCCCAGCTCGCGCTCGAGCTGCCCGCGGGTGTGCTCGATCTCGTGGGTGTCGTCGCAGCGCCACTCCACGCCCAGTTCCTTCTTGTACGCCACGCGCCAGTCGCGATCGAACGCCGGCACCCGGATGAGGAACCTCTCCGCGCCGTACCACTCGCGCCACGTGCGCAGCAGCCGGGGGCGGTCCTTGACGTGCTCGAGCACGTTCGACAGGACGACCACGTCGAACGCCCCCTCCACGCGGTAGGTCGTGATGTCATCCTCGACGAACCGCGGCGCGGGCAGGACCTTGCGGCTGTCGCACAGCGTGCGCGCCTTCATCAGGTTGCGATCGTTCCAATCCACGCCCGTCACCAGCGCCTGCGATCGCTCCGCGATCGACGCCGCCAGGGCCCCCACCCCGCACCCCAGGTCGATCACCCTCTGCCCGGGGCGGATCCGCGCCACGAAGAAATCGTGGTAGCCCAGGATGCGGTGCTTGGGGTGCAGCCCGCCCTCGGCCGCCAGGGCGGCCTCGCCCTGGAAGGGGTAGACCGCCGAGTCCAGGGCCAGCAGGAACCGGGCTCGCTCGCGCGGGGCGAGGCGCTTGGCGAACCCGTGGAGGCTGTCGCGCCACGCCGCCACCGCCTCGTCGAGCGAGGCTTCGAGGAGGGGGGCTTCCCAGCGCACGCCCGCGCCGGTCGAGATGGTCTGTGGCTCGTTCATCGGGCACGTACTCCCGTGGGTAGGTTGGCGGCGGGCTTGCGAACCAGCCAGTGCTGGACGCAGTCGATCCCCAGCCCCCGCGTGATCCAGGCGATGAGCTCGTCCCCCCGGCACGCCGGGCTGCGAACGCTGGCGGGCAGGGGGGCCAGGGCCCGCAGCGCGTGCACGCCCAGGTCGCGGAGGATGTTCCCCACGCCGCGCGCGCTGATGAACTGGAGTGAGTCCACGAACCGGGTGTCGCGACCGCTCAGGCGAAGCCAGAGCCTCGTCGCGCCCTTGCCCAGGAAGCAGGGCGCGTGCGTCTTGTAGTGCGGCTCCCAGAACTGGCGATAGTCCACGGTCCCCACGTACATCTCGCCCCCGGGGCGCAGCACCCGCACCATCTCCGAGAGCGTCGCGCGGACGTCCTGCACGTGCTCGAGGACCGTCCAGCTCCAGACCAGGTCGAACGAGGCGTCCGGGAACGGGAGCGCCTCTCCGGGCGCGTGCACCAGCCGCTGCGGATCCAAGCCCGCCCTCAGGGCCTTGAGCCGGGCGATCTCGAGCGCCGGCGCGTGGGGCTCCACACCCCAGCACTCGCAGCCCCGGCGCGAGAATCCGCACACGTCCGCCCCCGTCCCCGCCCCCACCACCAGCACCCGTCCGCCGCCCACGCGATGCCCCAGCACCTCGGCCTCCACAGCGCCCAGGAGCGACAGGAACGACTCGTCCTCGCGCTGGCGCTTGTCCACGTGGGCCCGCCAGTCCTCGTGCCCCAGCAGGTCCCGGTACAGCGGGGTGTAGTAGTCCTCGATCGCCCGCGCGATCGTGGTTTCGAGCTGCGACGGCGTCAGCCCCTCGCCCGTCAGGCGCAGGCTCGCGCCGACGGTCGGCGTCATCGCGATCCGCGGCGCCGCGCTCATGCTCCCGGCCTCCCGCGACGCCGACGACCGGGCGATACTAACGCCCGCGCCCGGCCCGTGCCGACTATCGCTGCATGCAACCGCCGCCCCTCGCCGCGCTGAACGGTGACCTGCCCCTCTCCCCGGCCCAGCGCCGAGACTACCTCGCGTTTCATGCCCATCGCAACCGGGAGAACGCCCGCCTCTCGGGGGTCGAGCGCATCGCCACCCGACCCGTACCCCTGGCCACATGCCGCCCCAAGGGCCCCGCCTCGCCGGCCCGCCTCGCGCTGGCGGACTTCTTCACCTTCGCCGCGCGGACGCTCGCCCCCCACTTCCGGGGCCGGGACGTGTGCATCCTCGACCTGGGCTGCGGCGGCGGGGCGTGCCTGCCCTTCTTCGAGGGCGAGGGATACCGGGGCTGGTACGTCGGGCTCGACATCGCCCGCAGCCCGCGCTGGTCGGACAGCCCGACACCCGCCTTTCGCAAGCGCCTGATCGTGGGTGACATCAACACCCTGGACGTGCACGACATGGCCCCGGGACTCCCGCCCGTCGACCTGCTCGTCTCCTCGACCAGCCTGGAGCACATCCGCGACGACGCCGGCGCCATCGCCCGCCTGCGAACCCTCCTGGCCCCGGACGCCGCCCAAGCCCACTTCGTCCCGGGCGAGGGCGCCCTGCCCCTCTACTTGTGCCATGGCTGGCGACAGTACAGCCCGCGATGCCTGCGGGCCATCTTCCCGCACGCGGAGTTCTTCCGTTGCGGCGGGCCCTGCTCCGCCCTGCTCCACAAGCACTGCATCACGCGCCCCGTCAACGCGGAGCGCGCCCAGTTCGGCGCTCGCCATCCGCGACTCTACAAGCTCGCGGTGACCGTCGCCGTCCGCGTGGATCGCCTGCTCGCCAACCGTCCGGCCATCATGTACGGGGTGCTGGAGCGGCCTCATGCCTCGCCCCCTGGGGTCGCCCGGGCCGCCTGAGCGCGCCGGAGCACGCACCACGTCGTCCCGCACTGCACGTTGGGGCTGTCCAGCGCATCGCGCTGGTCCTTGCCAACGAGCCAATACAGCCCGCTGACGCGCTCGGCGTCCAGTTGCTCGACCTCGAACCCGCGGCGCCGCCCGCGCACCACCAGAAACTCCGCCGCCTCCTCGAACCCGAAGAACCAGCGATGACGGTCGCCCGGGGGATCCACCGGCAGCCCGTAGTACTTCATCCGCCCAAGGCCGCCCCGGAAGATCTCCCCGATCAGGTTCCCCACGGGGTTGGGCAGGCTCACGATCACGCGATCGCGCCCCACGCGGCAGAGTTCGTCGAACACCCGGTGGCACCGCTCCAGGTGCTCGAGCACGTCCGTGCAGACCACGGTGTCGAACGAGCGGTCCTCGAAGGGCAGGATTCGTCCCCCGGGCAGCTCATCGCGGTCCAGGTTCAGAGCCACGTCGGCGGGCGGGCCCATGTCCACCCCCACGTAGCGCTCGGGGCTGGCGATGAGCGCTCGCAGGCGACGCGTGTCGCAACCCACGTCCAGCACGCTCCCGCGCAGGATCGGCGCGTACTTGCGGGACACGTAGTCCGCCTTGTCGTCGCGCCCGGTGTAGGACAGGTCGGTGGGATAGGGACCGGGGACGGCGATCACCGCGCCGTGCCCGGGCAGCGCCCCGACCCGGACGCTCTCAGCGGACTCCGCCAGCCCTCGCGACATCCGACCTCCACCCGGGCTCCGCCCGGCGCGGGCGCGCCCGATGGGCGCGCACCCAACTCGGATGGATCGGACCAAAGGAGTGCGCGGGGACACTTTTCAACGCGCGGGCTGGGTCGGGGGCGCCAGGGCGCCGCGGCGCGCGGCTTGCGGGGGGCGGGAAGTCCGGGCCGTCGCTCCACCCGCCTCCACGCATCTGCCGATCTCTTTTCTCATGCCCGCCCCGCTGCTCATCGCCCTGCCCTCGGGCCTGGTCACCTCCGGGGTGGTGACCTGGGCCACCAGGCTCGTCCACGCCGTGGCCCATCGCGGCCGCCAGGCCGGGCTGATCCTGCACGCGCCCACGCCCGGGCACGCCCGGCTGGAGGTCGAGATCGGCCCGCGCGTGCGGGTCTTCGACCTGGCCCATCTTCCCCCGCTGGAGCACGCCAACGGGGACCTTTCGGCATTCATCCCCCACTACCGCGACGCGATCCACGAGCTGGCCATCGCTTCCGGCTCGCCCGTGGTGGTGAGCCCCAACCTGCTGGGCGACTGCTACGGGATCGCCGCGGCCATCGCCCTTTCCCAGCCCGAGGTCCTGCGCGTCGTGGGCTGGGCCCACCTGGACAGCGCGTACGAGTACGCGATGCTGGCCCACTACGAACCGCTCCTGTCCGGGCTGGTGGGGGTGAGCGGCGAGATCCACGCGCGCCTGCGCCACGACCTGCCCGCGCGGGGCGCGGACATCCACCGCATTCCCTACGGCGTGCCCCCACCGCCGGCCCGACCGCCCGCGCCCTCCCCCGGCCCGCTGCGCCTCATCTACGCCGGGCGGATCGAGCAGGACGTCAAGCGCGTGGGCGCGCTGGTCTCCATGAGCGACGAGCTGGCGCGCCGGGGCGTGCCCCACCGCCTCACGCTCCTGGGCGATGGGC
>JBGAOG010000140.1:0-6359 GCA_044221985.1 Phycisphaerales bacterium
CGATGGACCAGCGCGAGCTGTTCTCGGCCCTCAACGACGCCGCGGCCAGGACCCGCGTCCAGATCGACCAGCTGCGCGCCCTGGACGACCACGGCGCCGCGCCCCGCCAGGAGCAGAAACTCACGCGCCTCGGCTGCGGGCTGACGCTCAAGGGCCAATACGCCGACCTCGCCGCCTGCGTAAAGCTCATGGGCGCCGAGCTGGGATTGTCCAGCGTGCGAACCGTCCGCTTGCGCTCCGCCGGAGAGGGGTCCATCGTCACCGCCGAGGTCGAGGCCGTCTGGTTCGCCGCCCCGGCCCTGACGGCCAACGGGGGAGAGGAGGGTGCTCCATGAATCTGCGGCGTCGCCTCGTGCTCATCCAGGTTGGGGCCTTCCTGGTCCCCCTGGCCGTCGTGGCCATCCTGGTCACCGGGCCCCTGCCCGGACCCGTGCGTGTCAACGCCGCGCCCATGAAGCCGGGTGGGGGCCGCGTCTCACCAGCCGATCCCCGCATCGACCAGGCTCGCCAGTGGCTCGACCACCTTCCCAGCGACCAGGCCTCCCCCTTCGAGATGGTCGTGCACGCCGCGCCAACGCCAGAGCGTCCGCCCGAGGTGCCGCCCCCGGCGGTGGACGGGTTCCGCCTCGGCGGTGTTTTCGCGTCGTCCAGGGACGCGGTGGCCGCCATCAACGGTCGCCTCTATCGCGCCGGCGACCAGATAGCGCCGGGGGCCACGCTCCTCTCGATCGACGCCCGCGCCCGCAAGGCCACGATCCGCCTGGCCGACGGACGCACGCTCGATCTCACCACGGACAACCACGCCCGCCCCGACCAGGGGCCCTGAGCGCTCACCGCCCGCGGGTGCCCGCCACCGGGCGAGCGATGTCCCGACGCAGAGTCTTGCCCTCGAACTGGATCAGGTCGCACGCCGCGTACGCCTTCGCCCGCGCCGCCTCCATCGACGGGCCCAGCCCCGTGACCCCCAGCACGCGACCGCCGGCCGTCACCAGCTGCCCCGACCCGTCCCGGCGCACCCCCGCGTAATCCACCAGCACCCCGGGCAGCTTCTCCGCGTCCTCCACGCCCCGGATGACGCCCCCGGTCTGCGGCTGCTCCGGGTATCCGCGACTGGCCAGCACCACGCAGCACGCCGACGCCTTGTCCCACGACGCCTCCGCCTGGTCCAGACGCCCCTCGCACGCCGCCACGAACAACTCCAGAAGATCGCCGTGCCATCGGGCCATCAGGGGCTGGCACTCGGGGTCCCCGAAGCGGCAGTTGAACTCGAGCACCTTCGGGCCCGCGTGCGTGAGCATCAGCCCCGCGTACAGCACGCCGCAGTAGTCGATCCCCTCGCGCTTCAGGGCGTCGACCGTCGGCACGAGCACCTCGCGCTCGATCCGCGCCAACAGCGCGTCGTCGATCAAGGGCGAGGGGCACGACGCCCCCATCCCCCCGGTGTTCGGGCCCGTGTCGTTCTCGCCCAGACGCTTGTGGTCCTGGCACGCCGGAAGCACCAGGATGTTGCGACCGTCCACGATCGCCAGCAGCGACACCTCGGGCCCGCTGAGACGCTCCTCGATCACCACCTGCGCCCCCGCCGTGCCAAAGACACGTTCCACCATGATCCGGCGCACCGCCTCCTCCGCCTCGGCCATCGTCTTGGGCACCACCACGCCCTTGCCCTTGGCCAGCCCCGACGCCTTGACCACCGGGGGCTCGTCGCGCGTGCGCAGGTACGCCAGGGCCGCCTCGGGATCCGCAAAGATCCGCGCCTCCCCCGTCGGGATCGCCGCCGACCGCATGAGCTGCTTCGCCCAGGCCTTGTCGGCCTCGAGGCGAGCGCCGTCCTTGCCCGGCCCGAACACCAGGGCGCCGGTCGCGCGCAGCTTGTCGGCGAAGCCCTCCGCGAGCGGGTCCTCCGGACCGATGACCGCAAGCCCGATCTGGTGGTGCTCGCAGAACTGCTCGAGCCGGTACGCCTCCTTGATCTCCACCGGCACGTCCACGCCCCGCCCCAGCGACGCCAGCCCCGGATTCTCCGGGTTGGTGAGCCACAGGTCACCCAGCCGGGGGGACTGGGCCAGCTTGCGCGCGATGGCATGCTCGCGCCCGCCCCCGCCCATCAACAGCACGTTGATCGGAGCCTTGGGGTCCAGGCGCGGCGCGGAGCGTCGAGGATCGGGCTTGGGCATGCGGCGCGATGATAGACGCGGCCACCCCGCACGCGCGACCACGACCCGCGGGCAGCGAACCCCGCAACGCCGCCCGGCAGCGCATTGACGCAGGCGATACCCGCTCCTAAGGTTGCCCCAGATTGCGGGGTGGAGCAGCCTGGTAGCTCGTCGGGCTCATAACCCGGAGGTCGCAGGTTCAAATCCTGCCCCCGCTATTGCCCGGGTCGTCCAGAAACTGGGCGACCCACCCGTTAGAAGTGAACGCCCCGACCGCAAGGCCGGGGCGTTTGCGTTTCCGGACCGCGTTTTGCCGAGTCTCTCGACATGCCCCACCGCGGGAAGTCTCACCGACTTGCGCGGTGAGACTCACGGGGCGCGGCATCTGGCCTGTGAGGACGCTTCCAAACCCAAAAAGTCTCAGAGTCTCTGCATCTCACCCGACACGCCGGTATAGCCGTGACTCGACATCTCGTGGGTCGGCAACACGTGGCGGGCCCAGCAGGGGCGACGGCGATTTCGAACGCAAACTCGATCCGTGTGATGCCAACGCATCGACGCGCTTCGCGTAAGCGCTGCAGCGAAGGTGGTGGCGATCCCACCTCGCAACTCGAATCAGATCGATCCCTCGCATGCCCAGTGCGGACAGCCCGCCTCCGCGTGGCGTATGTAGCCGGGGAGAAGACATGCCTTGCCTTCTCGCCCCCACGCCACCTCAATCGTCCGACGACGAGCCGGGAGCACCGCCGATGGTTGCCAATGACGATGACGCCAATCTTTCCGCCGACCAGCGCCGCCGCGAGGTGATCGCCTTACTGGCGACGGGCGCGATGCGCTGGCACCGGCGTGCCAAGGCGACGGGCCTCGGCGTGGGATCGGCGGCAGCTGCCACACACGCCCCGACACCGCAGCATCAAGAAGAAGCGGACATCGAACTTGAACTGGGCGAGGAAGCCGGCCTCAGTGTGTCTGACCGTACCGCGCGTTAGCGGTGCGGGCATCTGGAGACTTGCCCATGACGACAACCGTTTCGAAGGACCTCGCGGCGCTGGAAAAGATGACGATCGGCGAACTGCACGATCGCTACGCCGAGCTCTTCGGCGAGCGGATTCAGAGCCGCCATCGCATCTACCTCGTCCGCCGCATCGCGTGGCGCATCCAGGCCAACGCCGAAGGTGGCTTGTCCGAACGAGCCCGTGTCCGAGCGGCCCAACTCGCCAACCCGACCGACGTGCGGCGTACGCCGCCCAAGTGGGCCACGCTCGGGGAGGCCCCCAAGGACGCCAAGAAGGTCGCCCTCGCCGCCACGGCGGACCCACGGCTACCACCCGCGGGAGCGGCGATCGTCCGGGACTACCGGGGCCGGATGGTGCGGGTCGTGGTGCTGGCGGACGGGTTCGAGTTCGAGGGTGAGCGCTACCGCTCCCTGTCGGCGATCGCCAAGGCGGTCACTGGCTCGCACGTCAACGGATTCCGGTTCTTCAACCTGGAGGGCCGTCGATGAGCAGAGGCACCCAGAACGGAAAGCACGCCGCCACTCCGCCTCCGCAATGTCGCTGCGCGATCTACACCCGAAAGTCGAGCGAGGAGGGGCTCAAGCAGGAGTTCAACTCCCTCGACGCCCAGCGTGAGGCGGCGGAGGCGTACGTCGCCAGCCAGCGGAACGAGGGATGGTCAGCGCTTCCCGATCGATACGACGACGGCGGATTCTCGGGGGGCAACGTCGATCGGCCTGGCCTCAAGAGCCTGATGGCCGACATCGAGGCGGGCAAGATCGACTGCGTGGTGGTCTACAAGGTGGACCGTCTGTCCCGGTCGCTGATGGACTTCGCGCGCCTCATGGAGGTCTTTGATCGCCACAAGGTTTCGTTCGTCTCGGTTACCCAGCACTTCAACACGACCCATTCGATGGGCCGGCTCACGCTCAACATCCTCCTGTCGTTCGCCCAGTTCGAGCGTGAGATCATCGGCGAGCGCATCCGGGACAAGATCGCGGCGGCGAAGAAGCGGGGCAAATGGGGCGGCGGTCCGCCGCCGTTCGGGTACGACGTCGACCGCTCGAACGGAAGCCCACGCCTCGTCGTCAACCCGGCTGAGGCGTCGCGGGTTCGCCACATCTTTGAGCGGTACCTCGAACTCGGGTCGTTGCTGTCGGTCGGTGAAGATCTCTGCAAACGCGGCTGGAAGACCAAATCGTGGCGAACGAAGGCGGGCGTGGTTCGCGGAGGCGTGGAATGGGACCGGCACTCGGTGTACTGCACGCTGACGAATCCGATCTACATGGGCAAGGTGGTCCACAAGGGCGAGACGTACCAGGGTCAGCACGAGGCCATCGTCGAGGAGGAGACGTTCCGGCGTGCTCACGTGCTGATGCAGAAGAACTCACGGACGCGCGGCAACGAACTGCGGAACCAGTTCGGGGCGCTCCTGCGCAAACTGCTGTACTGCAAGGGGTGCGGCAGCGCGATGGTCCACACCTTTACCCGGCGGGGGAACAAGGCGTATCGGTACTACGTCTGCTGCAACGCCATCAAGAAGGGCCGCGCTCGTTGCCAGAGTGGTTCGCTGCCCGCCCTTGAGATCGAGAAGGCGGTCGTCGAACAGATCCGGTGCGTCGGCCAGGACCAGAGCGTTCTGGAGGAGACGCTCTCGGCATCGCGGGCTCAAGCAGCCGCGGCCATCGAGCAGTTGGACGCCGAGCTGCGCATCGTCAACCGTGGTCTGGGGCGCAATCACGCCGAGATCCGCCGCCTGGCAACCACCGAGCCAGCGTCCTCCGCGTCCGCGGGCCGCATCACCGACCTCAACGACCAGATCCGTGAGGCGGAGCGGCGGGCCAGCGAGATTGGGGCCGCCGTAGAACGCCACCGAGCGGAAGTGCTCTCAGCCGAAGACCTCCACGCGGCGTTTGCCGACTTCGACAACGTCTGGACCGCGCTCGCGCCCCGAGAACAGGTCCGGATGCTCCAGTTGCTGATCAACAAGGTCGTCTTCGACGCCCTCGACAGCAGCATCGAGGTTTCGTTCTACCCATCGGGCGTGAAGGCGCTGGCGGGCGGGGCAGCAGAGGGACCGGAGGCCCAGGCATGATCACCGTCAAGACGAAGGTCTTCTTCAACCGCGCCGCACACGGGCGCAAGACGATCGACACGAAGCCCGCCGCGAGCGTGGCCGTGGACCCCGGCCGCGTGCCGCGGATCTCCCGCCTGATGGCGCTGGCCATCCACTTCGACGAGATGATCCGCGCCGGCAAGGTCGCCAACATCTCCGAGATCGCCCGGCTGACGCACGTCACCCAGCCCCGGATCACGCAGCTGATGAATCTCTGCCATCTCGCGCCGGACATACAGGAGCAGATCCTGTTCCTGCCGCTGGTGATGAGTGGGCGCGATCCCGTCCACGAGCACATGCTGCGGGCCGTCACCGCCTGTGCCGACTGGCGCGAGCAGCGGCGGGCGTGGGGTCGGGTTCGCGCCGGCGTCTGAAGATCTGGTCAGCGGCTCCCTCGGGGGTTGACCTTGGCCTGATCGACAGACTTCAGGCGGCCCGTCTCGTTGTCCCGACCGATCTTGAATCCCTTGGACTTCGACATAGCGTCTACTCCATTTTGACGCGGGCTGTCGGATCTACCCTGATCCGCTGGCTTTGACCCGCTGGTTATGATACCCTGTCCACGTTCACTGAACATGGACGGAGTACAAAATGGCCAAGCGGACCGCGAAGAAGCCCAAGGACGAAGCCCCGCAGAACGGGACGGCACAGCTCATGAAGGAGCTGTGGCAGGCCGCCGTCAACCTGCGCGGCTCGATTGAGCCCGCCGACTATAAGCGGTACGTCTTGCCCATCATCTTTCTCCGGTTCCTCTCACTCCGCTATGAGCGCCGCCGCGAGGAACTCGAGGGGTTGCTCGCGGATCCGAAGAGCGACTACTTCACCAAGGACGCAAAGGCCCGCGCCCGCATCCTGGCCGACGCGGACGAGTACCGCGCTGCGGGTGCATTCATCGTCCCTGAGAAGTCGCGCTGGTCGTACATCCTCCAGCACGCCCAGGCGGACACGATCAAGAGCATCCTCGACGACGCACTCGAACTCCTGGAAAAGACCTACCCCGACAAGCTCCGCGGCCTGTTGCCCCGCATCTACGCTGGCTCGAACCTCGACCGCGAGGGCGTGACCGGGCTCATCAACCTGTTCTCGAAGGAC
>JBGAOG010000141.1:0-6335 GCA_044221985.1 Phycisphaerales bacterium
TGCGCGGGGCGATGGTGCTCCTGGGCGGGTAGCGCGCGGGGTTAGCGTGCTCGGCGCGCGTTCTCGCGGGCCTGGCGGAGCATGTCCATCCACTGTCGCATGATCTTCTCGTGCCCGCGGTCCGTGGGGCGGAAGAAGTCCTTGTCGACCGCGAGATACTCCTGGCCCGAGAGGGCGTTGGGCGCGTCGTGGCTGTACACGTACGCCTGCCCGGCGCCCGCCCCGGCCGGGGTGCCCGTGCTCAGGTCCCCGGCCTTGCGCACGTTCGCGTCCTTGATGAACACGGGCACGGGGAGCGTGCGTCCTTCGCTCACGTCCTTCATCGCCTCGTCGATCGCCAGGTAGCTCGCGTTGCTCTTGGGGGCGCAGGCCAGGTAGATGGCGGCCTGGGCCAGGATAATCCGTGCCTCGGGCATTCCCACGCGCTCGACGAGTTCCCAGCAGGCCGCGGCGACCATCGTGCCACGAGGGTCGGCGTTGCCCACGTCCTCGCTGGCGAGGATGGCCAGGCGGCGGGCGATGAACCGCGGGTCCTCGCCCGCGGTGAGCATCCGCGCGATCCAGTACACCGCCGCGTTGGGGTCTCCCCCGCGGATGGACTTGATCATCGCGGAGGCCGAGTCGTAGTGCTCGTCGCCGGTGGCGTCGTAGACGGCGGCCTTCTGCTGGATCGAGTCTTCCGCGACCTCGCGGGTGATCGTCGGGACGGGGCCCGTGCCGGGAGGAGCGGACGAGAGCACGGCGGTCTCGAGCGCCGTCAGGGCGCGGCGGGCGTCCCCGTCGCACTTGGTGGCCCAGACGTCCAGAGCGGCGTCGGTCACGTCGAGGGCGAGCGAGGCGTAGCCGCGTTCCTTGTCGGCGATGGCCTGGCGAAGCACGCGAACGATGTGGGCCTTGGTGAGCGGTTCGAGGCGGAACAGGGTCGAGCGGGACACCAGGGCCGAGTTGACGGCGAAGAGGGGGTTCTCGGTGGTCGCACCGATGAGCGTGATCAACCCGCGCTCCACGTCGCCCAGGAGCACGTCCTGCTGGGAGCGAGAGAACCGGTGGATCTCGTCGAGGAAGAGGATCGTGCGTCGCCCCTCGACCTCGACGCGATGGATGGCCTCGTCGATGATCTCGCGGACACGCTTGACGCCGACCGAGGCCGCATTCTCGCGCTCGAAGTGCCGGCGGGTGTGGTGGGCGATCAGTTCGGCCAGGGTGGTCTTGCCCGTCCCGGGCGGGCCGTGGAAGATCAAGGACGTGATGGCGTCGGCCTGGAGCATGCGGCGCAGGAGCTTGCCCGGGGCGAGCAGGTGCTCTTGTCCCACGAACTCGTCGAGCGTGCGCGGGCGCATGCGCAGCGCCAGGGGCTGCACGGCCGCGCGTGCTTGTTCTCGCTTGGCGGACCAGAGATCGGGCACGGAGGACTCTATGGGCGTAGTTTGTTCGGGTGGGCACAATCGCGTGGGAGTGCTCGACAATTCGCTGGCGTCCGCTAACATGCCGCCCGCGTGAGTCCGCTTGCCTGGGTCATCCTGATTGGTGGGGGGGTGTTGGGCTGGGCGATGGTGTCGCGCCGGCTGGTGGTGAATCCGCGCGGGGATGTGGAAACGGGCGTGTTCTGGCACTTGTGCCGCTGGTACGCGCGGGTGTGGCATGGGCTGCGCGTGGAAGGGCTGGACCGGGTGCCCCAGGAGCAGTTCCCGGGGCCGCTGGTGGTGGTGTGCAACCACACGGCGGGTGTGGACCCGCTGCTGGTGCAGAGCGTGGCACCGTTCGAGATCCGCTGGATGATGGGCAAGGACATGATGACCCCGTCGCTGGGGGGTTTCTGGCGCTGGTCGGGCGTGATCGAGGTCGATCGGCTGGGGACGGACCGTCGCAGCGCGCGCGAGGCCCTGGCGCACCTGAAGGCCGGGGGCGTGCTGGGCGTGTTCCCCGAGGGGCGATTGGAGCGTCCGGCGCGCCACGTGCTGCCGTTCCTGCCGGGCGTGGGCCTGATCGTGGCTCGGAGCGGGGCGCGGGTGCTGGCGTGTGTGGTGGATGGCACGCCGGAGGTCGGACCGGCGTGGGCGAGCCTGTTCAAGCCGAGCCGCTCGCGCGTGCGGGTCATGGCGCCGATCGACTACGCCGGGATGGACGCGGGCGCGATCGTGGAAGACCTGCGGCGGCGCTATGTCGAGTGGACGGGGTGGCCCCGAGAGGATCGCCCCGCGCCCCTGGCCGCGCGTGCCGTGGCGACGTGACTCCCGATCCCGACCCCCAAGGAGCCGTCGAGCCCGACTGGCTTCGAATGCGGCCCGGGGAGTTGGGTCACTTACTCGTCGGGCGTGTGGCGGACCTCCGTGAGCATCGGCTCGGCCGGCGGCGGCTCGCCCACGAGGCGGACGGTGATCTCCTCGGGGCGGTGGCGGGCGCTGGCGACCCGGGCGAGCAGGGGGATCACGGCGAGCCGGGCGAGCGCCGACGCCCAGAAGATGACGGCGTAGGCGTCCTGGTCCTTGCCCGCGGAACGGAGGAGCTGGGCCCCGACGACCGAACCGGCGGTCTTGCCGGCCTCGTTGAGGAACTGGAACTGGGTGATGATGCTGGTGCGTTCGCGGGAGTTGACGGCCTCGTAGTACATCATGAAGGCGGCGTACTCGAAGGTGGCCTGGGCCGCGCCCGTGAGGACCTGGAACGCCAGCAGGACCCACAGGTCGTCGGTGAGGAGCCACAAGATCGGCGCCGGGACGATCAGCAGGGATCCGAGTACCAGGACGCGGAAGGCGCCCCGCCGCTGGACGGCACGGGCGATGGACGGCAGCACCAGGACGCGTCCCAGGAAGCCGGCGGCCAGGAAGAACGCGTAGGCGGAGCCCATTTCCGAGAGGACCGGCGCCAGGGGTCGGCGTCGCAGGTCGAGCAGATCGAGCATGTAGGGGTTGAAGAACGGGTTGGCCAGCATTGAGGCGGCGTTCATGAGCCCGATGTACAACACGTAGCGTCCGTCGCGCGAGTGCCCGAGGCGCGAGACGAACGTGGAGAGCCCCAGCTCATGCTCGTGGGCCGGGGGGTGGCGCGGCTCGGAGTAGCGCGAGAGGTAGTACGCGGACCCCGCTCGGGCGAGGAAGCCCAGCCCGAAGATCGCGGCAAAGGCTGCGACGGCGGGGTTCATGGCGCTCGCACCCTCCGCGAGCACAGCGCCCACGGCGCGCTCCTGGGGCCGCCCGGCGAGCCCCGTCATGATGGCGCCGTGGGCCAGGATGGCCAGGAGCTGGGCCCCTTGGAGCCACCGCAGGCGCCGGGCGAAGTAATTGGTGCGGATGGGGGCGGGGATGATGGCTCCGGCGAGGGTGATCCAGGCCGGTCCGCAGGCGAGGGCTGCGGTCCAGTAGATCGAGACGAGGGCGAAAACGGCGCCGGTCACGACCCACTGGGCGTCGTGCTGGCGCAGGAAGGGCAGGGTGAGGTGGGCGGAGAGGGCGACGGCGGCCAGGGGCAGATACATGAAAGCCTGGACATAGGCGCAGAGGGCCACGAATCGCGGGTAGGAGCCCATGCGGCGCAGGAGGGCGGGCGCCTTGAGCTGTGCGGTGGCCCCGATGAGCAGGGGCACGGTGGCGATGAGCCCGACTGGGATGGGCCCGAGCCCGAGGGCCTCGACGAACGCGGGGATGTAGAGCTCGGCCATCCCGACCATGACGCAAAACAGGGCGCCGTCGAGCAGGCAGGCCCGCAGGTCGCGCCGCAGGGCGAGGACGCGGGGGGCGCGCGATGGGGCGTCCATGCCGGGCATGGTGCGCAGCGTAGGTGGTGCGTCGGTGGGGTGGCCTGTGTGCCCGGACTACTCCCTTTCCTTCTGCGCGAGGGCATCGATGGCCCCCGCAACCCCCGAGACCCGGTCGTTCGGTGCGTCCATGCCGATGGGCGTGGCCCGCAGGCTCTTGGGCTCCACCAGGCCCTGCATGGCGCGCAAGCGAAGTTCGAGCGTTTGGGAATAGGCTTCGAGCCGATCCACACGCTCCATGAGGCGTTCGAGCATCTTGGACATGGCCGCCAGAAGCTCGGAGACGTTGGCTTCGCTCAGGGCGTGGGCGCGGGCGTCGGAGCGTTTCATGGGCCCGCGGCCGATGATGACCCATTCGGTGCTGACCCCCATGACCGCGCAAAACCGCGACAGCCACTCCACCGCCGGGGGCTGCCCGGTGAGGTAGCGGCGCACCGTTTCGTGGTGAGTGGCGGTCATCTCGCCGATGTTGCGGTACGTGCGGTTGCCCGCGGCAATACGGAGGCGTTCGTGCATCTGGTCCATCGAGTCCAATATACCCGGCAGCGCGGGGTGCGGTTTCGATGCGACGAGTTGTTCAGGTTTGGCTCATCCGAGCGACAGGGGCGGTCAAGGGCGCGGGGTCCGGCGGGCGTCGTGTGCCCCCGGCGCGCGAATGACCCCCGGGAGATCCTCGGTGCCTGCCTCGAGCGGCCGCCCGGCCCCGCGGAGCGCCTCATCGCATCAGGTCGGCGAGGATCGCCAGCCCTTCTTCGAGCTTCGCCGGCGGCGTGGCGAAGGAGAGGCGGAAGTGCGTGTCGCGATTGCCGAAGGCGCTGCTGGGCACGATCAGCACGCGCCGGCCCTTGGCGAGGTTCTTGAACTCCGTGGCCGTCATCTTCATCCGCTCGGGCACCTTGACGAACGCGTAGAACGCGCCGCCGGGCGTGACGACTTCCGTCACCTTGCCCAGCACCTGGCACACGCGGTCGCGGCGTTTCTGGTAGTCGGCGACGAAATCGGCGGGGGGGGCCTTGAGGGCTTCCTGGGCGCCCAACTGCAGGGGCGTGGGTGCGCAGATGTACAGGTGCATCTGGAGCTTGACCATGCGGTCGATGAGCGCGGGGGGGCCGGCGCAGTAGCCCAGGCGCCAGCCGGTGCAGCCGTAGGTCTTGCCGAACCCGCGCACGACCAGGCACGACTCCTGCTCGCCATCGGGCGTGCCGCCCACGACGCGCGCGGGGCTGGGGCAGCGCATGGCCTTGGAGCTGCCCGCGGCGGGCTGCGTGAGGCACTCGCTGAAGGTGAACTCGTCGTAGATCTCGTCGCTGACGAGCAGGACGTTCTTCCGCTTGCAGAGGTCGAGCAGGTCGCGGCATTCGCGCTCGCTCATCACGACGCCGCACGGGTTGCCGGGGCTGTTGAGCAGCACGGCCTTGGTGCGCGGGGTGATCAGGGGTTCGACGCGGGCGGCGGTCATGCGGAAGTCGGGGTAGGTGTCGCAGAGCACGGCCCGTGCCCCGGCCATCTGGGCCAGCGGCGGGTAGAGCACGAAGTACGGGTCGGGGATGATGATCTCGTCGCCCGCGTCGAGCAGGCAGAGGGCGGCCAGGCAGAGGGCGCCCGAGGTGCCGCTGGTGACGAAGACGCTGGCTTGGCCGCTCTGGGGCTTGGGCGTTGGTGAGACGCGCCAGCCCAGGTCCCATTCGAGGTGCGTGGCGAGGGCGGCGACGAGGGAATCGAGCCCGCGGTTGGAGGAGTACCCGTTCTGGTCGCGCATGATGGCGTCGGCCGCGGCGTGCTTGACGGCGTCGGGGACCTTGAAGTCGGGCTGCCCGATGGAGAGGTTGATGGGGTCGGAAACGTCGCGGGCTTCCTCGAACACGCGGCGGATGCCGGACTCCTCGACGAGCTCGGCGCGACGGCTGATGAGGCGGGAGAGGTCCATCGCGGAGGATAGGGGGACGCCCGCCAGGGCGCGTCGGGGCCCCGCGGGAGCGATGCTCGACCGGGGCCGGGGGCGTGGTATACTTGCATCATGACGCAAACACGCAAGCATCGTCCGACGAGCCCGCGACAGGCGGCCAGGCGGAAGGCCCCCATCGACAACCTGCTGCGCCCGGCGCTCTTCGGGGCCCTGGGCGACGCGACTCGGGCACGCCTCATCGCGTGCCTGGCCAAGTGCGCCCGGGCGGCGAGCGTGGGCGAGGTGGCCCAGTGCTGCAGCGTGGACCTTTCGGTGGTCTCGCGGCACCTCAAGCACCTCGAGCGGGAGGGGGTTCTTGAGGTGACGCGTCGGGGTCGGACGGTGCTGTACGGCGTCAGGTACGCCGAGTTGGCCGCGTCCTTGCGTGCCCTGGCCGGAGCGCTGGAGGAGTGCGGGCGTGGCGTGTGCGGCGAGGGCTGCGGGTGCGCAAGCCCGGGAGGGCGGCGTGGATAGGCGCGAGGCAATCCAGGGCGTGCGTGACGCCGTGGCGGCGGCGTCGCCGCGACGTGCCCGCGTGCTGTTCCTGTGCACGGGGAACTCCTGCCGCAGCCAGATGGCGGAGGGGTTTGGGAGGAAGTTGCTTGCGGGGCGGGCGGAAGTGGAGTCGGCGGGAAC
>JBGAOG010000142.1:0-6251 GCA_044221985.1 Phycisphaerales bacterium
GAGACGCGCGAGGCTCGGCTCGTGTACCGTGGCCCCCGTGCGTTTCCGCGCCATTTCGGGTGGCATCGTCCTCGCGCTCATCGTGCCTTCGCCGGCGTGGGCGCAAGTGCCTTCTCCCACGGACACCGCTTCGCCGACGCCCTCCCCGGCGCCGAGCGCGCCCGGCACCTCGGCCGGCTCGACTCCGTCTTCGGAGCCGACGGCCAGGCCCCCCGACACGCCCCCGGACAAGCCCCAGGACGCCGCCGACAAGCCCGCACCATCGCCCCGTCGTCGCGCCGCCACTCGCGTGCCAGGTGCGACGCCACCAATCGCTCCAGCCCGGCGTAAATCGCCCCTTCAACGCCGGCCCGCGGGGCCGCGGTCGCCAGCGTCCGCCGCAGGTCGCGGAGCGTGAAGTACCCGCCCGGCGCTTTCTGGTCTGGCTCGGTGCCGTAGTCGATCACGTACCCCGTGAAGTCGTCCTCCCAGGCGGCGATGAGGTAGAACAGAGCCTTGCCCTGGACGTCCACAAACATCGTCAGCCGTGTGCAGCCGATCGGCACCTCGGCTCGGGCCTGGCCATTGACCTTCGCCGCGATCTGATCCGCGCTCAGCAGATCGTCGGCGGCCTGGATCTCCGGGAGTGGTTCATTCTGGTATTCCGCGAAGAACGCTGCCTCGTCCTGCAGCTTTAGATTCATTGCGTGCTGAACCGCGGATAGCTCGTCGTGGTTGAACCGCTCCGGCCAAGCGATCGCCGCCCCCTCGTCCATCGCGGTTCGGTGCTGGCCATAGAACTCCGTGGCGGCCTTGATGCCCCGATCGTTTCGCAGCCCTTCCGCCCGCAGCTCCGCGTACTTCTGCCAGAGCGCATCTCGCACGGGGAAGGCGTACATCATCTTCGTCCGCTCGCCCTGCCACTGCGGGTGCTTGTCCCGGTCCAGAATGCGGTCGGCCAGATCGTCGGGGCGGACAACCGTCAGCGTCATGAGGCCCGCGATCTTCTTCCCCGGGCCCGCCAAGCCCAGAATCGCGCCGGCGAGGATGCGCTCGCGGTTGGCGCACTGCGAAGGCGATCGGGCGCTCTCGTCGGTCTGCGGGTCGTCGATCAGCACGAGGGACGGACGCGCCGAAGTGCCGTCGGCCCGCTTGTGCTTCATGCCGCGGATGCGGCCGGTGATCCCGGCGACGCGGATGATGGCGCCGGCGGCCGCCGAGCCGGAGATCGTCGGCAACACGATCTCGCGGGCGGTCCAGCCGATGTGCGTCTGCTTGCCCTGGTAGAGCTGGCCCGAGGCCCGCTGGTGGATGCCCTCTAGAGACCGGATCGGGTGACAGACCTCCGGGAAGTCGCCGGCGAGCAGATCGCTGTTCTCCAGCTCCGCCTTGATCGACTCGAGCATTCCGGCGGCGTGCTCTTCATCGGAGCCGATCAGGGCCACGAAGTCGCGGTGGCCGTAGAGCATGGCCCACAGGCACGCGACCTCGCACAGCGAGGTCTTGCCGCTGCCGCGGGGCATGGCCATCCCAAACAGCCCGCCCTCCAGCACCGCCTGCTCGATCTTGGCGATGACCTTCAGGTGGTCGTCGGACCACTTGAGATGGAACGTCTGCAGGAAGTACGTTTCGCAGAAGAACCGGAAGTCCCCGGCCGCCCGCTCCCGCCGCGCCGGATCGGCCACTGGCGGGAGGTCGCCGATGTCGCGCCCCGAGAGCGAGAGCATGGCGTTGCGCAGCCGCGCCCGCTCCTTCATCGCCTCGTAGCCGGTGAGCCCCTCGGGCTGGCGGGCCGCCTCGGCAAGTGCCTCGTGTCGCGTCGTTACTAGCCACGCGACGTACCGAAACAGGTCCACCTTGCCCGCGTCCCCGTCGGCCGCGACGCGGAACCCCGCGCGCGTGCGGTGCCGGTGGAGCTGCCGCTCGCTGACGACCTCGCCCAGCGGTGTGCTGTTGAGCAGCCGCGCGAGCTCGCCGGGCTTGAGTTTGCGCGGGTCAATCGCCACCGCCACCTCCGGAACCAGCCATCTCCTTCACGAGCCACGCGGCGTAGTGCACGAGGTTGAGCGTGCCGTCAGCATTCACCGGCGCGCCAGCGTCGATGTCGGCGCGAAGCATCATCTCGGTAACGGACTTGCCGCCCAGTCGTGTGAGCACGCGCGCTGCGTCCGCCACGGGGAGCGCGGCGGGATTGAGCCGGGACATCCCCTGCCCGGCGGCGTTGGCGGCGTGGGGGGCGGGACTAGGCGCGTGTTCGGGAGTCATCGCGGACCTCTCGCACGAACTTGCCCACATGTCCCGCCGAGTTGCCCACATGTCGCGGAATGACGGCGGATTCGCTCCAGTTCGCCTTGCCTGTGCGCGGATGTCATGGCTTCATGTGTCACAACGCGTGGCGGAACCCCGCGACGGAGACCACGAAGATGAACGCGACGACGAAGAACATGATCGAGATTGCCAGCGCCCTGGGACGCCGCGGGTTCGCGGTCGCCAGCATCGAGGTCCGCACGCCCGACGGCCGGACCTGGTCGGTCGACGCCGCGAGCGCCGGCGGCTTCCGCCTCTTCGAGATCGACCCCGACGGCCGCCGCGGGCCCGACGAGCACGACGCCGTCGATGGCGACACCTGGTTCGCCAGCGACCTGGTGGACTACCTCGACGCGGTGGGGCGGCCCAAGACGCCCCCGCCCGGCCGCACAACCCGCTCGACGACCTGAAGCCCGCGAAATGCGGGCTTCGTTGTTTACCGGAGTCACCACGCACCGCAAGCACCCCAAGCGACGAGAGGTACCAGTATGAAGAAGCACACAAACAAGACCGCCAAGCCCGCCCCCGCGCAACCGACCGCCGTCGAGATGTACGCCGCACGGCGGAACGACATCGCCCGGCTCCTCGACGTGCTGCAGATGGAACTGGACAAGCACGACGAGCGGGCCAAGGCCGACCCGACCAACTGGGGCATCACCGGCAACCTCGGGAAGGTCCGCAGCGACCTGATGGACACCGTCGCCTTCCTCAGCGGCATGGACCGCGAGGACGTCGAGCGCTTCCTGGCCGAGTAACCACTCCGTACCAACGCACCCCCACGAAGGAGCACGCTCATGAACATCAAGACGATCGTGATCGAAGGCCACGAGAAGGACGTCAAGATCAGCCGCACCGAGCGCGGCGCGGAAGCGACGATCGAGCAGAGCACGCGCCACGCGGGCAGGCAGGACATCTGCATCGCCCACATCGCGCGCGACGAGGACCGCGACGCCCGTTATGCCAAGGCGGTCGAGGTCGCCAAGGTGGTCTACGGGACCGACCGCCGCGGCCGCGCCGCCGCCACCAACTCGATGGTCCACGACGTCCTCAACGAGATGGAGCGCGTCGCGGGCTGCTAACCCGCCCCACGCGCCCCCCCATGCGTCGCCGCGGGGAACCGCGCCGGACGCGATTCCCCGCCGCAATGTGCGGCGGGAGTCCGCACCCGTAGTTGGGAGATTCGCATGAGTACGAAGACGAAGAAGGCCCCGAAGACCCGCATGTCCAAGAGCGCGGCCCGCGCCGAGGGCGCGGCCAAGACCGACCGGCTCCGCAAGGCGGCGCTCGCCGAGATCAAGGACCGCCTGGACGGCAAACCCGGCGAGGCGAAGCCCGCCAAGAGCGGTAAGGCTCCCAAGGCCGCGAAGGCGCCCAAGGCCCCCAAGGAGAAGAAGCCCAAGCGCGTCAGCGCCCTCGACGCCGCGGCGCAGGTGCTCGCCGCCAGCGAGGTGCCCATGCGGGCCAAGGAGATGATCGCCAAGATGGAAGCGAAGGGCCTCTGGAAGAGCCCCGGCGGGAAGACACCCGAGGCCACGCTCTACGCCGCCATCATCCGCGAGATCGCCGCCAAGGGCGACAAGGCCCGCTTCAAGAAGCACGACAAGGGCGTCTTCGTCGCCCCCCCACGCGGAAAGGGGGCCTAACCCATGCAGGCCACCCGCGCCCAACTCGAAGCCCTGCTCGACGCGGCCGAGCGCCTGCTCAACGCCCGCGAGGTCCAGATGCTCACCACCGAGGAGTGGGACGCGCTGGAGCACGCGGTCGCGGCCTGCAACGAGCCGCCCGCGAACGAGCGGACGGAGACGTTTACGGTCGATGGCACGCGGGCGCTGGTCCGCAGCGTCGTCCCGATGAAGGGCGAGCCGTACCAGCACCGCTGCCCGGAGGACGCGTTCGAGGCGGTCGCCCATGCGGTGGCCGAGGCCACGAGCCCGTTCAACCTCGAAGACCTCCGGCACGCCGCCAACATCCCCTGGACGCAGGCGGCCGTCGCCTTCGCGTTCCTCAAGGAGCGGAGCGTGGTCGTTCCCGCGGGCGGGCGCAACCACGCCGCCGCAGGGACCGCCCCCTACGAGGACGCAATGGTCGAGTTCCACGCCCTCCGGGAGAAGGGGCCCAGCGTCTGAACGCATCGGTGCCCCCTCCTCACGCCTCGGCCTTCGCCGGGGCTTTCTCTTCGACCACAGTGTTTGCCGGCGCGGCGGAGAGCCGTTCCGCCTTGCGGCCCGTGAACTTCTCCCACCGCTGCACGATGACATCGCAGTACAGTGCGTCGAGCTCCATGAGGAACGCTCGCCGCCCGGTCATCTCCGCGCCAATGAGCGTGGACCCCGAGCCGCCGAACAGGTCGAGCACGTTCTCGCCAGGACGCGACGAGAACTCGATCGCCCGCCGTGCCAACTCGACGGGCTTCTCCGTGAGGTGGACCATGCTCTGCGGGTTGACCTTCTTGATCGACCAGGTGTCCGGGACGTTGGCGGGCCCGAAGAAGCGGTGGGCCGCCCCTTCCTTCCAGCCGTAGAAGCACCATTCGTGGTTGCCCATGAAGTCCTTCCGCGTCAGGACCGGGTGCTCCTTGATCCAGATGATCGCTTGCGCGAAGTAGAGCTCGCAGCGCTTGAGCACGGGCGGGTAGTTCCCGCAGTTGGCGTAGCCGCCCCAGATGTAGAACGTGCCGCCTGGGATCAGCACGCGGGTGATGTTCCCGAACCACGCGGCAAGCAGCCGGTCGAACTCTTCGTCCGACACGAAGTCGTTGGCGAGCGGCCGGTCCTTGGCACGCAGCTTCTTGTGCGTGGCGCGGCTCTTCTCGGGATACCGGTTGAGGTCGGCGCTCTGCTGGTCGTGCTGGTCGGCCTTGCCGGGGAGCGCGAACGAACTCAGGCCGGCGACGATCGCGTTGTTCGAGCGCGGTTCGACCTTCACGTTGTACGGCGGGTCCGTGTTCACGAGGTGAATGGGCTGGCCATCCAGCAGCCGGTCCAGGTCTTCCGGCTTCGATGAGTCGCCGCACATCAGGCGGTGGTTGCCGAGCACCCAGATGTCGCCGGGCAGCGTGGTGGCGGCGTCCGGCGGCGCCGGCACATCGTCGGGGTTCGTGAGCCCTTCGTTCCCGGCCGGCGCCATGATCGCCGCGAGGTCCTCGGCGCTGAACCCGAGCACCGCGAGGTCGAAGTCCACGCCCTTGAGGTCGGCGAGCTCGATGGGTAGGAGCTCCATGTCCCACGCCGTGAGCGACGCGACCTTGTTGTCGGCGATGCGCAGCGCCTTGACCTGGTCGGGCGTCAGGTCCGACGCGCGGATGGTCGGCACTTCCTTCAGCCCGAGCTTGCGCGCCGCACGGAGGCGGGTGTGCCCGGCGATGATGACGTTGTCGCCGTCGATGAGGATCGGGATCTTGAAGCCGAAGGCCTCGATCGACCTGGCCACCGCATCGATCGCGGCGTCGTTGATGGTGCGGGGGTTGCGGTCGTATTCCTTGACCGCGCCGATGGGAAGCATCTCGATGTTCATAGCGATCTCCGTCGTGGGCACCGGCGGGGGCGCGGCGCATGGGCGTCGAGGTGGCCCGCCGCGCACGCGGCAGGTCATGGCTCGCTGGATCGCTGGTTGGCTGGTTCGCTGAATCGCTCGGGCGTCAGGCCCGTCCGGGGGCGGCACACCGCCCCTATTCCCGCCCGTTACGGGCCGCGCCCGTTGGCCACGGGTCCGCCCACGTTGGCCCACGTCGCGTACCTGGCGGGGGCTCGTACCAACCCGGCCACGGGGGCGCACCGCGCCCGGACGCGCGAAACAAACTCTGTCGCCAAGCGCGGCTGTTCCCGCGGGCGTCTCTTCGCGTCCTGGCCCGGGAAGTACCTACCGACCCCCGACCCCCTGGCCGTAAGGCTTCCGGCTGTAAGGCTCCCACCCGGGATTGCCACCCGGACCATCAATGAAGTTGGGCGGGCAGGAATGTGGCGGGC
>JBGAOG010000143.1:0-6220 GCA_044221985.1 Phycisphaerales bacterium
GGTGGCCGTGGTCCTCCTGGCCGCGTGGGGGGCCAGCGAGAGGGTGTGGATCAACCGCGTCACGACGGGATGGACGTTTGCGCTCGTGCGCGGCGGCGTGGCGGTGCTTCATCTCGTCGATCCGTCCCACCAGATGTCCTCGGGCTGGTACTGGGACTCGCAGGCATTTGTGAACCAGCGCCGGCTCTGGTGGGTGCGATGGGGGGGTGATGCCGCAACGGGCATTCGCGATGCCGGTCCCGCCTCCATATATGCCTCCCAGCGATTCGCGCAGGTGACGAACGTCGGGGTGGCAGTTCCGTTCTGGCCGCTCGCGGGCGTGGGAATCACGGTGTCCGCCGTGGCCTGGGGGATGGACAGGAGGGCGAAACGCCGCGAGCGGGCGCTGCGATGCCCCGCCTGCAACTACTTGCTCGCCGGCCTCGCATCGACAGCCGTCTGCCCCGAGTGCGGCACGGCACGGGTGACGGGAACGATCGCGAAGACCTGCCTCGCCGGCGTGGCGCCGCACACGCTCATCCGAGCGACGGTGAAGTGGGCCGGTGCGATCGCCGCGGTGGTTCTCTTGGCGATGTGGGGGGCGAGCGAGCGGTGGTGCGTGAACCGCGAGACGGCGAACTGGACGTTCTCGCTCAATCGCGGGAGCGTCATCGTGATCCGGCACGACGGGCCGAGCTTTCGCGCGCCGCCCGGTTGGTATGCGGTGCGTTACGACGCTTCGCCCGCGATTCGTGTGTGGTGGTTGAACGCATGGGATTCGTCCGGCGGAACGAGGGTGCTGCCGTTCACTGGTATGCTGGTGCCGCTGTGGATGCCGGCGAGCCTGACGCTGCTGGCCACGCTCGGCGCGTGGCGTCTGGATGCACGGGCCCGCCACCGGGCTCGCGCGGGCCGATGCGCCCAGTGCAACTACGACCGCGCGGGCCTTGCTCCGGGGGCCGCCTGCCCAGAGTGCGGAGCGTTCCGACGCGCCCGGCAATCTGCACGGAATCCCCGCGCCCTCGCGATGTCGGCACGCGCAATCGTTGATGCGGATCGCAGTGCCCCCCGCGCGTCGCCCAGCGCGCCACAGCGACGAGCAGGTCCACAACGAAAAACCGCGGGCCTCGTGGCCCGCGGTGCGTGATGCGACGGAATCGGCGCGGCGTTACTTCTTCTTCTCGCCCTTTTCCTTCTTCTCGCCCTTGGCAGGCTTCTCGCCCTTGGCCTTGTGATCCGCCTCGCCGGCTTCCTTCTTCGCCTTGGCGCCGAACTCGCCCTTGGCGGGCTTGGCCTCGCCCTCGGCGTGCGCGTCCTTCTTCACCTTGGCGCCGAACTCGCCCTTGACCGGCTTGTCCTCCGCCTTGGGATGGTCCTCGACCTTGGCGTGACGATCGCCCTTGCCCTTCCTGGCGGGCCTGCCCTCGCCCTCGGCGTGGGGCTGCTCGCCCTCGGGCGGGGCCGGATGCTCGTCCTTGTGGTCCCGGTGCAGCTCGAGCTCGCGGTCGGGCTTGACGTGCAGCTTCACCGTCGAGTCCAGGTCGCTGTCGAGCTTGATGTGCACGTCGTAGTTGCCGATGCGCTTGATCACCTCGTGCAGGCGGATGTCGCGCGGCTTGACGCCCATGCCCTTCTCGGTCAGCGCGTTGGAGATGTCCTGCTGCGTCACCGACGCGTACAGGTGCCCCTGGTCGTTGACGCTCTTGACCAGCTCCACCTCCACGCCCTGGAGCTTGCCCGCCAGCTGCTCGCGGTGGCTGCGTTGCAGGGCGAGCTCACGCTCCGCGTCGGCACGCTTGCCCGCCAGGCTCTTGATCAGCTCGTCGCTGGGCGTCGTCGCCAGCGTGCGAGGCAGCAGGAAGTTGCGGGCATAGCCCAGGCGCACGTTCACCACGTCGCCCACGATGCCCAGGGCTTCGACGTTCTCGAGCAGCAGCAGCTTGACGGACTTGGCCATGAGTGCTGTCCTCCACGACCGCCCGCTCGGGGCCTGCTCGTCGGCAGGGCCGGGGCGGTCGACGTTGAGTTAGCAGCGCTTCCCAGGCGACACGCCGGGAACCGCCGCAACGGTTGGGGCAAGCATAGGCGCCATGGCTCGCGGGCCGCCAGCGACGCGCCGCCGCCTAGGGCCCCAGAACCCGGGCCACGGGGAATTCCGCGCCCGGCGTGGCCCACGCGTCGAAGAAATTCCAGGTGGCGAGCCCGTCCTCGCTCTCGGGTTCGAGCCAGTAACACACGAGGTTGCCCAGCGGCTGGTCGGTCGTGACATACACCGCTCCCGCGGGGACTTGGACACGCTTGCGGACGCACGCCGCCCCGAGGGACATCAACGTGTGCCCCTGCCAGGGCTTCGGCGCCGGCGAGACCTTCGTGATCGTGTACACCTCGGCGTCGAACGTGGCCCCCTCGCCCAGCGTGGTGAATCGCACCCCGTGCAGGCGCAGGTTCTCGATGGCCTGGGGAACCTCGGCGGTGAAGACGTACGCGGCGGGTCGTGTGACACGGAGCACCGGATCGAGGCGGATCTGAAGGGCGCACGGATAGTCGCGCGGGACGTTCGTCGAGGCGGCACGCCCGTCGCGAGTTTCCTCCACATATCCCCTGACCGCGATCGGCTCGCCCGGCGCGTTGGCGGGGCGGGTGCGGATCACGACCCCCGATGGAGTGGCCTTCGCCCGGGCGGGCGTCGCGTGCGAGTCGCCCTGCGGCGGGAGGATCGCGTCGTCCGCGGACACCCCGCCGCGCCAGGCGCTCGCGTCCGCCGTCACGCGCCGGATCTCGCCCGCGTGCTCCGCGCTGTATCGCAGGACCTCCCGCGCGAACTCGAGGCCTCCCACGATGCGATCGCGGAACGGGGAATACGAGTACGACTCGCTCAGGATCCCGATCCTCCCGCGCATGCCAACATACTCGGTCGAGTACCGCGGCAGCCCCGGCGTCGTCGTCCACAGCGCATGCTCGCGCGGCGGGTGCTCGTGGTCACCCTCGAAATCGCCGTACCAGAACGTGTCGATGTCCGTCCGCGCCCGCAGGCGTCGCCCGACCTCGGGCATCATCCGGTCCCGCGCGAACTCGACCAGTCGCGGGTCCGTCGCCAGCGCCTTGGGCACCGCGTACGTCATCAGGTACCGGTGGTACGAGCCGTCGGTCGTGTGCCCGTCGATCACCACGTGCGGGTCCCACGCGTTCATCAGCGCGACCATGTGGCGGGCCTCGGGGCTCTCGAGCTTGCCCCAGTCGCGGTTCAGGTCCAGGTCCATCGCGTTGTGACGCTGGCCCATGCGGCGTGGTCCGTCCTGCCCGGGACGGTTCACCGCGTTGTCCCCCAGGCGCTCGTTGCCGTCGCAGTTGTAGTTGGGCGCGATGAGCACGATCAGCTTCCGGAGCAACTCGGCATCGGGGGCCGCGGGCCCGGGCATCCCGCGCGTGCCATGGGCCTCGATGAGCTGGCGCGCCAGGATCAGGTACGCCTCCTTTGCGTCCACCTCGCCCGCGTGGATGTTCCCGAACACCAGCACGACCACGCGCCCGTCCTTCTCCGCCAGCGCCCGCGCCTCCGCCGCCGTGCCCACCGGCGGATCGCTCAGCACCAGCACCGGCATGTCGCGCCCCTCGACGCTCTTTCCCATCGAGATCCGCCGCGCCACGCCGGGCGCATCACCCGCCAGGCGGTCCATGAGGGCCACGACCTCCCCATGCGAGGACGTGTCCTCGAAGTTCGTCGCCTCGGCGACCGTGCGCCACGCCTCGTGCCCCACCGGCACGGGCGCGATCTGGGTCGATGTCCTTGGCTGCGCGAGCGCGCACGCCGCGCCCGCCATGATCGTTGCGATGAGCATGCGCGTCCCCCTTGCACGGGAGCGATCCCCGCCGCCCCCGGTCGCCCCGTCCACTCGAAGGAACTACCCCCCCAGCTTCTCCCCCAGGAACCCGCACACCTGGTCCAGCGAGATCCTCTCCTGCTTGCCCGTGTCGCGGTCGCGCACGGTCACCGTCTGGCCCGTTGCCGTCTCTCCGTCGATCGTGAAGCAGTACGGGCACCCGGCCTCGTCCATGCGGGCGTACCGCTTGCCGATCGACTGCTTGGCGTCCGTCTCGATGAAGCCCGCTCGCGAGAAACGCCTGCAAACGTCCTCGTACAGCTTGCCCGCGATCTCCGGCATCCCGTCCTTGTTCACCAGCGGAAAGATGGCGGCCTTGATCGGCGCCACGCGCGGGTGGAACTTCATGAACTCGGGGCTCGCGCGCGTCTCGTCCTTGGTGTACGCCTCGCACAGCAGCGCCAGCACGCCCCGGTCCAGCCCGGCGCTGGGCTCGATCACGTGCGGGATGTACCGCTCGCCGCGCCGGCTGCCGTTGGGCAGCAGCTCGCCGCGCTCCGAGTCGAAGTACTCCTGCTTGGCCCCCGAGTGCGTCTGGTGCTGCGTGAGGTCGAAGTTCCCGCGGTACGCGATCCCCTCCAGCTCCCCGTATCCGGGCGCGGTGAACGGGAAGCGATACTCGATGTCGCTGGTGGCCTTGCTGTAGTGGGCCAGCTCGTCCTTGTCGTGCTCGCGCAGGATCAGGTTGTCCCCGCCCAGCCCGATGCTCTTCCACCACTCCATCCGCCAGTCGCGCCAGAAGGCGTACCACGCCAGGGCCTGCTCCTCGTGGCAGAAGAACTCGAGCTCCATCTGCTCGAACTCGCGCGAGCGGAACGTGAAGTTCCGCGGCGTCACCTCGTTGCGGAACGCCTTGCCCGTCTGCGCGATCCCGAACGGCACGCGCACCCGCGTCGTGTCCACCACGTTCTTGAACTGCACGAAGATGCCCTGCGCCGTCTCCGGGCGAAGGTACGCCACGTCCTCCTCCGTCGCCGCCGCCCCGATGTACGTCTTGAACATCAGGTTGAACTGCCGCGGCGTGGTGAGGTCGCCCCCGCACGAGGGGCAGGGCGTCACCAGCCCCGTCTGCGCGAACTGCTCGGTGGCCATGTGGCGAAGGATGTCCTCGATGGGGATCTGGCCCTGCGGATCGGCGGCGTAGCGCTGGGCCAGCCACGACATCGTCACCGCGGGGTTGCGCACCAGCGCCAGCCCCGGGGCCAGCTTGCGACCCTTCGTCTGGGCCCACTTCATCGCCACCGCCGGCTCGAACGACACCCGCGACAGGTCCGCCGCCACCATGAACGCCTCGCGGAAGCTCACCACCCACGGCGAGTCCTTGAGCATGTCCCAGACGTGGTCCGCCCGGAAAAGCTTCTTGCACTGGCGGCAGGTCTGCATCGGATCGTTGAACCCCTCGACGTGCCCGCTCGCCTGCCACACCTTGGGGTGCTGGATGATGCAACTGTCCAGCGGCACCACGCTCACGCGGTCCCCGTCGGGCCCGTGGCGGTTCCAGCACGGGGCCATCACCACATCCTGCCACCACGCGTCGCGGAGGTTCTTCTTGAGCTGCGAGCCCAGCGGGCCGTAATCCCAGAACCCGTTGATCCCGCCGTAGATCTCGCTCGCCTGGTAGATGAACCCCCGGCGCTTGCACAGGGCCATGATCGCGTCCATGGACTTGCCGCCCCCGCCCCCGGAGGTCGTGGGCGTGCTGGGGCCGCCGGGGGCGCCGGGAGCAGGGGTGTGATTCCCGGGGGCGTTGCTTCCGGAGATCGGGTTTCCGGGGGTCTTGCTTCCGGGGGTCTTGCTTCCGGGGGTCTCGTTTCCGGGGGCGGGCATGGCGGTAGGCTCCGTTGTGGGGCGGGATAGCTCGGGTGGGAGTATAGGAAAGGGCCGATCCCGGCCGCGAAGCACGCAACGTGCCCGCGCCGCACGCGGGCCGGCTCGCGCGTGACGACACCCGCGACGCGCGGGCTGGCCGCACGAGCCATGCCGCGTGCACGTACCCGTGGCGACGCGCACCCCTTCGGGCTCGCGGCAAGCGCGCCGCACGCCCGCGGCCCCCGGGCCGCTTCAAGGCCACCGCCCCCGCACCTCCGGCAACCAGCCCCGACAGCAAAGCGCCGCGGCTTGGAAGCAAAGACAAGGCACCCGAGACCAAGGTGAAGGGCCCCGAGAGTCGGGCGCAGGGTCCGCGCCGCCGAAGGGTTGCGCGGGGGAAGTGGTACTGATGATTGGAATAGGTCATGACCAAGTCCCCACCAGGGGGCGATGGCCGCGGGAACCGATCCAAATGGCCTCGGGGAATGGTCTGCGTCCCAGAATCCCAGCGTTCGGCAGCCGCCAGGGCCTTCCGGCCCCTCGCTAGTCAA
>JBGAOG010000144.1:0-6036 GCA_044221985.1 Phycisphaerales bacterium
AACATGGCCCCCAGATTGATGGACCAATAGAACATCCCGTACACCTTGGGCAGCAGGCCCGCCTGGGCCGCGTGGCGCTGCGCCCAGAGCTCGCCGGCGACGGCGTGCGCCTGCACTCCCAGGCGTGCCGCGTCGTACAGGGAGAGCTGGTGCGCGCCCATGGTCGCCCGCCCCGTCCCGGCGAGTCGCTCGGGGAGCCCATCGCGCGAGAACTGGGCCGCCAGGCCCGCGATGACGCCGGCGAGCACGTCGCCCGTCCCGGCGGTGCCCAGGCAGGCGTGCCCGCGCGAGCAGGTCCACGTGCGGTGCCCATCGCTGACGACGGTGCCCGCGCCCTTGAGCACGACGACGCACCCCAGGCGCTGCGCCAGCGCCTCGGCGGCGCCGGGGCGCGAGGCGGGGTCGGTCGCGTCGTGCGTGATCCCCAGCGCCGAGGCCAAGCGCCGGAACTCGCCCGGGTGGGGCGTGAGGACCGCCCGGGCCCGGAAATCGCGGAATAGCTCGGGCACGCCCGCGAGGTTGTTGAGGGCGTCGGCATCCACGATGACGGGGATCGCCTCCTGTTGCACGCCACGCAGGCACAGGGCCTTGGCCGTGGGGTCGTCCCCAAGACCCGGGCCGACGACCAGGGCGTGGGCGTCGTCCAGAACCTCGTCGAGGACGCGCTGGGCCTCGCCGGCGAGCAGTTGCCCGGCGTGATCCACCGGCAACTGCACGCCCGTGGCCGAGGGGCAGATCGTCAGGGCGGCGGGCAGGATCGACCCGGGCATGAGGAGCTTGGCGAGCCCGGCGCCGGCGCGCAAGGCGCCCAGCGCCGCCAGGGCCGGGGCGCCGATCATCGCCCTGCCGCCCGAGCAGCTCCCGCCCAGCGTCGCGACGGTCCCGAACGTGCCCTTGTGCCCGCGCGGATCGCGGGGCGGCAGCTTGGGGAGGCTCTCAGCGGGCATCGGGCGCGGGCTCCGGGGCCTTGGCGGCCTGGGGAATCGAGATCTGCAATCGCCCCAGCATCGTGGCGACGTTCATCATGGACATCAGGGGGTCGTCGCCCGCGAGGTCGGACACGCCCAGGGTGATGTGCGTCGCGTCGTAGGGCGTGGCGTCGGGCAGGGTCGCATCCAGGTCCACCCATCGCTGGCGCCCGTCGACGTCGAGCAGGGCCTGGGCCCACATGTGATACCCAAAGACGCCCCTGCCCCCGGATTCGACGTAGATCAGCCCGCTGGCCACGCGCGCGGGAATCCCGTCGCAGCGCAGCAGCGTGGCCAGCAGCACGCCGTGCTCGGAGCAATCACCCACGCCCGTGCGGGCCGTCTCACTGGCCGTGGCGAAGCCCACGCTCAGGTCCTTGGTGCGGATGAAGGCGTGCACGAATCGGCGGAGCGACTCGGCGCGCCGGGGCGGGCCCGCGTCCTGGTCCATCCGCGCCAGGGCGCGCCGGTACACCGCCTGCACCTTCTCATCCCGCGTGTCGGCCACGCTGGAGGGCTCGAGCAAGGCCTTGTTGGCGCCGTCCGCCGCGGGCGCGGGGTTGGGCATGCCCGCGTCGACCCCGACGCGGACGTGCGCGGCGTCCATCCGCGTGAAGCTCTGCGAGCCCGTGCCCGGCAGGTCCGGCACTTCCCCCCCGCCGATCGACAGCACGTACTCGCCCCGCCCGAGCCGGCGCGGGTTCTCGATGGGCCGGTCCGGCGTGACGAACGTGCTGATCATCATCTCCGGGGGCGCGGCGCCGGCCCCGCCCAGGGCCTCTGCCTTCGTGGCGAGCGTCATCACGATGGCCAGCCCGCCCAGCGTCGTCTCGCTCTTGACCAGCTCGCCCTGCGCGTCGGTGTACTCCACCGAGTCCACGCCCATCAACCCGGACATCGTCACCTTCGCCCGGCTCGCCTCGATCTTCTTGCCCAGGATTTCCAGCGACGCGGCCCCCGCCTCCGCACGCGTCACGGTGATCGCCTTCAGCCCCACCGAGGGATCGATCGTGCGCAGCGTGATCGACTTGTCGCCCGCGTTGCGACGCGCCTGCACGAACCGCTCCGCGGCGGCGGGGCACAGCCACTCGCCCTCGGGCGCCTCGGCGCGGGTCTCGCGGACGTTGCCGTTCTGACGCGACGTGGCCTTCACGCCCGTCGGCGTGAACTCCCACTCCTGCTCCAGCGGCTGCGTGCCGATGGCCTGCACGCTCCGCATGGAGATCGGCTTGCCCTCGGGAGTCTCGACGAACCGCGTTTGCACCGAGATCTTCAGGTCGACCGCCTCGCGCTTGATCCGAAGCACAATCTCCGATTCGGACGTGATCGACTCGGACGTCGTCGTCTGCGTCGAGCGCATCCACCCAGAGCGCTGCCCGAGCAGCTCCACCGTGTACCACGCCTCGCGAACCGTGCTCGCCTGGCTCGCGACCGGGGCTGCCTCGGGCGGAGCCGCCACCGCCTGGGCGCTGGCCTGGTGGGCCCAGCCCAGCGCCAGCCCCAGCACGCTCGCCAGCCACGCCGTCCGTCGCGCCATTCGCATCCGTGTTCCTTTCGCTCGGCCCCGGGGGAGTTTACGGCCCCCGTGCATCCGCGGCGGGGGTCCCCTCGCCTATCTTCTCCCGTGATCGACACGCACTGCCACCTGACGTTCCGGGACTTCCAGGGCGACCGTTGCCCTGGGGGCGTGGCGGGGGTGCTCGCGGAAGCCGCCCGGCACGGCGTGACCGGCTGCATCACGATCTCGACCACCACCCGCGATTGCCTCGACGCCCTGAGGCTCGCCCAGGCCTTCCCGAACGTCTGGTGCTCCGCGGGCGTGCACCCGCTGCACAGCCACGAGGGGCCGCACGACTGGTCGAACCTCGAGCGCGTCGCGGGCGACGCGCGCTGCGTCGCCTGGGGCGAGCTGGGGCTGGACAACCACTACGCGGACCCGCCGCGGACGATCCAGGATCGGGCGCTCGCCGAGCAGCTCGCGTTCATCCAGTCCTGCCGCTCGCGCGGCGTCCGGAGCATCGACAAGCCGATCGTGGTCCACTGCCGCGAGGCGTTCGACGACCTGCTCCCCGTCCTGCGTTCGACGGGCCTGCCGGGGTCGAGATTCGTCTTCCACTGCTTCACCGGCGGGCCCGATGACGCCCGCAAGGTCCTGGACTTCGGCGCCTTCGTCTCGTTCACGGGCGTGGCGACGTATCGCAACGCGCCCCTGGTGCGCGACGCCGCCCGACTCGTCCCAATCGATCGCATCATGGTCGAGACCGACGCGCCCTTCCTCTCCCCCGAGCCCAAGCGGGGCGTGCGCCCCTGCTCGCCCTGGATGACCTCACTCACCGCCCGCCGCCTCGCCGAGGAACGCCAGATGCCGTGGGACGAGTTCCACGCCGCCATCAACCGCAACACCAGGGCCTTTTTCGGGGTTGACGCGACGTAAGAAGGAGCCTCGCCCAGGAGACGCGGAGAGCACGGAGTCCGGGATCGCGCTCCCGCCCCTCGATCCCCGCGGCTCCGCGGTGCGTTCTGGGCTGGGGATAGGCTAGCCGTCTCTTCCATTCGCCATGCACCACCCACCTCCCCCCATGACCCTCGCCGCCTGGCTCCACGACTTCGATCCGTTCGTCCTGCGCATCACGCAGGACTTCGGCGTGCGGTGGTACGGCGTGGCCTACGCCCTGGGCTTTCTCATCGCCTGGGGCCAGCTCCGCTGGCTCGCCCGGCGCGGGGCCAGCCGCCTCAGCGACACGCGCGTCGCCGACGCGATGGCCACGCTCATCTTCGGGGTGCTCCTCGGCGGGCGCCTGGGCTACTGCCTCGTCTACGACCCCGCGCTGCTCACCCTCGTCACCGACCACTTCCCCTTCTGGGGCGTCCTGATGATCAACAAGGGGGGCATGGCCTTCCACGGCGCCGTCGTCGGCGTCATCGTCTCCTCCTGGCAGATCGCCCGCGGCCCGCGCGACGACTCCGCCCGGCGCTCCCTGCGCATGCCCTTCTTCCACGTGCTCGACCTCGTCGCCTTTGCCGCCCCCGCAGGGCTCATGCTCGGGCGGATCGCCAACTTCATCAACGGCGAGCTGCTGGGGCAGATCGTGGCCAAGCCCGGCCGGCCCGCGCCCTGGTGGGCCGTCAAGTACCCGCAGGAGATCGGCAGCGAGCACATCCCTGACCCCAGCACGTTCTACACGCCCGACCAGTGGCAGCAGCTCAACGACCTCGTCGCCGGGTACACCCCTCACCTTGCGGGGAGCGGGACGTTCGAGGACGGCCTGGCCCGCATGATGCGGGCCCTGCAGGACCACTCGTCGCCCGGGCACGCCCAGCTCGTGGCCAACCTGTCCCCGCTGGTCTCGGCGCGCCACCCCTCGCAGCTCTACCAGGCCTTCGTCGAGGGACCGGTGCTGGCGCTGTTCCTTTGGATCATCTGGCGCCGCCCGCGCCTGCCGGGGATCGTGGGCTGCTGGTTCATGATCCTCTACGGCGTGCTGCGGGCGGTCATCGAGCAGTTCTTCCGCCTGCCCGACCCGCAACTCCTCCACCAGAGGATCCTGGGCCTCTCGCGCGGGCAGTGGCTGAGCCTGGCGATGGTGGCGGTGGGGACCGCGGCGATCGTGCTCATCCGCGTGCGGGCCCGGAAGAACCCGGGCATCGTGCCGATGGGCGGATGGTCCGCCTAGGACGCCGCCGCATGCGGGCGCGGTGCCCACGAACGCCAAGGGCGCTGGTTCCCGGCGTGTCCGCGAGCCCATTGCTGGCGTCGCGGCGCCCCGGCGGTCCGCTACAGGGTCTCTTCCACGAGCTGCATGTTCTTCCACTTCTTGAGCTTGAGCCCCAGCGTGCGCACGCCGATGCCCAGCAGCTTGGCGGTCTTCTGGCGATGGCCCTTGAATCGGTGCAGCGTCTGGACGATGGCCTCGCGCTCGATCTCCTCGAGCGTGCGGTCGCCCACTTGGAAGGCCGCGGGCATGATCCCCGCGCCGGGCTTGACCTCCAGCAGCGACGAGCCGGGCATGGGCACGCCCCCGCGCAGCCACGGCTCGAGCAGCCCGCGGGTGATCTGCGCCCCCTCGCCCTTGGAGAGCACGACCGCCCGCTCGCAGATGTTCTGCAGCTCGCGCACGTTGCCCGGCCAGGGATAGCCCGACAGCAGTTCCAGCGCCCCCGGCTCCAGCTTCATCCCGGGGCGCCCGTCGCGGGCGCAGATCTCGGAAACGAAGTGCTCGGCCAGCATGGGCACGTCCTCCAGGCGCTCGCGCAGCGGGGGCACCACCACGGGCAGCACGTTGAGCCGGAAGAACAGGTCCTGGCGGAACTCGTTGGCCGAGACGCTCCTGGGCAGGTCACGATTGCTCGTCGCCACCACGCGGACATCGATGCCGATGGTCTGGCTCGAACCCACGCGCTCGAAGGCCCGCTCCTGCAGCACGCGCAGCAGCTTGGCCTGGATCCGGGCCGGCACCTCGCTCACCTCGTCCAGCAGCAGCGTCCCCCCGTCGCTGAGCTCGAAACGGCCCTTGCGCAGGCGCTCGGCCCCGGTGAACGATCCCTTCTCGTGCCCGAAGAGCTCGCTCTCGAGGAGCGACTCGGACAGGGCGGCACAGTTGACCGCCAGGAAGGCCCCCCCGTGGCGCCCGCTGATCTCGTGGATCGCCCGGGCCACGACCTCCTTGCCCGCGCCGCTCTCGCCCGTGACCAGCACCGTCCCGCCCGAGTTCGCGATCGACGCGACCTGATCGCGCAGGGCACGCATCGCCGCCGAGCCCCCGATCAGCCGGTCCAGCCCGGTGCGACGACCGTCGGGCGATGCGTCGCGGGGAATCTCGGCGCCGGCGCGAAGCACGGCATTCTCGCGGACCAGGCGCCGGTGCTCCACCGCTCGCTTCACCGTGATCACCAGCTCGTCGCCCTCGAAGGGCTTGGTGAGATAGTCGAACGCGCCCAGCTTCATGGCCTTGACGGCCGTCTCGATCGTGCCGAACGCCGTCATCAGCACCACCGGTAGCTCGTCGTCCACGGCGCGGAGCTTCTCGAGCAGCTCCATCCCCGAGAGCCCCGGCATCTTCATGTCGGT
>JBGAOG010000145.1:0-6022 GCA_044221985.1 Phycisphaerales bacterium
TACCGTAACACTTGCCTGGGAAACTCGTTGGATCAATAAACGCATATAATTTTCAAGGCAGGGCGGGGTAACCCCGCTCCTACAAGATTATGGAAGTTGCATCGCTTCGCGCACTTCGACCATGGTCTGCTCGGCGATGGCTCGGAGGTTCAGGCGAATCGTGGCCTGGCGATCCCCGCCCACCATGCGCATCAGGTCCACCCGCTCGGGGATGGCCAGGGCGCCCAGCCCTCCGGCGGAGTGCACGGCACGGATCAGCGTCATGCGTCCCTGATCGGGGAAGTTGAAGATGCCCGGGCGCGCCACCTGCCCGCTGACGTAGAACACCCCGCGCGGCGCCGAGGGCACCCGGATGATGTCCCCGGGACGGATCACGATGTTGTAGCGACGCTTCCCGTTCAGCAGTTCCTGCAGCGGGATGCGGATGATGCGCTGGGACACCAGTTGCGTCGGGCCGCCCTCGGAGCCGGGCTCGGTCTCGACGCGGGCGACCTGGATCCAGCGCCCGTTCAGGAACACCCACTGCGCGCCGGGCTGGGGCGCGATCGAGGGCGCCTGGGCGGCCCTGGGCGGCGCGTCGGGATCCACCATGTCCACGGGCGGGTCGTTGCCCGGGTTGGCGCGCGGCTGGGCGCTGGGCGGCTGCTGGGCGAACATCGCGGGCGAGGGCTTGGGCGAAGCGTCCGGGGGCCCGGCGGGCGCCGGCTCGGGCGCCGGGGCGGGCGACTCGCCCTTGGGCTTGCTCAGCTCGTTGATCGTGTCCAGCAGTTGCTGGCCGCTGGGCGCGGCGGGCCTGGGCGTCTCGCGGGCCTCGAACTTCTTGGGATCGATGTTCGTGCCCGGCGGGAGGATTCCCTTCTCCTCGTCCGTCAGCTGCACCTGGCGGATCACGTACACGTACGCCACGCTGTTGTCGAACGCTCCACCCGACGTCAGCGCTTCCAGGATGCGATAGTCGGCCGAGGGGATGTAGTACGGCCCGGGCTGCTGCACGGCCCCGATGATCGTGAACGTCTGGTTGCGCTGGGCCGAGGGCGTGATCGACACCAGCGGATCGGGCACGAGTTTGGACACCACGGCGGCGATGGCGGCCCGGGCCTCGTCGGCGGTCATCCCCCCGATGATCACCTGCCCGAACTGGGGCAGCTCGATGGCCCCGCGCGTGTCGATCGCCCGCTCGTACGGCTCGGGCCGCCCCGGCTCGATCACGTCGTAGAGCGTTACCTGCACCCGGTCGCCAGGTCCGAAGCGGTATTGCTTGGCCACCGGAACCAGGTCCGACTCGCTGGGATCGGCGTACTCGGGCTCTTCCCCGGTCATGTCCTCGATCACCGACACGCGGTCCAGGATCGGGACCACCGTGGGCGTCTTTTCCCACCGGCCCAGCACGCTGGGGTCGATGAACGAGTCCACCTCGCACCCGGCGAGGCCGGCGAGGGCGATCAGGGACAGGGCGAGGTGGGTGTGGCGTGTGGTCATGCGTGACTCCGGGCCGTCAAGGTAGGGCGATCACAGTCGGACTTCCGGCCTCAGCGGGCGCGGGCTCCGGCGTCGTGGCTCCTTCCCCTGGGCCTGTTCCTCCCTCCATCGACCGCTCGTTCGCCCCCGGTTGAGCGCCAGGTCCGGGAATCGTGCGGGGCCCTTTCGCAGGAATGAAACTCCGGGAACCCCGCTGGGAACAGGCGTGTTTTGCGCGTCGGGAAGACTCCAAGTACGCCCCACGAGCCCCCGCGGTTCGAAGCACGGCCCCGGGTCCCTATCGTTCGCCGCCATGAGCGACCACGCTGCGACGCCCCAGGGCCCGCGACACTCCCGACCCTTGGGCGGCGACCCTCTGCGTCGCGTGGACGCACCCTTGGTTTCGCTGTCCCATCAGGTCCTCAACAACGCCCACACCCAGCAACTGGCCATCAAGCGAAAACCCGCCTGGCTGCGCGCAAAGGTCCCCGGGGGCGAGGGTTACCAGCGTCTCCGGGGGATACTCGGGGAGCACCGCCTCCACACCGTCTGCGAGGAGGCGGGGTGCCCGAACATGGGCGAGTGCTGGGCGCGGGGCGTGGCCACGATCATGATCCTGGGCGACACCTGCACCCGGGCGTGCGGATTCTGCAACGTCAAGACCGGTCGGCCGCCCGTGCTCGACACGGACGAGCCGCGCCGAGTGGCCGCGAGCCTGCGCCTGATGTGGGAGGGAAAGGGCCTCAGGCACATCGTGATCACGAGCGTGAACCGCGACGAGCTTCCCGACGGCGGGGCGGGGATCTGGGCCGAGACGATCGTGCGCAGCAGGGAGGCGTGCCCGGGGATGAGCATCGAGGTGCTGATCCCGGACTTCGAGGGCCACTGGGGCGCCCTGCAGATGGTGATCGACGCCGCCCCCGACATCATCAACCACAACCTCGAGACGGTGCGCCGCAACTACCCGGCGGTGCGGCCCAGCGCCAAGTTCGATCGCAGCCTGGAACTCCTGCGGCGGGTGAAGGCGCAGGGTCGCGTGGCCAAGACCGGGATCATGGTGGGCATCGGCGAGCGCGACGAGGAGGTGCTCGAGTTGATGGACGACGTGCAGCGGGCGACCTCCGGGGGCGCGGGCGGGTGCGACATCCTGACGATCGGGCAGTACCTCCAGCCCACGCGCAACCACCTGCCCATCGACCGCTGGGTCACGCCCGAGCAGTTCGCGATGTTCAAGGGCCAGGGGCTGGCGCGCGGGTTCAAGGTGGTCGAGAGCGGCCCGCTGGTGCGCAGCAGCTACCACGCGGATCACCAGGTGGACGTGCTCAAGGGCGCGTGACGGCCCCCGTGGGCGCAGACGTCGGGCGCGAATCAGGGAATGCAGGGAGCAGGATGCGGGCGTCGCCGGCGATCCGGCGGCGGGACTCGACGGGCGCGAGTGCTCGCGGAGCGGGAAACGGGAGGGTTTGGCGATGACGGGCGAGCGGGGTACCTGGGGGTGGGTTGTTGCGGCGGCGATGGGCGCGGTGGGGGCTCGGGCCGCGTGTGCGCAGGACCTCGCGCATGGCGCGTTCCAGGGCGCGGCCGCTGCGGCGTTGGCCGCCGCGCCGGACGATGATCAGCGTGCGCTCATCGACGAGGCGATCCGCTTCGAGCTCGGGCTGGAGGAGAATGCGCCGTTGAAGGCCGGCGACCGGGCCCGGGTGGAGGCGCTGAGGGCGCTGGGCAAGGGCTTCACCGACGCGGGCATCAAGCTGCTGGCGAGCAACGAGTGCGGGGTGCTGGGCACGCTCCGCGTGCTCGACCTGTGGGACACGGCGGTGACCGATGCGGGCGTCAAGGAGCTCTCCCGCGAAGGGACCGTCTTCAAGGCGATCACGTCGCTGAGCCTCCGGCACACCCCCGTGACCGACGCGGGGATCAGGGAACTGGCCCGCGCGGGCACCGGCCTCAAGGGCCTCACCACGCTGGTCCTCCGCGACACCGCGGTCACGGACGCGGGGGTACGCGAGCTGGCGCGCCGGGACACGGGCCTGCCCGCCCTGGCGTCGCTGGACCTGGACGAGACGGGGCTGACCGATGCGGGCCTGGGCGACATCGCGCGGAGCGACTCGGGCCTGCGCGCGTTGAGATCGCTGAGCATCCGCTCCACGAAGGTGACCGACGCCGGGATGAAGGTGCTCGCGAGCGGGGCGGCCGGGTTGGCGGCCCTCACGGAGCTGCTTCTCGACGGCACGCCGGTGACCGATGCCGGTCTGGGCGAGCTGGCGCGCGAGGGGACGGGCGTTTCGTCGCTGACGCGCCTGGGGCTCGATCGGACGGGGGTCAGCGACGCGGGGCTGGCCGACCTGGTGCGCGGCCGCACGGGGCTGAAGTCCCTGACCATGCTGAGCCTGGCCCAGACCAGGGTGACCGACGCGGGATTGCGGGCCCTCGCCCGCGACGACGCGGGGCCCACGTCGCTCACGTGGCTGAACCTCAAGGGCACGCCGACGACGGACGCGGGTGTTGGCGCCGTGAAGAAGCGCTGGCCGACGATCGAGATCCTGCGCTGAACGCCCGGACGGGCCCCGTGGTCCCCGGTTCTACCGGCCCGGACCGCCCCTGGCCCGCGGTTCGCCCAGGGCGTGCTCCAGGGTCGCGAGCCGTTCACGCAGCGCGCCGATCTCGGCGGCGTCCCTGGCGCGCCGCGCCTCCAGCTCCTGGATGGCGCGCACGGCGAGCACGGTGATCCGCGAGTAATCGATCCCCGCCGGCGCGCCGTCCGAGTCCAGCGCGACCGCCTCGGGGAGCACGCCCGCGACGTCCTCGGCGAGGAGCCCGACGTCGCGCTTCCCGCGCGCCTCGCGGGGGGCCCGCTCGTTCCACACGAACGCGACGGGCTTCAGGCGAGCGACCGAGCCCATCGCGTCGGCCATCGGCGTGACGTCGTCCTTGAGCGTCGCGCTGGAGGTCTGGGTCAGGCTGACGCAGCGGATGTTCCCGTTGACGTGGAAGAGCGACGCGGGCGAGGTCGTGCCCACCCCGACGTTGCCGTTGATGAGCACGGTGAGGCGATCGACGGGAATCCCGTTGATCGCGCCCGTGGCGAGGGCCACGAAGCCATACCCGGCCGAGATCCGGCTGGTCCCCCCGCCCGGATTCACCACGAATCCGATCGCCGAGCTGTCGGCGTACCAGTTGTACCCCAAGTGGATCCCGTCGCCGAGCACGGGATACGAGCCATAGAGGAACCCGCTGCTGTTGCCCCCGCCCAGGCGGAGGTTCCGGTAGTCCGCCGAGCCGGTGCCGATCTCCATGTCCCCGGCCACGCTGAGCGTGCGGGTGGGGGTGCCCCCGTTGTGCCCGATGCTGACCGCCCCTTGATGAACGCGCATGGACGACAGGCCATTCACGAGGAACTCGGTGCGGGCGCCGGGGGTGGTGTTCATGAACCGCATCACCCCATCGCTCCCGCCGTTGAAGCGCAGGTCGCCGTCGGGCTCGGTGAAACTCAGGAACGCGCCGCTCCCGGTGACCAACTCCATCCGATTGCTCGGCACCGTCGTGCCCACGCCCAGCCTCCCGCCCACCACCGCGTTGTACGACAGGAGGAGGTTCCCGTCGAAATCCACCGTGCCGGCGTTCAGCGGGCTCCCGTCGCCGGCGCTCAACCTCGACGCGTAGACGGCGTGGGTCGCATAGGGGGCGCGGGCCAGCAACGTGCGCGGGGTGAGCGTGGTGAACCCCGTGAGGTCCGCGCAGGTGCGACCCACGACGTGGGGCCGCACCTGCACCTCGAGGTAGTGGGAGTTCTCGTCGATGGCCACCCCCGGATCGAGTTGGACCGTGAAAAGCCCGCGGTCGACCGTGATGGCGTCGGAGCAGTACTCGCCCAGGGGTGTGCCGCCGCTCGTCAGTTGGAAGACGAGCGCGCGAACGTCGTAGCTCCCGGTCAGCGCCTGACCGTTTTCCTCCAGCTTGCCCTGGTACGTGAAGACCGTGGACTGCCCCAGCGCGGCCCCTCCCGTGCCCAGCAGCCAGCCAAGGACCATCCCCCCCACCCAGCGCCCGCTCGTGATCGATCGCACCACCATGATGCCTCCCTTGCGGGCGCAAAGGCCCCCGTGGCCCAGCCCACTCACCCAAAGCGCCCTTTCCGTCCCGGGCACGCAACAACCCGCCTGGCGACGGCGGGAACAGCCCTTCACACGCTGCGCCGCGGCGAATCTCCATGGACTTTGGAGTGCGGAATACCCCTCCGCGCCCCGCGCGCGCCCGAGGCACCGGTTGCGGCAGAGCTCGGCTCTGAACCAACGGGACCCGGCCTCCCCGCGCCACTCGTCCCCCCCTCGCTCGCGTCGCCCGGCGCGCCTTACCCCCACCACTCCCGAAACCCCACCGCCTCGACCACCCCCGGGGGCCGAGCGTCCAAGGATGCGGGCATGACTGGTGCATCGAGTTCCGGGGGTTCCGGGGGTTCCGGGGGCGAATCGGGTCCCGGCGCCCCCGTCCGGGTGGCGCGGGTGGCGGGACTGGGGGGGCTGCTCGGCGTCTTGTTGCTCGGGGTCTGGCTGAGCGCCAGGCC
>JBGAOG010000146.1:0-5971 GCA_044221985.1 Phycisphaerales bacterium
CAACAGCGTCGAGCAGGTGCTGATCCCCACGCCGGCGCCGGGACGCTGGCGCGTCCGCGTGCTGGCCCCGGCGGTGAACGTGGGGCCCCAGGGTTTCGCCACGGTGGTCACGGGCGACGTCGCCGACGTGCCATGCCCGGCTGATTTCGACGACGGCGCGGGCGACGGGCAGCCCGACGGGGCCGTGGACTTCAACGACCTGCTGTTCTTCCTGGCCCAGTACGAGCAGGGCGCCCCGGGCGCGGACCTCGACGACGGCTCGGGGCTAGGGCGGCCCGACGAGGCCGTGGACATCAGCGACTTGCTGTACTTCCTGGCGCGGTACGAGGGTGGCTGCTGATCCAACTCACGTGCCAAAGAGCGGCAATTGCCCGCCCGGCAGGTGGGGCCTGCGAAACGCGCGGGTGTTGAGAGTGGGCGCGGCACGATCGAGCTTGTAGCGGGCCGCGAAGACCTGGAAGACGCGGGCGATCTGCTGGGCGAAGGCGCCCTCGCCCTTCATGCGGACGAAGGACCGGGCGTCGTACAACTGTCCGCCGCGCGTGCCGCGGATGAGGCTCTCGACGTGCTCGGCGCGATCGGGGAAATGGCGCCCGAGCCAGTCGAGGAAGAGGGCCTTGATCTGGTGGGGCAGCTTGAGCAGGACCCAGCCCGCGGAGTGCGCCCCGGCGTCGGCGGCCCGGGCGAGGATCGCGGGGATCTCGCGGTCGTTGATGGCCGGAATGATGGGCGCGACCATGACGGCCACGGGCACGCCGGCACGGGCGAGCTCGCGCACCGCCCGCAGGCGCTCGTGCGGGGCGCTGGCGCGGGGCTCCATCTTCGACGCCAGGTCGTTGTCGAGCGTGGTGATGCTGATGGCGGTGCGCACCAGGCGTTGGGTGGCCATCTCCGAGATGAGGTCGAGGTCGCGCAGGATCATCGCGTTCTTGGTGATGATCGAGAGGCTCTGATTGAACTCGCGGCAGACGAGCAGGCACTCGCGCATGATGCCCAGCTCGCGCTCCACCGGCTGGTAGCAGTCGGTGACGCCGCTGAACACGATCGTCTCGCCGGTCCACTTGGGATCGGCGAGGGCCTCGCGGAGGAGTCTGGGCGCGTCGGGCTTGGCGTGGATCCGCGTTTCGAAGTCGAGGCCGCAGGAGAGGCCGAGGTACTCGTGCCCCGGGCGGGCGTAGCAGTAGATGCACCCGTGCTCGCAGCCGCGGTAGATGTTGACGGTCCAGTTGAAGGGGATGTCGGGCGAGTCAACGCGGTTGATGATGGAGCGGGACTCGTCGGCGTGGACGCGCGTGGAGAGCTGGACGCCGCGGGAAAGGGCCTCGGGACAGGCGCGGGCAAGGTCGTCGAGATGCTCGCCCAGGACATGGAGGCGGACGTCCTCGAAACGGTTGGCGGGGTTGAGCTGGGCGCCGCGGCCGCGGGCGAGGCCCGAGGCGAGCAGGTCGGGATGGGACTCGCGAGGGTCGGGCACGGACCGATCATATACCGAACATCAATGGTCTGGGGATGATGGGTGGCCGGTGGCGGTGCCCTCGGTCCCAACGGGGCCGCGGGAGAGAGGCGCGGGTGGAGCGACGCGGCTCTGCGTATCGCGGAACCCGTGGAAGGTGGTTCTTGTCCTTTCAATGCTCCGGAGGGGCGGCGGAGTTCGCAAGTCGCTGGAGGGAGCGGTCAAGGCGTACATCGCGGGGCAGCGCGAGCATCACAAGAAGGAGGACTTCAAGTCGAAGTTGCTGCGGATGCTCCGGCTGCGCGAGATTGAGTTCGACGAGCGATACGTGTTCGACTGAGGCGCGGCGTTGACAGGGGCTTCCGCTGCCCCTCAGGGGCAGGATCGAGAAACAAACTCCCTTCCACGGGTTCCGCTCGAAGACTCGCTCCACCCGTGGCTATAGCCCGTCGCCCCGTTGGGGCGAAGAGCGGAGGCTGTAGGAGGTTCACGCGGCGGCCAAGGCAGAACGTGCGACTCCTACCATCCGCCCCATGCCCCTGCGCCTGTACAACACGCTGACCAAGCGGGTCGAGGAGTTCGTGCCGCGGGACCCCAACCGGGTGACGTTCTACACCTGCGGGCCGACGGTCTACGACGACGCGCACATCGGGAACTTCCGGAGTTTCCTGGCGGCGGACCTGCTGCGGCGGTTTCTCGAGAGCCCGCTGTGCGAGGTGGGTGACGGCAAGGGCGGCGTGCATCGCGGCCCGCGGAGCGTCGTGCACGTCATGAACATCACGGACGTGGGGCACATGACCGACGACGCCGAGGGGGGCGAGCACGGCGAGGACCGGATGGCCGTGGCCGGGCGGCGCCTGGCGGAGGCCAAGAAGAGCGGGAAGATCCCCGCGGGCGTGGAGATCAACCCGGGCGACCCGTACCAGATCGCGCGGTTCTACGAGGGGCGGTTCCTGGAGGACGCGCGGAAGCTGGGGCTGAAGATCTCGCTCGAAGCGCTGCGGGACCCGACGCTGCACCCGCGCGCGACGGAGAACGTGGAGGGGATGAAGACGCTGATCGCGCGCCTGATCGCCAAGGGGCACGCGTACGCCGTCGGCTCGCCCGGCTCGCGCGTCGTGTACTTCGACGTGCGGAGCTTCCCCAACTACGGGCGATTGAGCGGCAACACGCTCGACGCGCTCAAGGAGGGCGAGGGCGGGCGCATCAGCGAGGCCAACCAGGCCGGCAAGCGCCATCCCGCGGACTTCCTCCTCTGGAAGGAGGACGCCGGCCACATCATGAAGTGGGAGAGCCCCTGGGGCACGGGCTACCCCGGCTGGCACATCGAGTGCAGCGTGATGAGCCTGACCGCGACGCGGAAAGGCGTGGACCTCTGGGCGTACGAGGAGCCCGACGGGCTGGCGCTCATCGACCTGCACAGCGGGGGCGAGGACAACATCTTCCCCCACCACGAGTGCGAGGTGGCCCAGAGCTGCTGCGCGTTCAATGCCCGGCCGCACACGGGCTCGTTCGCCAGGCTGTGGTTCCACCCGCGTTTCCTGCTCGTCGAGGGGACGAAGATGAGCAAGAGCAAGGGGAACTTCTTCACGGCCAGGGACCTGTTCGCACGGGGAGTGGAGCCGGCGGCCCTGCGCCTGGAGCTGATCAAGACCCACTACCGCAGCAACGCCAACTTCACCGAGCAGGGGCTCAAGGACAGCCAGCGGATGGTGGAGCGCTGGCGGCGCGTGTCCGACGCCGGCGGCGCCGCGCCGGTCGATCCCGGCGCGCCGGTGCTGGCCGAGTTCGCGCGGGCCATGCACGACGACCTCAACATCGCGGGGGCGACCGCGGCGATCAACTCGTGGGTGGGCGCGCTGGCGACCCCCACGCCCGGGGACGCGGCGGTGATGCGCCTGCTCGACGGCGTGCTGGGCGTGCTGGGGCTGGAGCGTCCGGCGGCGACGCGGAGCGACATCGGGCTGTTCGCGCCGGGCGTGACGCCCGATCCCGAGGTGGAGGAACTCCTGCGTCGGCGTCGCGACGCGCGGGCGGCGAAGGACTTCGGGGCGTCGGACGCGATCCGCGACCAGTTGGCCGCGATGGGCTACGCGATCAAGGACGTCGCGGGCGGGAAGGTCGAGGTCGGGCGGCGGTAGGCGTGGGCCACTAGGATCGGTTCGCATGCGACTGCCGTGGATCCTCTGGCGAACGATGTTCCTGGAACTGGCGCGCCTCGTGCTGATCACGGCGGGGGTGCTGGTGAGCGTGGTCGCGTTCGCGGGGGCGATCAAGCCCCTGGGCGATGGCAAGCTCGAGCCCGGGGACGTGATGTGGTTCATGGTGCTGTCGATCCCGCCGATGCTGGCGTACGTGCTGCCGTTCGCGGGGGGGTTCGCGGCCACGATGGTGTACCACCGGATGTCGTCGGACAACGAGCTGGTGGCGGCCCAGGCGGGGGGCGTGAGCCTGAGGCGGCTGCTGGCGCCGGCGTTGGCGACGGCGCTGGTGCTGGCGGGGGCGCTGGCGGCGCTCAACGAGGTGCTGATCCCGAGGTTCCTGAGGCAGATGCAGCGCCTGGTGACGGTGGAGGCGCCGCGGCTGCTGACCAACGAGTCGCAGCGCGGGCGGGCGGTGCGGTTCGACCAACGCGTGCTGCTCGCGGACGCGGCGGTGGGCGAGCGGACGGGCGAGGGCGCGGAGGGGGGCGTGCGCGACAGGGTGAGCCTGGCCCACCCGATGGTGCTGCAGCTGGACAAGGACGGGTACGTGGAGCGGGAGATCTTCGCGACCCGCGCTGACCTGTGGTTCTACGACGGGCGCAACGGCGAGGGGGACGACCGCTCGATGGTGCTCGTCCGCCTCCAGAACCCGCTGTCGACGAGCCCCAAGGAGGGCGTCAACCGGGGCAGCTTCGCGTCAGAAGAGAACCTGTGGACGATCCCGTCCCTGCTCAGGGACAATCCCAAGTTCCTGAGCTTCACCGAGCTTCGCCAGCTCCAGCGTGAGCCCGAGCGATTCGACCGCGTGGACGCGTGGCGGCGCGACCTGGCGGTGCAGATGGCGCGGCTCGACGCCCAGGCGGAACTGGCGGCGGCCCTGAAGGACGAGGGGCGGGCGGAACTCCTGGATTCGCGGGGGGAAGCGGTCGTGCTGCGGGCCGGGGGCATGGCCCCCGCGGGCGACGCGTGGCGCCTGGCGCCGGGGCGCGAGGGCGGAGTCTCGGTGGAGATGGTGCGGGGCAAGGGCGAGGTCGGACAGCGCACGATCGTGAGCGCCCGCGAGGCGACGCTGCGCGTGGAGACGGGTGCCGGGCCGGTGCGGAGGCTGGAGATCCGGGTAGACCTGCGCGACGCCCGGACGCGCCTGACGGCGGGTTCGGACGAGGGTGAGCAGGGTGGGGAGCGGGCGCTGGTGAGCGTGGCGGGGCTTTCGATGGCGAGCCATCCCGAGCGCGCGATGCTGGGCAAGGGGGCCTGGGAGCTGGCGCGGGAGGGCGAGCGCCGCGGGCCGGGGCTGGACGCCAACGACCCCGTGGTGCGCGCCACCAGGTCCCTGCGCGAGGGCATGCGCAAGCTGATGGGCGAGGTGTGGAGCAAGCAGAACGAGCGCTGGGCCATGGCCGCCTCGTGCCTGGTGATGGTGCTGACGGGGGCGTTGACGGCCCTGCGCCAGGGGCATCGGCTCCCGCTGGTGGTGTACCTCCGGACGTTCCTCCCGGCGCTGGTGTGCCTGGTGACGATCAGCGGAGGGCAGCAGACGCTGCTGGAGCATGGCCTGCTGGGGATGGCGCTGATGTGGGGCGGGGTGGGGGGACTGTCGCTCTACGCCCTGCTGATGTACCTGGTCGCGGCGCGCCATTGAGGAGGGAGGGGTTCTGGACAGGATCACGCCCAGCACGACGCCCCGCCCCCGCTTCGCATCCTGGGCGACGGGGTGGCTGCCCGTGCTGATCCTGGCCGTGCTGCTGGGCGTCGTCCGGACGTGGTACCTCGCGCGCTGGTGCCCGTACACGCTGGCGGAGGACGAGGCGTTCTACTGGACGTGGGCCAAGCGCCCGGAGCTGTCGTACTACAGCAAGGGCCCGGGCGTGGCGTGGGTGATCTGGGCCTCGATCCGGTACCTGGGCGAGAGCGAGCTGGCGGTGCGTCTTCCCGCGGTGATCTGCTCGTCGCTCACGATGCTGGCCATCGGGGGCCTGACGTTCGACGTGACGGGAAACCGGCGGGCGGGGATGATGGCGGCGCTGTGCTTCGCCCTGGCCCCGATGTTCCAGGTGCTGGGGCTGGCGATGACCATCGACGGGCCCTACGCGCTCTTCTGGACGGCGGCGTGCTGGGCCGGGTGGCGCGGCCTGGCGCAGAAGAGCGGGCTGGCGCTGGCGATGTGCGGCGTGATGATGGGGCTGGAAGCGGAGAAAGAAAGAGTGTGCGGCCAGGTTTTCAATTTGGGAACTGATCATGGGAATTATACAAAAAGCGATATTGTAAATCTTGTACTAAAACGCATGCCCGAGACAGTTGTTGAATATAAAGA
>JBGAOG010000147.1:0-5862 GCA_044221985.1 Phycisphaerales bacterium
GGAATCGACGCGGAGCAGGGTCCGCCCCGAGACGATGTCGTGGGAGGCGAAGCAGCGTTCGAGCTCCTCCTCCGCGCGCTGCGTCCCGCCGCCGAAGGTGCGGAGCTTGCCCGAGCACAGGGCGCAGAGGCGGGGCACGATCTGCTCGCAGAGGCAGTGGTGGCACTTGAGGACGCCCCCGAGGGGCAGGGCGCGCTCCTTGTGGTAGACGAGGGAAGCCGAACACTGGTCGCAGTGGAGCACGAAGCCGCAGGCGGGGTCGGTGCAGGAGATGTACTGCCCGAAGCCGCGCCGGTTGAGGAGGAGGATGCACTGGCCTCCGGCGCGCAGGGCGGCGTCGATGGCGCCCTCGAGCATGGGGCCGAGCAGTCGCTGCGTGCGGTCGCCCGAGGCCTGGCGCTGGCGACGCTCGCTCATGAGGTCCACGATCCGGACCCGCGGGAGCGACCCGCCCGTCGCCCGCTGCGTCAATCGCCAGAGCGCGTACTTGGCGGCGCCCCCGGTCGCGGCGGGCAGCGCGTTGGACCAGCTTTCCAGCGAGGGCGTGGCCGAGCCCATCAGGACCGGGCAGCCCGCGCCCCTGGCTCGCATGATGGCGACGTCGCGGGCGTGGTAGCGGGGGAGCTGGTCCTGCTTGTAGGAGTGATCGTGCTCCTCATCGACGACCACGAGCCCGAGGTTGGCGAGCGGGGCGAACACCGCGGAACGGGCGCCGACCACGATGCGCACCCTCCCTTCGGCGGCCCGGGTCCACTCGCGGTTGCGCTCGGCGGCGGTGAGGCCAGAGTGAAGGACGGCGACGCCGGTATCGCGGAAGCGGGCGAGGAACCGCCCGGAGGTCTGGGGCGTGAGCGCGATCTCGGGGACGAGGACGATGGCCGACCGGCCTCCCGCCACGATGCGCTCGATGAGGCGCAGGTAGACCTCGGTCTTGCCCGAGCCCGTGACGCCGTGGAGCAGGTGGACGCCGAAGCGGCCCAGGGTCGCGCCCACGCCCTCCACGACCACGCGTTGCTCGCCGGTGAGGGTGGGGGCGACGGCGGCGCTGGGCCCGATCTCCCCGTGGCGCCACGCCCTGCCCGCGGCGCCGCGATCCACGACCTTGCGCTGGACCTCCTCGAGCAGGCCGGCCTTGACCAGGGCGTTGACCTCGCGCCGGGTGCGGAAGCCCCCTTCGGCGGCGAGCTCGACGGCGTCGATGGGGAAGAGCGAGGGGTCGAGGGCGGTGATCTTCTCCCACGCGGTGCGCAAGGGAGGTCGGAGCTCCGCGCCCAGGGCTTCGAGGCGGGCCGGCGCGTCGCCCGCCCGCTGGAGCAGGGTTCGCGTGCGTTCGCCCGTGCCGCGCTTGACGGCGGCGGGCATGAGCGTGGCCAGGGCCATGCCCAGGGGGCAGACGTAGTACTGCGCCATCCATCGGGCGAGCTCGACGAGCTCGGGGAGGATCCGTCCACCGGACCGGCCCAGCACCGCCTTGACCTTGCGCGGGTCAAAGCCGGCGAGGATCTCCGGCCCGCCGACGGCAACGACGATCCCACCGGCCTGGGCGTCGCCGCGCCCCAGGGGGACCAGCACCCGCTCCCCAACCGACAGTCCGCCCAGGGAATCGCGATAGGTGAGCCCCTCCACGGCGCGGTCGGCCCCGGCGTGTCGCCGCTCCTCGATGCCGCGCTCGACCACCACCCGGACGAGGCGGTCGGCGGGCGGCCCGGGGGGCGGGGATGGAAAGAGGGAATGCTGGCTCACGTCGCGTAGACTGTACCGATGTCCAACGCAACGACGAGGGGAGAGTTCGCCCGCCTGGCCCTGGCGGACGGGACGGTGTTCGAGGGGCGAGCTTTCGGGGCCGTGGGCCGGGGCTTGGCGAGCGTCGCCGAGGTTGTATTCAACACGGCGATGACGGGGTACCAGGAATCGCTGACGGACCCGAGCTACACCGGGCAGATCCTGGTGCAGACGTTCCCGCTGATCGGGAACACGGGGACGAACGGTGAGGACGTGGAGTCGTCACGGCGACGCTGGAGGGCGAGCTGGCGCGGGCGGGGGTCCTGGGCATCGAGGGGGTCGACACGCGGGCGCTGACGAAGATCCTGCGCACGGGCGGGTCGACGCAGGGGGCCCTGACGGATCGCCCTCGCTCGAACGCCGGCGCGATCAGCGACGGAGACCTCGCGGCCCTGGCGCGAAAAGCGCCGACGATGGCGGGCCAGAACCTGATCCCTCGCGTGGGTTGCAACAGCGGGTCGCGCTGGTCGGAGACGTTGGGCGAGTGGTCGGGCGGGGGCGGAGTGGCGCCGGGCGCCAAGCCCCTCCGAGTGCTGGCCTTGGACTGCGGCGCCAAGAGGAACATCCTGCGGAATCTCGTCCAGCGCGGGTGCGAGGTGGAGGTCGTGCCCCACGACACGCCCGCGGGCGAGATCCGGCGCCGTTATGAGGCGGGGGAGATCGATGGGTTGTTCATCTCCAACGGCCCGGGCGACCCGTCCGCAGTCGAGACAACCATCTCAAATCTGCGCGATCTGCTGGGGGGCGGGCCCGAGAACACCATCCCGACCTTCGGGATCTGCCTCGGGCACCAGTTGCTGGCGCTGGCGGTTGGAGCCAAAACGTACAAGCTGAAATTCGGGCATCGGGGCATCAACCAGCCGGTGCTGGGGACGGAGCGGGGTCGGGTCGAGATCACGAGCCAGAACCACGGGTTCGCGGTGGAGGCGGCGTCTCTGGAGAAAGCTGGTGGGATTCCAACGCACCGGCACCTGAATGATGGGACGTTGGCCGGGTTTCGATTGTCCGATAAGCCGGTGTTTTGCGTCCAGTACCACCCCGAGGCCAGCCCGGGTCCCCACGACGCGGGGTATCTCTTCGACGAGTTTGTCGGGTCCATGCGATCCCGGAAACGGCCGGGGATCGGGGCGGGCCGGTGACCGGGGCCATCGTTCCCGGCGGGGGCGAAGGTGAAGCCGGGCGGTGATTTGACCTTGCAATAACTCCCCGTGTCGGGTATTCTGCGTCTTGGCCGCAGTCTGCGGTGGGGTTGAGAGGCAGGCGAGCTCGTCGTGACGTGAGCGTCGGTCGGGGCAGTTCGGCTCGGTCGAATCGGCAGGAGCCGGCCCAAATAGACGGCAAGGTCACGAGAGTCGCCCGCCTTGAAGGCGTGCTCGTTCGAGCAGGCTTTCGACGCCCGCCGAGCGGATCGGGGAGGTCTATCGGCGCGGATGGAGACGCGCTCGCGAACAGCCGAAGTACCCAGAACACCGCTTTCAGTGCGGCTCCCCGTGGGGCGGGCGGTTTATGGGACGCTTGGGAATACGGGGAACACGGCCGACACGGTGTCGGCGTCACCATCTCTGAGTTGGGGTCATCGTTAGCCCAGTGTGTCCTGGGAGCCTTTCACGAGAGGAGTTAGCATGTTGAAGAAGAGTCTTGTTCTGAGCTTCGCCGCGGGGGCGGCGATTTCGTCGGTTGCGCTCGCCGCTGATCCGGTGGACTGGATCAACGTCCAGCCCGCCCGCGCCAACGGCAAGGCGTACCACGCGGGCACCGGGGCCACGAGCCGCGCGGTCGGCAACGTGTACCTCAACTCCACGGGCGGCATCCTGGGCGGCACGGCGAGCTGCGGCGGCAACGCGCTGGTCCAGGTGGGCGACATCATGGACGACGTCCAGTTGACGGGCTCGGCCGTCACCGGCACCAACAACATCCTGCTGACGAACTGGGAACTCCGGTTCGGCGCGGCCAACATGCCGCCCGGCACGACCCTGGTGCCCGAGTTCATCCAGCAGGTGTACATCTACAAGGGTGTGGACTACACGGCGGCGGGCGGGATGCGCACGGGCGCGACCCAGGTCGGCGGCTTCGGGATCGACTGGGCCGCGGGCACGCTGGACTTCGGCACCGCCGGCGGCAGCTTCGTGATCGGCAACGCCATCGACCTGAGCACGTTCCTGGGCGATTTCGGCGTCCTGGTCCCGGATGACACCTTCTACGTCGAGTACGCCCTGTTCGATCCCACGGGCGTGGCCTGGCCCCGCAACGACCTGCACTACGGGCTTCCGACGGCAATTCGGGCGAGTGCGACGTATGCCGGCGGGTGGCTCACCAACGACCTGGGACGCACCAGGGAGGACCTGGGCGTGGACGTGACGGGTGCGACGCTGACGGCCCTCGAAGGCGGGGCGGCCAACAACCTGAGCTTTACGGCGGCGAACTCGCCCAACGGCTGGGTGTTCACGACGGACGCGCCGCTGAACACGATGACCAACGACCACATGATCGGCGCGAGCAACAAGGGAACCTGCGCCGGCAGGCCCATCCAGTTGCGCGCGACCTTCCAGGCCGAGCTGGGGACGACCGCCCCAGTGTCGACGGACCTGGGCACGATTCCCGACACCGGGCTGAGCACGGGCGTGCTGAGCGTCGCGGCGAGCACGGTGAACTACTACAAGTTCCACCTGGCCGGTGACGCCACCGACCTGGCGGTGCAGTACCTGGACATCGACACGGCCGGCTCGACCGGCGACGTGGCGATCGCCCTGTACCACGCCAACGGGCGTCTGGCCGGGCTGCACAACGGGTTCCTGACCAACGGCGTGTCGGACGTGGCCCTGCCCGCGCCCGACCAGGTCAGCTTCGGCATCGGCCGGCGCACGGCACCGGTCAACGGCGTGCAGTTCAGCGGTCAGTCGGGCCAGGTCTTCGCGGGCGACTTCTACCTCGCCGTCGGGCCCGCCGGCACGTTGTTCCAGGACGGCTTCCTGAACGCGCCCGGCGCGACGGGCGCCAGCTTCAAGCTCAACTTCGCGACCAACACCAACGGCACCCCCGCGGCCCTGTCCGAGGCTCCCACGCTCGTGCAGGACATGGGCGCCCTGCCCACCACCGGCGCGGCGGTCACCTCGACCTCCGGGACGACCGGCATCGGCGGGATGGTGTGGTTCAAGTTCTCGATCCCCGGCAACGCGGGCGGCTGCGGCGCCGGCGCGACCCAGTACCTGGACATCGACTTCAGCCTCATCACGCCCAACACGGCCGACGGCATCGCGTTCATCTTCGATGGCAGCGGCAACGCCCTGTGGGTGCAGGATGACCGCGGCCCGCTGGCCACCGATCCGGGCGCGTTCCTCCCGCAGTTCTCCTTCGGCGCCGCCGGTCCTCGCGGCCCGTACTACCCCGCCCTCAGCGCCGCGCCCTTCAACGGGGATCCGGTCAACAGCCTCGACGCGGGCACCTACTACCTCGCCGTGGGCGAGATCTTCCAGAATCCCGCTCCGGCGATCGATCGCTGGCACACGCGCTGGGCCGGCCTGGGCTCGGGCGACACGGGCACCGACCTGACGGTGCAGGTTGAGTTCCACACCACCGCGGCGGTGGACGGCAACTGCCCGGCCGACGTGGACGACGGGTCGGGCACGGGCGTGCGTGACTGCGGCGTGGACTTCAACGACCTGCTCTACTTCCTTGCTCAGTACGAGGCCGGGAACATCTCCGCTGACCTCGACGACGGCTCGTTCACGGGCACGCCCGACGGCGGCGTGGACTTCAACGACTTGCTCTTCTTCCTGGCTCGCTACGAGGGCGGCTGCTAACCAGCCGCGTTCAGGCCAGAGATTGACCTGATCGACCCCGCCCGCGAGCAATCGCGGGCGGGTCTTTTTTTGGGTTGAGCCGGGGTAGGGGAGGCGCGGAGCGCGGGGCGGGTTCGAGCGCGCCATCCGGGTTGGCGGGGGCCAGGAACCTCCGCCGGTGCGCCGGGCTCGCAGGGGACGGGAGCGAAGCGGGCGTCTCGAGCTAGCACCCCGCCTCGAAGTGGGCGAGGAAGAAGAGCAGGTCGTCGATGGTCACGGCACCGTCGGGGCAGGCGCAGTC
>JBGAOG010000148.1:0-5833 GCA_044221985.1 Phycisphaerales bacterium
CCCGGGTGGAGTTCGGCGGCGGTGGCGACCTGTTCTTCGTGCTGCTGTTCGTCTTTGCCGGCGCCAACCTGCATCTCAAGGAGGTGTGGCAGTTCGCGCCCATCGCGCTGGCCTTCGTCGGCGTGCACATCCTGGCCAAGCTGCTGGCGGACCCGTCCAACCAGGCCCGGCGCGACCTGCTCATGCTCCGGGCGACGTGCCTGACGAAGATGGACCGCCTGGCCGAGGCGCGCACGATCCTGACGCAGCTGACGCGCGACGCCGCCGGCGCCGACGACACCGAGGCGTTCGTGGCCCTGGGCAACGTGTCGTACGTCATGAAGGACATGGTGCGGGTGCGCCAGGTGGCGACGCGGATCGTGAACATTGCGCCCCATCGGCCCGAGGGCTACATGCTCCGGGCCCTGTACCAGCGCCACGTGAAGGACTACGCCGCCGCCGAGGCCAGCGCCACCAGGGCCACGCAGCTCCAGGGCGGGGCCGAGGCGTGGATGCTCCTGGGCCTCATCCAACAGGACGCCGGGCGCACCGACGACGCGGAGCGGAGCTTCGCGACCGCCCACGAGCTGGACCAGACCGCCCAGAAGCCCGCGCTCGCGGATGCCGAGGAGCCCGAGAGCAACTGAGCCCAGCCACCGGCTCGCAGGGGGGGAGGCAACCCGGGCCTCCCACGCGCGCCGCCCGCGGGGCGTGCACGTTCTACCCTGTGCCCATGGCGATTCGGGTGTCCGCGTTCAATCCCGGGCCCTGGGAGACGAATTGCTACGTCGTCGAATCGACCGACGCCGCCGGGGTGTCGCACGCCTGGGTCATCGACGCCGGGGTCGAGCCCGAGGGCATGATCGAGCACCTCCAGGGCCGCCTGGCCGCCGGCGTCCGATTGGACGCGCTCGTCCTCTCCCACGCCCACGTGGACCACATCGCGGGAGTGGCGGCCCTGCGAAGGGCCTTCCCGGGCCTGGCGGTGCTGTTGCACGAGGCGGAGCGGGAGTGGCTGGGAGATCCCGAGCAGAACCTCTCCGCGTTCACGGGCACGCCCATCATCACGGACCCACCCGATCGCCTCCTGCGCGAGGGCGAGCGGTTGCGCCTGGGCGACCTCGACTTCGAGGTGCGCCACACGCCGGGGCACTCGCCCGGTGGGATCAGCCTGTGGTGCCCCGCGGAGCGCGTGGCCTTCGTGGGCGATGCCCTCTTCGCGGGCTCCATCGGGCGCACCGACTTCCCCGGCTGCTCGTTCGAGCAGCTCGATCACTCCATCCGGACGCGTCTCTACACGCTCCCCGACGACACGAGGATCTACCCCGGGCACGGCCCGCCCAGCACCATCGGGCGCGAGGCCAAGGGCAACCCGTTCGTCCGACGCTGATCCCGCCTCAGCCCCCGACCTTGGCCAGGCCGCGCTCCATCACCTCGAACACCCGGGGCCAGTCCTCCAGCTTCATCGCTCCCAGGGGCGGGAGCATGCGGATGTGGAACGGCCCGTGCCCGCAGTAGAAGAGCACCGCCCCCTCGTCAAAGAGGGCGCGGCAGGCCTTGGTGATCTTGTCCTTGGCGCCGGCGAAGGGCGTCAGGCGCATCATCCCGCCGAGGCCCCCGACGAGTTGCTCGCCGCTGAGGACCCCGCCGTACGCCAGCTTTACCGGCGGGAACCACTGTGGGTGCTTCTGGATCAGGGCCCAGGCGTGCTTTCGGAAGGCGGCGTGGTGCCGGGCGATGAGCCCGTCGTCGCCGTAGTACTGTCCGTCGCGGAGTCGCTCGATCACGCGCTGGCCCACGCGGAAGGAGAGCCCCTCGCCGGTGAATGTCCCCGAGAGCAGGTTGGTCTTGGGGTTGAACTCCTCGGTCCACAGGGTCACGCAGGCCTGGGTCATCTTGCCCACGCACAGCACGTCCACGTGCTCGCCGAGGTTGAAGTGCTCGTAGGCGAACATGCGCGGCAGGCGACCGAAGGTCTGGATCTCGTCGTCCCACACCGCGATTCCGTGCGACTTGCACGCGTCGATGATGGCCTTCAGGAAGTCCCTGTCGCCGACGTTGAACCCGCCCTCGCCCTGCACGAACTCGAAGATGAAGCACGCGTGCGAGCCGGGGTAGCGGTGGATCTGCTGGTGCAACTGGCGCACCGTCTGATCGATGTACCGCGTCTTGCCCTGCGAGCCCGGGCCCAGCAGCTCGGCGGCCACTGGATCCCAGAACGGGATGTAGTCCACGGGGATCCCGCCGGGCAGGCCCTCTCGCCCCTGGTGGTTATCGCCCACGTTGGCCATCGTCAGCGACCGACCCATGAAGCAGTCCTGGAACGCGAAGATGCGCATCTGGGGGGAGTGGGCCGCCAGCAGCACCTCGGGCTTGGCGCCGGGGTTGCGCCCCAGCACCTGGAGATTCTCGAGGAACTTCTTCTGGAGGCACAGCTTGAGGGCGTTCTCGTTGGCCATCGCGCCCGACGTGGCGATGTACCCGTGCTGGAGGCGCGAGCCCTTCCTGGCCTGCGCGATCAGCGTTTCCATGAACGCGAAGGGCTCGAAATTCGCCTGGAGGTTGCCATGCTTGACGGTGTCATCCAAGCCCGAACGCAGGGCGGCTTCCGCCAGATCCAGGTCCGAGTGCCCGAAGAAGTGCACGCCGATGCCGCAGATCAGGTCCCACTTGACCGACCCGTCCGCCAGCTCGACCAGGGCCCCGTTGCCCACGCCCGTGCCGATGAAGGGATACAGCAATCCCCGCCCTCGGGCGGCCTCGGCCCTGGCGATCAGCGAGTCATAGTGCTCCTTGCGCCCCGGGTTGGGCGGACGGACGTCGCTGATCTTCGCCGATGCCGACCGCATCTCCGCGACGATGGACTGGATCGCCAGGCGCACGGTCGGATTGGCGTGCAGGGCCTCACCGACGGTGGCGCCACCCGCTGCCGCGGGCTTGGGGGCGGATGGGGACGGCGTCTTGGTCGTGGACATCGGTTGCTCCGGGGCGCCTAGCCCTTCCAGGCGCCTTGGGTGAGTCGCGAAACGAGCACGGCGAGCAGCTGGCATCGCTCCACGAGGCTGGGAAGTTCGATCCACTCCTCGGGCGTGTGCAGCCCCCCGCCACGGACGCCCAGCGTGTCGATCGTCGCCAGCCCCGCCGCTTGCAGATTGTTGCCATCACAGACTCCCCCGGTCTTGCCCAACGGCAGTTTCTGCCCCAGATCCTCGGCCGCGGCGCGGGCCAGGTCGGCCAGGCGTTGCACCGGCGGATTCAGCGGCTTGGCCGGGCGGTTGAGGCTGGTGCGAACGCCGACCGCCGGCAGGGCCCCGGGCGGCGTCTCCAAGCCCTTGAGCTGGTGCTCCAGGGCCAGCCCAGCGGCCTCGTCGGGATACCGGATGTTCCCCCAGGCGCGGGCCCGATCGGGGACCACGTTCGGCGCGATTCCGCCCTCGAGGGACCCGACGTTGGCGATGATCCCCTGGTCCGGGCGGGGCATCGCGGCCACGCGGGAGATGCAGGAAGCCAGGGCGTTCACCGCCGAGACGCCCGAGGCGAAATCCCTCCCCACGTGGGCCGCCTTGCCGCGACACTCGATCACGAACTGCCCGCTGCCGGCGCGCTCGACGATCAGCGCGCCGCCCGGGCCCGCGGGCTCGAGCGCGAGCCCGACGTCGTGCTCCCCAGCCGCGGCACGCAGGGCCGCGTCGGAATGGTACGAACCGGTCTCCTCGTCGCTGTTGAGAATGAACGACCAACTCGCCTCACAACCCGTCGACTCCAGCGCCTCCAGGGCGTGCAGGGCAATCACCAGCCCGCCCTTCATGTCCACGCAACCCGGGCCCGTGGCGGTCTTCCCGTCGGGTGAGATCGAGAGCAGCCGGAACGCCCCGGCCGGATCGTGCACCGTGTCCAGGTGCCCGCTGAGGAGGATCCGGGCCTTGCCCGCGCCCGGTCGCGAGCGCCGGCACAGCAGCACGGGAGGGACCGCGCCGGGCTCGCCTCGCCCCAGCCACGCCGGGCTGCCCTCGCCCGGGATCAGGCTCGACTTGGCCCCCAGGCCCTCGAGGCGCCGGCGCATGACGTCCCGCAGTTCATCAACGCTCGCGCTCGCCCCGGGCCCGGTCGGGGTTTCCACGTATCGGCGCAGATCGTCCAGCAGCCGCGGCGCGCGCGCGACGATCTCCCGGCACACCCCCGCTTCGACCTGGCTCAGCCCGCCCGCCATGCATCAGCCTATCGGCCCGGAGGCGACCACGCCTGCACACCCAGCGCCGCCAGGGACAGGACAAAGACCAGGGCCGACGCCCACTTGATCGCACGCGCCTGGGCGTCGATGGGCAGGCGAGGCGTGGGGCGCCCGACGATCCCCCGCAGTCGGCGCACCCGATCGTCGATCGACCCGTGGCGGAACCCCTTCTTGCCCGCGTCGATCCCGTTGATCCTCGCGACCAGGCGCAGGGCCGAGGCCATCCACTCGACGGACGCGGGCGTGACGCGTACAACCCCGCCCGCGCCGGGGCTCGCCTCCGGCTCGCCGGGCTGGGTCTCGCTCAGGTGGCGCACGGCAAAGGCGTCCGCCTGCCACTCGAACCGACGGCTCACCCACCCGAAGACCACGCCCCCCACCACCAGGGGGATTCCCATGAGGCCCGTGGCCCAGGCGCCCTGCGACGACAACCCCCCCCGGGCTCCCACCATCTCGACCAACGCCTCCACCGCCAGCACCGAGCCGATCACGCTCAGCGCGATCCAGAGAATGTGCCGGTGGAGCACGTGGGCGATCTCATGGGCGGCGACGGCCTCGAGCTGGCGAGGGGCCAGCCGGTCCAGCAGCGCGTCGGTGAACAGCATGTACCGGAACGGCCACACCAGGCCCAGCACCGCACCGTTGACCATCGCCCCATGCGTGCGCCACACCAGGGGCGTGCGCAGGCGCACGCCGTAGCGCCGGCACAGGCTCTCCAGCACCGAGCGAAACTCCCCGCCCTCGATCGGCGCCGTGTCCCAGATGAGTCGGAGCAGCCCGGGCGTGACGGCAAAGATGGCGACGGCGCCGGCGACCTGGGCCACGCCCGCCAGCCACTGTTGATCCCGGCGATCACCCAGGAACCCCGGCAGCCACCGCTCTACGCCTTCCTCCCACGCCGTGATCAGCGCGACGGGGAGCAGGACCATCAGCATCTGGTGGCGGACGGCGCTCCAGACGTACTGCCCCCGCGTGGGCGGGGCGTACACTGGCAGGCCCAGGTCGATCTGGCGTTCCAGCATCGCTTCGCGCAGGCGTCGATCCAGCGGATGGAACGACCACCACCCCCCGATCACCATCAGCATCAGCGGCGCCACGATGACCATCTCGTCGAACGCGACCGGGTCGCCCACGACCCCGCGCACGACCCAAGGCCAATCCAGCAGCGCCACCGCGACCAGGAACACCACGGCCCCCGCCAGGCGCCCCAACGCGATCCACCGCTCCGCGATGCCCAGGGGAACCACGCTCCCGCTGCGGTCCACCCGCCTTCCCGCCGACATGCACACCAACTGCCCCGCCAGCCACAGCCCCGCCAGCAGCCCCAGGACCAGGGCCGCGCACGCCCACGGGCGTACGTCCAGCCGCCACGTTCCGGGGGATCCGAATTCGCCCGCTCGGACGGCATCCCGCACGTGGAGGGCGACAAACGCGACGATGACCAGCAGTTGCACCATGCCTACGCGTGGACCGCCCGCACGGCTCGCACGATCTCCGCGCAGCGCACCGCATCCACTGGCCTGGACCACACGCCGTCCTGCTTGATGTACGAGCCCACGATCAACGCGTCGGCGTGCTTGAGCAGGCTCGCAACGTTCTGCGGCGTCACGCCCGAGCCCACGA
>JBGAOG010000149.1:0-5773 GCA_044221985.1 Phycisphaerales bacterium
GGGGCGCTACGTGCGGGCCGTGGCCCAGGCCGTCAACGCCGCCGGCGGCGGCCCCCTGCCGGTGCGATCCGTCTCCGCCAGCGGGCGCCACGCCCGCGTCGTCGAGCTCCTCTCCAGGCAGGCCGCGGATTGGGGGCGGTACCTGGCGTGGCGGGAAAAGCGGCTGGCGTACCTCTACCCGCGCGGGGCCCCGAGCCGGGGCCGCACCGCGGCCGTTCGCCGGATGCAGTCCGAGGTCCGCATGGCGTCGAGGCGACTGGCGCGGGCCCGCGAGGAGCTCCGCAAGGCGCTCGCCAACGATGACGCCCTGCTGATGGGCCACATCAACTCAGGCCGTGCCCAGTCCGGGCGGCAACTGTTGACGGTGCGGACGAAGATATACGGCGGGGTGGGGCGCGTCGAGGACACGCCGCGCGGGGCCCAGGCCGTGCTCACCATCCTCGAGCCCCACGGGCGGTTCCTCGAGCGGCGGCTGCGGCTCTTCGCCAGGGCCAAGCGGTCTCCGCTGGTCGTGTCCGTCCTGGCCCGGGCCGAGCGGGAGCTCGCGGGGTTGTGCGCGTGAGTCACCGCGGCGAGAGCATCCGGCGGAATGGCTCCTCGCTGTCAGGAGCCTGGGCGTCGAGGGCCTTCTTTCGGCGGCCCATCGCCTCCCGGGCCGCCGAGTCGTCTTCGAGCGTCCAGACGGGAATCCACTTGGCCAGGAAGACCGCGAGCAGGCCCAGCACGAACAATATCAGGAACACCCGCCCCGCGGAAAACCCGGTGTGCCGAGACGCCCTGATCTGGGCTTCCAGCGCCTCGCGTTGCAACTGCCCGATTGATTTCATGCCCGCCTCCTGACCACCCCACGTCCCCCACGCCGCCGCCCACGCCGCCGCCATACCCACGCGGGGAACGAACATGGCCGACCTCACCGTACGCCTAGCCGTCGACGCATACGAGCTCCGCGAGGGGCTGAGCCGGGCCGACGCCGATATCCGGCGCTGGGGCGATCGCCTCGGCGAGGTGGGCAAGGGCATCCAGCGGCGCCTGGTCGGCGAGTCTTTCAGAAAGTTCGGGAAGGCCCTCCCGCTCCTGGCCGCCGCCGGCGTGGGATCGGCGATCGCCGTAGCGGGGCGGGGGCTCGGCGAGCTGGCGGAGAGATCTTCCGTGGCCCGCGCCGAGCTCAACAATGTCAAGTCCGCGGCGTCGGCGTTCTTTGCCGTCCTCGGGGAGGCGGTCCTGCCCGTGCTCTCGGCGCTAACGGAGGCGATAACCACGGCCCGGTCGGCGTGGGAGGGGTGGAACGACCTGATCAACGGGGGGGCGTCGTCCGAGCTGCGATCGGCCCTGGTTGCCGACGAGCAGTCGAAGCAGCGCGGCGATGAGATCAAGCGGATCACCGAGCTGATCAGGGCCCAGAAAAAAGAGCGGGTATCCCTCATCGAGGACCCCCATGAGCGGGCGATCGCGGCGTTCAACGCCGAGTACAAGGCCGCCCAGGAACTCCACGCCAGGTACGCCGCCATGGGACTGGGAGACCAGGTGATCGGCCTGGTCGGAGAGATGAAGCGCAACGCCGCCATGCGGATGGCGCCGGAGCTCTCGCGGGAGATGGAGCGGCAGAACAAGGCCCGCCGCGAGGCGCTCGATGCGGAGATGGCCATGAGCCGTGCCTACGCCCAGCGAGCGCGGGACATGGGCATCGAGGGCGCGACGAGTTCCATCGGCGTCCTGCAGGCCCAGGGCTACGACCTGGCCGCGCGGCAGGCCTCCACCGTCCTCGAGTACGAGCGGCGCATCGCGGATGTCCTCTCCGACCAGACCGTCGAGTACGAGGCCCGCGCACACCTGGCCGCCCAGCTCCGCCGCGACGAGCAGGCCATCCTCGACGCCCAAGCCTTCGCGTCCGCGGGCCGGGGGACCTCGCGCACCTTGCCCGCGGGCGTCGGGGCCCTGGCCTCCACGATCTACCGCGGGGGACCGTCCGAGGCTGCCATCGACCTGCAGCGGCAGAGCGTGGCCCTCTCGCGTGAGCAGCGCGATAGACTCACCGAGATCGCCCAGGCCGTCCGGGTCCCCTTCGCGTACGCACCCTGACCGACACCACGAGCGCCCGCCATGGCCACGTTCAAATGGGTTGCAGACGCCGGGCAGTTCGGCTGGACCGCGCGCGACTCGTCCGCCGGCGTCGAGGTCGTACGCCACGGCCTGGTGGACACGGACGATCCCGGCCTGGCCCTGTTCGTCCCGGGGCTGCCACGGGTGGGCGACGCCTACAGCCCATTGCTGCCGGGCGTGGTCGTGTCCGACGTTCTCGTCGATCGCCTTGGCGGGACGCCCAACGGCCTGGGGGACTTCGGCTCGTGCCGCGTGCGCGTCGCGTACGCCTTCCCGAGACTGGCCTCCTCGGGGCCGGCGCTGCCCCCGGGGCAGGCCTACACCGACCTCGGAGTATCGCAGGTCGTCGACACGACGTACGCCACGCTCGACGGCCAGACCATCCCCAACGGCGTGGCCGTCGAGGCGGGGAGGCTCGACGCCGCCGTCCACGCCTTTGTGCTGCCGACTGGAGTGGTCGACATCCCCAGGCTCGTCGCCCTCATGCTCCCCTCCAAGGTGAACGATGCGGCCATGGTGCTGCCTCCCATCCTCGGCGGGGCCAACTCGCTGGCCATGGATGTGGGACAGGTCAGGTACAAGGGGTTCGCGCTCCACGCCCGCACCAACGCGCTCGAGATCGTGCACCAGCTCAGCCTGGCCCCGGACCACCTGTCCTACTGGCGGTACTTCGACGCGAGCGGGCAGGCCGGGCCCGAGAGCGCCGGTCCCGTCTACCCGCCCGCGAGCTTCGGGGGCCTGTGGTGATCGCCCTGCCCCGCAAGGTCCGCCCCGGAGACCCCGTCAGCGCCGCCGGCTTCAACGCCCTCGTAGACGCGCTCGCGGCCCTGCGCCCAACCTTCGGGCCGGGGATCGCCGGACGCATGAGCGCCACGGGCGTCGTCATCTCGCTCGCCGGCCAGGACTCGCGCTGGACCATGGGACGCGTCGAGAGCAACTACCCCGGCACGCCCCTCTACCCGGCGGACCTCACCTACATGGTCCGCCTCGAGGACGACCCCGCCGTGACGCAGGGCCCCCTGCTGCCGCGGATCGCCCGGCCCGCCGTCGCCTACGACGCCAAGCTCCGCCCCGCCTCTTACGGCGACCCGTGCTACGTTCTGCGCGTGCCACGCGATACCGGCGTCGTCGACGCGTACCTCTGGGCCCCCACCGAGGCCCTCGCCTTCGCCGCCTGCTCGACCTCGGGGCCCACGGGAGCCCTTCCCGACGGTCCCGGCGTCGGCCTTGACCACCCCCACCCCATACCCATCTCGCCATGAGCCTGCCCATAGTCAGCCTCGATCCCGTTCCCGAGCCCAGCGACCGCGGAGCCGGCTCCGCGCCGGCGGCCCCGACCGTCCGCCGCCACGTGGAATCGTTCCTGCTCGACCTCTCCGTACGCGGCGTCCGCCAGGGTGTCACCCTCCCTCCGGGCACGCAGGCCGCCTATGTTGCCGCCACGCCCGCGTGTGGCGCGTGGGCGGTCAACACGCTCTACGTCAGGGTCGGGGCCGCGGGCGGGTCGGTGCCATTCGTCGTCGCCAAGGCCGTCGCAGCCGGCGGGGGATTGGCCGTCGTCACGGTCGACGACGCGCCGGGCCTGGCCGAGATCGTCGTCGGTGTCGATCCCGCTTCCGCCCCCGAGGCCGCCGGCGCCGCCGCCGTCGTCGTCGTGTCCGCGGACGTCAAGTACTAGGAGTCGTCATGGCCAGCAAGTACAACTCGGTCCAGGACCAGAACCTCACCACCAGCATCGGCGGCGCACCGGCCGCCGCCGACGACGTCTACATCGACAAGTGGGCGCTCACCTATACCGCGGGCACCGACCTTTCGGCCGTGAGCCTGGCGAGCTTCACCAACCAGCCCGAGAGCCAGTGCGTATTCAGCGGCCCCGGCGAGCTCACGCTCAAGGCCACAACTGGGATCGTCACCAACGCCGGGCGGGGCGAGCGCTTCGAGCTGCGGTCCAACAGCCCCGCAACGGTGGTGCAGACGGTGGTCCTCAAGCCGCAGTCTCCAGCCTGCGTTCACCAGCTCAAGCAGGTGCAGGTCTCCACGCTGGTATGCGTCTCGGGCACCACGATCGTGACCGACACCGTGAACATGGCGGCGGGCCTGGTCTTCGGCGGCACGGTCTGGGTCATGCCCGACGCAACCGCGACCTACCCCATCACCGGCTCGCTCTCGGTCTGGGGCGGGTCGGTCCGCCTGGGCCGCGATCTTCCCGACCTCACCGTCCACGGCGGATCGGTCGAGATCAACGACACCGCCGTGAGCCCCGCGAACGTCACCGTCAACGGAGGAACCCTCCGCCTCTCCGCCTGCGGGAACATCGGCACGCTCAACGGAAACGCCGGAACGCTCGACTGGACCGGCCTCTCCCGGGCCGTCACCATCGCCGTCGCCAACTGGCGGCCCGGGCTCACCATCCTCAAGAGCCGCCAGGGCGTCGAGCCCGCGGTCACCACCGAGAACGCGCCGTACGGGCGGCCGCGCGTCGTGTACGTGGACTAGGCCATGCTCGCGGCCATCATCCTCTCCGTCGTCGTGCCCGCGCCACGCATCGCCCGAGTCGGCTCCACCGTCGCGGTCGCCGACGCGCAGGTCGTCCGCGCCGAGGCCCTGGGGCCGGCTCCGGGGCCCGTCCTAGTCGAGGCCGGCGGGGTCGCAACGATCGCCTCCGCCGACTGGTCCCACGTCCTGGGGCAGGCGGACGCGTGGTCCGTGCACGTCACGCTCCCGCCCGGGGGCGGTGCCTGCGTGTTCACGGATGGGACCTGGCCCGTTGGATCGGGGGTCTGCCGTCTGACGCTGGCCCCGGGGCGGGCCTGGATCGTGCGGGCGTGGTTCTGCGGAGGCGAGCGCCTCGAGGAGATCGTCGTCGACCTGTCGTGCCCGGCCGACCGCGACGGAGACGGTGGGGTCACCGTCGACGACCAGCTCGCCTACGCGAGAGACTACGAGGCCGGCGACGCGATGGCCGACGTTGACGACGGGACCGGGGCCGGGCGCCCCGACGGTGGAGTCGATATCAATGACCTCCTGTACTTCCTCGCGCACTACGAGACCGGGTGCTGAGTCCGTCCGGGCCGCGCTGGGGCGCATCACTCTGGCCCGGGCCAGGGCCGCGGGCGCGCCCCCGCCCGACCACGCCCCCGACGCGCTGGCGGTCGCGCTCTTCGTGACCAGCGAGGACCACGATCAGTGGGGAGAGCGCTACATGCTCCTGCGCAGGATGTCCGCGAAGATGCCCCACCTCCGGGGCCGGCGGCTGGCCAGCTACGCCGGCGCCGCCCTCGCCCTCGATCGCAAGAAGGCCACGTACCACGCCTGGCGTGACTGCCGCGCGGTGAGGATCATGGGCGCGAGGATCATGCGCCGTGGCAGCAACGGTCCGGCGATTCCGTCCGCCTACGACCCGGAGGTACTCGCCGCCGCGTGGGACTCGCTCGACGCGCCGCTCCGCACCACGGCCCTGGCCCTGGCCCATGGGGCCCATCGTGTGGTCCGTGGACGACTGGCCGATCCATCCAGGACCGACGGCGCGGCCAGGGCCATGGCCACCAGGGACGCCGCTGCGATCCGCCGCGCGATGAGCGTCGCCATCGACGGGCCGGGACGGGGTGGGTGGGGAGGGTGGGGAGGGTGAGCCGGTACCCCAGGGTCGGGCCCGACGGCTTGGCCAAGACCA
>JBGAOG010000014.1:0-40369 GCA_044221985.1 Phycisphaerales bacterium
AGGCGTACGAGGTCGCGGCCACGATCCTGTGGCGCGAGGGAGATCGGGAGAGGACGATCCGCGTGGACACGCTGATGGCTTCGCGGCTGGGCGAGGAGGCGGACCCGGATCGCAAGCCCAAGGAGCGCGTGGAGCGACCGACGTGAGCAGGGCACGAGGGACATCACCGGAAGGCATGGCGCTGCGGCGGGGCTTCACGCTCACGGAGGTGATCGTGGCCGGGGTGATCGTGGCGCTGCTGGCGTCGGCGACGGCGGGGGTGATCGCGACGCTCACGCGGGCGCAGCGGGCCGCGGGGGCGCGCCGGGAGGCGTGGGCGCGGGCGGACGCGGTCGCCTCGCGCCTGGCGTTGGACCGGGCGTCGACGGTTCGCGACGCGGACCTGACGCGGGCGCGGGTCCTCATCGACGACGGCGGGGGCGAGGGGACCGTGAGCGACGAGATCAGGGTGCGTACGCGGCTGTCGCGGGCGATGCGCTCGCAGGCGCTCTCGGGGGAGGGCGGGGAATACACGGTGCAGGTACGCGTCACGGCGGCGCCGGCGGGCGGGTTGGAGGCGTGGCGGCGGGTCAACTTCGCGTTGGCGCCCAACGAGGACGGGGGGGGCGTGGCCACCCGCCTGGCCCCGGGCGTGGAGTTGCTCAGCCTCGAGGCCAACGACGGGGAGCAGTGGTACGACGCGTGGGATTCCGACGCCGACGGTCTCCCGCACGCGGTGCGGGTCCTGGTGCGTGCGCACGCGGAGGACGGTCGGACCACGGCGACGGTGCGGCGCGTCGTCGCGCTCGACCGCGTGCCGCTGCCCAGCCAGCTGGAAACGGGGACGACCGATTCCAGCGGCGAAACGGGCCCGAGCGGCGGCGGGGGGGGGACGCCGTGAGGCGATGGAACGTCGAAGCTCGCCCGCGCGGCATGGCCCTGCTCATGGTGCTGTGGGCGATCGTGCTGGCGGTCATCGTGGTCAGCTCGCTGCAGAGCGCCTCGTTCGCGCAGGCCACGGCGGGGCGCGAGGCCCTGGCCCGGGTTCGGGCGTTGTGGGCGGCGCGGGCGGGGGTGGAGGCAACGATCGCGCGGCTGGAGTATGACACGGAGAACCCGGAGAGCGACAACGCGTTTCGCGAGGTGGACGACATGGCCGCGGTGGCGGAGGGTGAGTTCGACGACGCTTCGTACCGCGTGTCCTGGACGGGCCCCAGCGGGGAGGAGGTCCTCGGGGCCATCGACGCGCACTCCAGGCTCAACATCAATCGCGCCAGCGTGGAGGAGCTGGGCTCGCTGACGCCGATGATGCTCGAGGACACGATTGCCGGCATCCTCGATTGGATCGACGGCGACGACGAGCCGAACCCCGTGGGCGCCGAGGTGGGCTATTACCAGAGCCTCCCCTTCCCGTACGAGCCCCGCAACGGGGCGATGGGGACGCTCCAGGAACTGGAGCTGGTCCTGGGCGCGACGCCCGAGGACGTGCGCGGCGAGGACTGGAACCTCAACGCGTTGCTGGACCCCGGCGAGGACGACGGCAACGCCGGGGTGCCCAACGACAACGGCGATGGGAAGCTCGACGCGGGCTGGTCGGGGCTGCTGACGGCCGAGAGCGTGGAGGGGGGCAATACGCCGGGGGGCAACGATCCGCTGGATCTGGGGAAGGCGTCGTCGTCGGAGGTCGCCTCGCGGATCGGGTGCGAGGGCGAGCAGGGCGACGTGATCGTGAGATGGGCCGCCGAGGGGCAGAACGCGACGATGGGGGACTACCTTCGGCGCCAGCTCCGGCAGCTCGACGACCAGCTGAAGGCGGGGCAGCAGCCGCGACCGCCCGCGTCGCGGGTGCAGGCCCTGTCGCCCGAGCAGCTGGCGCTGCTGTTCAACGAGTGCAGGATCGCGGCGGTGGACGAGCAGAGCTACGGCCCGGGGCCGGTTCCCGGCAAGATCAACGTGAACACGGCTTCGTTCGCCCTGCTCGAGATGCTCCCGGAGGTCGGTACGACCCTGGCCGAGGCCATCGTGTCCGAACGCGACGCCCGCGCCAAGGGCTTTGCCAGCTTTGCCGACCTCGAGGAAGTTCCGGGGCTGTCGCGCTCCAAGCTGGCGGCCCTTTATGATGTGCTCGGGGTGCGGTCGAACGTGTACGTCGTCCGCAGCCGGGGCAAGGACACGCGCAGCGGCGTGGAAGTGGAGTTGCTGGTGACCATCGATCGCTCCCACCTGCCCGTCCAGATCCGAGGGGTGCGCGTCCAATGAGCGAACGGCGAACCAGGTCGGGCGAGAGCAACGCGCGACGCACTCCCGGTCGGGTGGGCGCGGTCCAGGAGTGGGACGGCGGCGTCCGCGTGGTGGTGGCCGACGCGGCGGGTGCGACCGTGCGCATTCTCGAGACCCGGGAGTTCGGCACGCTGGACCAGGCGAGCGAGTTTCTGGGCGGGCAGGGGCCCGAGCGCGTGGTGCGAGTCGTTGCCGGGGGGCAGGCGGTGTGTCGGTCGGCGCGAATCCCGCGCGGGTCGGAGGCGGAGATGCTGGCGGCGGCGGCCCTGCAGGGCGAGGCCCAGCTACCCGACGCGTTGGCGGCGCACCGGCGCGGCGCGGGGGTGATCCTGGGCGAGAGCGGCGAGCCGGCGGCGGCCCTGCTGGTCGCGTGGCGGGCGGCGCCGACGACGCGATCGCTCTCGCTGCCCCCGGGGGTGGACGAGCGCTGGTGCCCGGTGCCGGCGGCCCTGGCCGCTCTGCGTGGCGATGACGAGGCACCGGCGTGGTTTGCGGACCCGGGGGACGGGTCGATCACGATGGTGTCGGGGCGGGGCGCGGCGACGTCGGCCCGCGTGGTGATCGAGGACAGTTCCTCGGCGGTGGTGTGGGGCGAGGCGGTCGAGTCCGCGGTGGGCGGGCCGCACGACGAGGACAACGGGCGGGCCCGCCTGGGGCTGGGGGCCGGGGCCAGGGAGCGGCTGGCGCCGATCGCGGGGGCTTCGAGCGATCCCGAGTGGATCAACGCGTACGCGCTGGCGCTGGGGGCGATCCTGGCGTGGCGGAGCCCGCTGCTGCGTCCGCTGGCGGACCTTCGCCTGGAGGCGCCGCGTCCGCGCGAGCACCCGCTGGTCAAGGGGGCCGCCTGGCTGGCCCAGCCGCGCCACGCGGTGCTGGTTTCGGCGGCCTCGATCGTGCTGCTGGTGCTGGCGCCGCTGGGGTTCGCGGGCGCGAGGCTGTCCGTACTCGACAGCAAGTCTCAGAAGCTCGCCGAGGCGAAACGCAAGCGCGTGGAGCTCGACCGGCGTGCCGCGGTGTTCGCGGAGCTGGCGGCGACGCGCTGGCCGCTCTCCAAGCTCCTCTCCGACATCTCCCGAGCCACGCCCCAGGGCGTGGTCGTCCACGACCTCCGCCTGGTTCCCGAGCAGGGCGGGCAGACGGAGGGCGATCAGGGCGTGTCGCTCCGCGCGACGGCCGATCGCGGGCAGTTGCTGAGCGATTTCGCGGACAACCTCAACAAGACGCGGCTTTTCGGCGCCATCAAACCAGGCCGCACCGAGACGCGCGATGGCGACAGCGTGGACTTCGACTTCACCTTCGGGGTCGTGAATCCGCACGAGAACTTCTCGGCCCCGCCGGAGTGGGACTGGGCCCAGAAGCCCCTGGCGGTCCGGCTGCACGGCGAGGGTTCGTCGAACAAGACCCCGCCGGTGGGCGTGGATCGGTCCAACGGGGGGGCTTCGGGCGATCGTCCCATCCGGCGTTCCTCGCGGGCCGTCGAGGAGTCCGCGTCCGATCCCTCGGCGGCCAGGGCGGCGCGGGGCGGTTCGTCGGACGCCATTCCCGAGGCGATGACGGACGACCAGATCAGCAAGCTGGACCGGAGCACGGCGATGCGCGAGATGACGGGCCGGCGCAAGTACGCGCAGTCTCATCCCTCGCTCGACGCGTCGACCAAGCGGCGTCTGGACGACGAGGTGATCAAGCTGAAGGAGCGCATGAAGGTGCTGGGCAACGCGGCGGGCAGCGCGGGAGGTGGCACGTGAAGGCGACGTCGCCCGGGCTGGCCAAGCTGATGGAGCGATGGAGCTCGCTCTCGCGGGCGATGCGTCTGGCCCTGGCCGGGGGCGCGGGGATCGCGCTGTTCTTCGCGGGGGTCGAGCCCGCCCTGGCGGCCCTGGGGCGATGGAACACGCGCGCCGACGCCAAGGAGGCCGAGCTCAACGCGTTCGCCCGTGAGGCGGCGGCGCGGCTGGGCGCGGACCGGGCCGCGGACGTGGGGGCGAGCCGCTTCGGGGTGATCGCGGCCCCCGGCGAGGCCAAGGACCGCGGGCCGGAGTTCAACCGGCGCATCGCGGCGATCCTCGAACAGAGCAAGGTCAAGCGACCGACCACGACGACCCGCGAGCAGCGGCTCCCGAGCAACAACCAGCTCGCCCGCCAGATGGGGCAGGAGTGGGTGGTCGAACGCCTCGTCAGCGAGATCGAGTTCGAGGGCGAGCCCGAGCAGATCACCGTCGTGCTGGCCGCCCTGGAGCAGGAGCCCCACGTGGCGACCATCTCGCGCCTGCAGGTCCGGGCGGGCGGCGTCAACGACGCGGAGAATCCCCGTTTGCTCAAGGTCAACCTCGCGGCGGAAACGTGGCAACTCAAGAAGAAGAGGCAGGGCAAGTGAACGGCGCAACTTTCCAAGCCCAGCTCCGCTCCGCGTGGGATCGCCTGGCGCTGCCCGGGCGGATCGCGGCGGCCCTGGGGCTGCTGGCCGCGGTGGTGGTGGTGACGTCCGGCTGGGGCCTGGTGCGTGCGCTGCTCGTGCCTTCCGCGCTGGCCCAGGACGTGGCGCAGGAGGACAAGGTCCAGGCGGAGAAGCTCAAGGCCAGCTTCGACGGGTGGATCGCCCAGACCCAGGGGCGCAGCCTGTTCCTGATCCCCGGGCCCAAGCTGGCGGTGGAGGAGAAGCCGCCCGAGCCCGAGCCCACGGCGGAGGAGTCGAAGCCATCGAGCTACGGCGGCCCGGGCATCATCGCCATGATCAACGAGCGGGTGTGGTTCGACGACGGGAAGGTCGTGGCGGCCGGCGCCGAGAAGGAAGGGGATCTTCGCGTGGTGTCCCTGGACTCACCCTGGAGCGCCAAGGTGGAATGGAAGGGCGTGGAGTTCACGGTTCCCTTCTTCGCCCACGACGCGGTGGTGATACCGCCCGTTGAGCCGCCCAAGCCGCCCTCGCCCGGCGAGCCCGCTCTGGCGCCCCAGCCACCCTCGCCCGACGAGCCCGCCTCCGCGCCAACGGCGCCCCCCGCTGCACTGACACCGACGGCCCCCGCCGCCCAGCCGGCAAGCCCGGCGCCCGCTCCGGCGCCAGCCAAGGACAATCCATGACGCTACCGACCCCACGTTCCTTCCGCGCTTCGCGTGCCGGCGCCCTCGTCCTCCTGGCGGGGCTGGCCCTATCGGGCGTGCCCGTGCAGGCGCAGGACGCGCCGGCGAGGCTGCTCGACGGCCCGCCCACCAAGCTGGCGTTCAAGAACGTGACGGTTGAGCAGATCGTGCCCTTCATCGTGGAGGCGACGGGCAAGGTCGTCCTTCCCCAGCAGGACATCCTCTCGCGGAAGGTGACGGTGCTCAACGACCGGGAGGTCCCGCGCCAGCAGGCCCTGGACATGGTGTTCGTGGCCCTGGCCCAGAACCAGATCGCCGTGATCTCGCACGCGGACCGCATCCTCCTGCGCGACGTGGCGGAGGTGATCCGCGGGGACGTGCCCGTGATCGGGCCCGACGAGCCGGTGCGTGATCGCCACGACATCGGGACGATCGTGGAGAAGGTGTTCACGCTCAAGTTCGTGACGGCGAAGAAGATGGGCGACGCCATCAAGGGGGCCCTGCCCGAGTACGCGAAGATGAGCGTGAACGAGGAGAGCAATCGCCTCGCGGTGCTGGGCTCGGTGGCGCTGGCGCAGCGGCTGGAAGCGCTGGTCGAATCGATGGACCGTCCGCCCGCCGGGGCCATGCAGACCCAGACCTTCCGCCTGCGCTACGCCGATGCGGCGTCGGTCGCGGCCAACATCCAGGACCTTTTCGGCGAAGCGCAGAAGCGTCAGGGCGATCAGAACCAGATGAACCGATTCAACTGGGGACGGCGCGGCGGGGGCGAGGGGGAGGAGGCTGGGGGCGCCACGGGCGAGATCCGCGTGTCCTCCAGCGTGCAGCAGAACGCCGTCACCGTGGCGGCCGATCCCGTCATCCTGGGCGAGATCCGCGACCTGGTGGAGCAGCACTGGGACCTGCCCCTGCCCGAGGCGGCGGTGATCCCCAAGATCTACGAGCTGAAGAACACGGACCCGGTGAAAGTGAAGGACCTGCTGGAGGGGCTGTTCGGGAAGGCCTCGACGGGCTCGACGTCCCGGGCCCAGGGGCAGCAGCAGGGCCAGCCGGGGCAGCAGCCCCAGCAGGGGCAGCCCACGTCGGGGCAGGGGGCCGGGCGGCTGGCGGGACAATTCACGTTCCAGGCGATTCCGGAGGCCGGGCGGCTGGTGGTGGTCGCGCGTTCGCCCGACAACCTGGCGGTGATCGACAAGATCATCGCGGGTCTGGACGAACCCCAGACGGTCGGGCTCCCGGCGATCGTGGAGCTCAAGCACGCCAACGCGGAGGACCTGGCCGAGCAGCTCAACGCCCTGCTCTCGCAGGACGGGACGCTGGCGGCGGTGCGGCGCAGCCAGTCGGGCCTCTCGACCTCGTCGTCGCAGGGCGCGAGCCCCTTCTCCACTTCCGCGACGACGACGTCGACGACCGAATCCCAGAGTTCCGACACGTCCGCCCAGAACATCACGTTCTGGTGGCAGCGGTCGCGGGCCCAGACCGACCAGCGCTCGGCCTCGAACCTGGTGGGCAAGCTCCGCATCGTCCCGGTGTGGCGTCAGAACGCGGTGATGGTGATCTCCCCGCCCGAGTACCGTGCGTCGATCGTCGATCTCATCGCGCAGCTCGACAAGCCCGGGCGCCAGGTCCTGCTGGCGGCGATCGTGGCGGAGATCTCGCGCGACGACGCCCTGGGGTTCGGGCTGCGCTGGGGCAGCTCTACCATGACGCCCACGACCGGCGACAACGCGATCTCCCTGGGCACGTCCGCGAGCGGCACGCAATCGGGGTTTGCCGGATCGCTGTTCGACGCCAGCGTGCTCAACGCCAACGTGAACGTCAACTTTCTGCTGCAGGCCCTGGGCCAGAAGACCAACGTCTCCATCCTCTCCGAGCCCAAGATCTTCACCTCCGACAACCAGGAGGCGGAGTTCTTCGACGGGCAGGACATCCCGTTCGTCAACGAGAGCCAGACGAACTCCCAGGGCAACCTGGTGCAGTCGTTCGACTACAAGGCCGTGGGGATCCAGCTCCGCGTCCGCCCGCGGATCACGCCCAAGCGCGACGTGGACCTGCGCGTGAACATCCAGCTCTCCTCGATCGTTCCCGGGCAGACGCTCTTCGGCGGGTTCGTCGTGGATCGGCGCGAGACCACCACCCAGCTCATCGTGGGCGACCGCCAGACGATCGTCATCTCCGGCATCCTCCGCAGCGAGGAGAGCTCCATCACCCGCAAGGTTCCCGGGCTGGGCGACATCCCCATCCTGGGCGAGCTCTTCAAGAGCCGCGAGAAATCCAAGAAGACCACCGAGTTGCTCGTCTTCGTCACGCCCATCGTGGTGACCAACGACCAGGAGTCCGTCGACGTCAACGAGCCCTACCGCCAGGAGCTCCAGAACCAGCGCGACGCCATGCAGAAGAAGGTCGGGCGTGACCTCAAGACCGAGCTCCTCGCCCCGGGCGACGCGACCGCCGCGCCGCAGATCGATGACAAGCCCGAAACAAACAATGCGCCGACGAACTAGCCCCCTGGCCCTGGGCATCGCCGCCCTCCTGGCCCTGCCCGCCTGCGTCGTCGAGCGCGACACGCCCGGGCGCGGGCTCAGCGTGCGCGCTGGCGGCGGCGCTTCGGGCGTCGCGGCGCTGTCCGACTCGCTCTCCGCGGGCGCCGCGACGGGCGGGCCGGCGTCCCTTCCCGCCGGGCCCGTGGCCACGCCCGTTCCGGGCCAGCCGCTCAACTCGCACGTGGTTGTCGAGGTCAGGCCGCTGGGGAGCGTCGCCTACGACGGGCAGGTCCTTCCCATCGTCAGCCCCGATGGTCGGTTGCTGGCGGTGCAGGAGGGTGACGCGCCCGCGTGGGCGGCGCTGCTGGCCATGCCCGACGCCCAGCCGCCGGCGGGAGCGAGGCTGAGCGTCTACGACCTGGGCGGAACCTCGCTGGCGCGGCTCGACCTGCCGGGACTCCCCGCGTCGGCGGGCCTGGTGCTCGGGCGAAGCGCGGATGACCTGGGCTTCCTGGTCGAGTGCCCGCGTCCGGACGCCTCGCGCTGGATCGGGCGCGTCGCCTGGGCGAGCGGGCGCATCGAGTGGCTCGCGCAGGGCGGCGTCGTGAACGCCCACGGGATCTTCACGCCCACGGGCGAGCTCCTGTACACGCGCCGGGAGATCGGGGCCGACCGCGCCCAGCTCGTGCTGCGCCGGCGCGATGGGACCGAGTCGGTCCGATCCGATCCCGAGGCGTCCTATGAGATGCCCCTCGTTTCCGAGAGCGGGGGATTCGCGTGCGTGTTCCTCCGTCTCCCCGATCGCCTCGACGTGGAGGCCATCCGCCTCTCGGAGGAGTCTCCGGAGCGTCCGCGTCTCGGGGCCACCACCTCGCGCCGCCAGGTCGCCCGCACCACCGATCCGGCCATGCCCTACCAGTTGGCCGCCAGCACCGCGGGCCCGCTCCCGATCCGCGCGGGGGGCGGCGGCCCGGCGCTGGATGATCGCTGCGCGTTCTTCCACCCGCTCCTGAAGCGGATGGTCGCGCTCGACCCGCGCTCGGGCGAGCTGCTCGCGCTGCCCCCGGAATCGCTGGCGGCGGTCCACTGGCCCGGCGCCGAGGGGGGGTATTTCTCCACGACGCCGACGGACCTGGTGTACTCGCCCGATCTGCCCCAGGGCGTCGGCGCGGATCGGCGTGGCGACGCCCGGGTCCTGGCCACGCCGCTGATCGCCCGTCGGACGCTCGATCCGCTGCGGCACTTGATCGTGGTCGGGCCTGTGAAGGGAGATCCCGCGCGTCTGTCGATCTCCGCGGTCCACGTCGGGGGCGCTTCGCCCTGAGGGCCGGGCTCGGGCGCGCGCGGGAGGGTGGGGACGCGATCGACCCGGGTCGGCTCCACTATCCTTGCGGATGCTGTACGACATCAGCCCGGCCATCAACGCCCGCCTGGCCGTGTGGCCCGGGGACACGCCGCCCACTCGGGAGGTGCTGTGCGACATGGCCCGCGGGGACGCGATCACGCTCTCGACGCTCCGGGCCACGGTCCATCTCGGCGCCCACGCCGACGGGCCCGGCCACTACGGGCTCGGCGCGCCGGCGATCGACCAGCGCTCGCTGGAGTTCTACCTGGGCGCGTGCCAGGTGATCGATGCTCCCGTGGCCCGGGGGGCGCGCGTCGGGGTGTCCGATCTGCGTGGGGCGGCGTCGGCCCCGCGCGTGCTGCTCAAGACGGGCACGTTCCCCGACCCCACGCGGTTCAACGAGGACTTCGCGGCCCTGAGCGTGGAGCTGATCGACATGCTCGCGTCGGTCGGCGTGCGGACCGTCGGGATCGACACGCCCAGCGTCGACCCCTTCTCCAGCAAGGACCTTCCCGCGCACAAGGCGATCTTGCGGCACGACATGGCGATCCTCGAGGGCCTGGCCCTGGCGGCGGTTCCGGCCGGGGAGTACGAGCTGATCGCGCTGCCGCTCAGGCTGGAGGGATTCGACGCGAGCCCGGTCCGAGCGGTGCTGCGCGAGCGGCGTTAGCCCACGGTCGCGACGACCTTGACCTCGAAGGCGATGGGCGTGGGCAGGGCGCCGACCTCGACGGTGGTGCGGGCCGGCGGGTTGGCCATGAAGTACTCCGCCCAGACGCGGTTGAAGATCGCGAAGTCACGCTTGATGTTGGTGAGGAAGACGGTCACGTCGACGATGCGGTCCCAGGACGAGCCCGTTTCCTCCAGCACCAGGCGCACGTTCTCGAAGGCGGAGCGCACCTGGGCCTCGATGTCGTGCCCGGCGACGTTGCCGGCGGCGTCGAGGCGGACGCCGGGGATCTCCTTGCTCCCGCGCTTGCGCGGGCCGATCCCGGCGAGGAAGAGCAGGTTCCCGACGCGCCGGGCGTGGGCGTAGGCGCCGACGGGCTCGGCGGCGAGGCTCGACATGATCGCCTGGGCGTTGGAGGTGGCGGGCGAGCGTGCGGAGGCCAGCGCCCCGCCCAGGGACGAGGACGTGATCCCGTACTTGGCGAGCACGAAGGCGACCTCGCCCATCGCTTCCTGGGCCAGGGCCAGCAGCAGTTCCGCGCTCCCGACCTCGGAGCGGTTGGCCGACCTGGCCTCGTCCTCGGCGCGGGAGAGCACGCTCTGCCCGGCCGTGGGGAGGCTGGTGGCGTTGGTCATACCGAGGACCTCGGCGCACAGGGAGGCGGCGTCGGAGGTGATGGATTCGAGCAGCTTCATGGCCTCGCACTCGGGCGTGCGCACGATCCCCTGGAGGATGTGGACGGGCGCGATGGTGGGGCTTTTGGCCAGCAGGGCCTCGTCGCCGGCCAGGGAGAGGATGAGCTTCGCGTTGCGTGAGAAGTTGGCTGACACGTGGGGGCCCTCGGTAAAGTCCGCACTGGGGTTATCGGTGAGGTGCGGGCCCGGCTTCAGGGTGCACCGCTTCAAGCTGGCGAAACCGGTTCGTCTGTGCCGGCGGCGCGTCAGATTCGGACGCAGACGTTCTTGGGTTCGGTAAAGAACCGCAGGGCCTCCTCGCCGCCCTCACGGCCGACGCCGCTGGCCCGCATTCCGCCGAAGGGCGTCCTCAAATCGCGGACCATCCAGCAGTTCACCCAGACGACCCCGCAGGCCACGCCGGCGGCCACGCGGTGGGCACGAGAGAGGTCCCGAGTCCAGATGGTGCACGCCAGGCCGTACTGGGTGGCGTTGGCGATGCGCAGGGCGTGGTCCTCGTTGTCGAAGGCGGTGACCGAGACGACGGGCCCGAAGATCTCCTCCTGCTCGACGGGGCAGGCCGGATCGAGGCCTGCCAGCACGGTGGGGTGGTAGAAGAACCCACCCGCGCAGCGCGGGGGCAGTTCCTGGGGATCGACGACGCTGCCCCCGCAGTGCACCGTGGCCCCCAGGGCCCGGGCCGCGTCGACCGCGGCGGCGACCTTCTGGCGGTGGCCGGCGGAGATCAGCGCGCCCTGCTGGGTCTCGGGTTCCAGGGGGTCTCCCACGCGCAGGGCCCGGGCACGCTGCACCAGGCGAGCCAGGAACTCGTCGTGCACGGATCGCTGCACGAGCAGCCTCGAGGCGCAGAGGCAGATCTGCCCCTGGTTGCGGAAGCTGGCGTTGACCAGCGCGTCGACGGTCGCGTCCAGGTCCGCGTCGGCGAAGACGATCGCGGGGTTCTTGCCACCCAGCTCCAGCGACAGCCGCTTGAACATGGGCGCCGCCACGGCGCTGAGGGCCCGGCCCGTGCCCGTCCCGCCCGTGAACGAGACGGCGGGGACCAGCGGGTGGGCCACGAGGGGCGCCCCGGCCCGCGGGCCCGTCCCGTGCACGATGTTGAGCACGCCCTGCGGCAGCCCGGCGGCCATCGCCAGCTCGCCGAGGAGGAACGCGGTCAGCGGCGTCAGTTCGCTGGGCTTGGCGACGGCGGTGTTGCCCGTGGCGAGCGCCGGCGCCACCTTCCACGACAGCAGGTAGAGGGGGAGGTTCCAGGGGCTGATGAGCCCGGCCACGCCCCGCGGCTCGCGCCGCGTGTAGTTCAGCAGTGCCGCCCCTCCGGGCTCGATGCTCTCGAAGGCCTGCCCCTGAGCGTGCAGGATGGCGGTGGCGAAGAAGCGGAAGTTCGCGCTGGCCCGGGGAATGTCCACCTGGCGTGCCAGCCAGAGGGGCTTGCCGGTGTCCGTTGATTCCGCGAGCGCGAGCATCTCGCGCTTCTCGTCGATCAGGTCCGCCAGGCGCAGGAGGAACCTGGACCGCTCCGCGGCGGGGGTGCGCGACCAGCCCGCGAAGGCGCGCTGGGCCGCCCGCACCGCCGCGTCGACGTCGCGCTGGTCGGAGTCGGGGATGCGCTCGCTGACGCGCCCGGTCGCGGGCTCGACGTTGTCGAGGTACGCTCCCCCGATGGGCGGCGCCGGCTGCCCGTCGATGTAGTTGGCCAGTGTGCGCGCCAAGGGTCCCTTTCTCCGCGGGGTGCTAGAGCGCGGGCAGGCGTCCGCCGTCGACGGGCAGGTTGATCCCGCTGATGTACCCGCCGGCCGGGCTGGCCAGGAACGCGATGGCCGCGCCGACCTCCTCGGGCTGGGCGAAGCGTCCCAGGGGGATGGTCCCGCGCATCTCGCGGGACACGGTGTCCTCGGGCGCGTTGGACTTGGCCGCCCGCCCCTTGATGAGCGCCGCCAGGCGCTCGGTGGCGGTGAATCCCGGCAGGACGTTGTTGACGGTGATTCCGAAAGGGCCCAGCTCGCCGGCGAGGGTCTTGGCCCAGCTGGCCATGGCCCCGCGGATCGTGTTCGAAACGCCCAGGCCCGGGATGGGCGCCTTCACCGAGGTGGAGATGATGTTGATGATGCGGCCGAACTTTGCGGCCTTCATCCCCGGCACCACCGCCCGCGCCAGCACCTGGGCGGCCAGGACGTGGGCCCGGAACGCCGCCTCGAACTGGGTCGGCGTTGCCTCGAAGATCGCCCCCGCGGGCGGACCGCCCGTGTTGTTGACCAGGATGTGGCAGGGCGGCTGGGCACCGGAGGCGATGGCATCCACGGCCGCCTCGACCTGGGCCAGGTCTGCGAAGTCCGCCGCGAGGAAGGCGTGCTTCTGACCCTTGGGCCTGGGGAGCGAGCGGCAGACCTCGTCGAGCTTGGGCTTGTCGCGAGCGAGCAGGACGACCTCGGCGCCGAGGAGGGACAATTCCGTCGCCGCCGCGCGCCCGATCCCCTGCGTCGACCCGCAGACCAGCGCCCTCGTCCCGGAGAGATCCAGATTCATGCCCGCAGGGTAGCGCTCGCGATGGGCGTGTCAGCCACCCGAGGGCGGCGGCGGGGGGGCAATGCCGTCGGCGTTGCGTCGGCGCCCGCGTCCCGCGTCCTGTCCGTCGTCCTTGGGAAGCTGCTCGAGCTGGGCGGGCTTGAGGATGCCCTTGAGCTGCTGGGCCGCGCCGTCCTCGTAGGTTCGCATCTCGTCGCGGATGTCCTGTCCGGGGCCCTGATTGGCGCCGGGCCCGCCCCGGAATCGCCCGGCCAGGTCGGCGGCCGAGATCTTGAGCTCCTGCTCCTCCAGTGCGGCGGCCAGGCGGTCCTGCAACTGCCCGTACTCGCGGGCGTGGCGCGAGCGCAAGTCCTCGATCGCCTTCTTCTGCGTCTCGTCGAGGTCGCCGAACTTGGCGGCGGCGTCCAGGTGGCGTGCCACCCGGCTCTCACGGTACACGCCGGGCTGGGTCGCCCGCTTGACCAGGGTGGCGAACTCCGCCCGCTTGTCCTCGGGCAGGGCTTCGAGCGCCTGGCGAGCGTACCGCTTGTTGATCTCGCGCACCTTCAGCCCCGCGTCGCGGGCCCGGTCCAGCTCCTTCTGGGCTTCCTCCACGTCTCCCGAGCGCATGATCTCGCCGATCTTCTTCTCGATGTCGTCGTACACGGCGTTCCGCGCCGCCAGCTCGCGGTCGAGGGCGTTCTCGTACTGCTCGAGCACGGGCGCCACCGCCGCCGCGGCCTTGTCGTCCAGCTTGGCGTCCTCCACCAGGAGCGTCACGTCCATGCGCTCGCCGCTGAGGCGCCCTCGCTTGAGGCCCTGGTCGCGCCGGTACGCCCGCTCGACGCCCGCCCACTGCGCCTGCTGGTCCTTCGACAGGAGGCTCTGCACGTCGGTCAGCAGCGACTTCTCCGCTTTCGCACGCTGCTCCTGCGCCTTCTGCATCACCTCGCGCACCGCGTCGAAAGCACCGGGGTCCTGGCTCTCGCGGAACTTCTCCATGGCCTCGCGGCGCCTGGCCTGGGCGGCGTCGTCCGCCGCCTTCAGCTCGGCCTGGTACCCCTCGAAGAGAGTCTGGGCCGCATCTTTCTGGTCGTCGGTCAGGTTGAGTTTGGCCTCGTAGCGGGCGAACTGGCGCGGCTCGATGGGGTTGGCTCCACCACCAAACATGCCCCTACCGCCCATCATGCCGCCCATCATGCGCCCACCGCCGGGACCACCGGGCCCGCGCATCACTTGCCGCCCACCGCGCGGGCCCTGGTTGGGCCCGCCCGCCGGAGGCTGAGCCGACGCGGACCCGGTCACCGCGGCCGCGAGCACGACCACACCCAACGCTCGGATCTTCATGCAACCCTCCCGATTTCTGGACCATCACCCCAATCGGCCATCGCCGTCGTCGGCTCAACGTCTGCCCGCCCGCATCATTGCCTCGTTCCCGCTGGGGGGAAACTCCCCGCGAGGTCGATGAAGGAACCCGGATGTGCGGAATCGCCGGGGCCATCGCGGGGCGGGGGTGGCAGCCGGCAGCGGATGCGACCGGCGTCGCGCGGATGCGGGATCTCCTGGCCCACCGCGGGCCCGACGGGCAGGGCCTCTGGGACGGGGGCCAGGTCATCCTCGCCCATCGCCGCCTGAGCGTGGTTGCGCCGGGCCCGCAGGGCGCCCAGCCGATGGTCGATGCGGGCGGTCGCGGCGCGCTGGTGTATAACGGGGAGATCTACAACGACGCCGAACTGCGCGCGGAGCTGGCGGCGCTGGGCTGGTCCTTCCGCGGGCGCTCGGATGCCGAGACGGTCCTGGCCGCGCTGATCCAGTGGGGCACGGCGGCGCTGCCCAGGCTTCGCGGGATGTACGCGTTCGCCTTCTGCGACCGCACGCGCTCGCGCGTGCTGCTGGCCCGCGACCCGCTGGGCATCAAGCCGCTGTACTACTGGTCGGGCGTGCACGCGGGGTCGGCGCAGTTCGCGTTCGCGAGCGAGATCCCCGCCCTGTTCCGCCATCCGCTGGTGCCCTGCCGCCCGGACATGGGGGGTGTGAACGCGTATCTGACCACGATCCGCACGACCTTCGGGGAGCGCACGCTCTTCGAGGGCGTCCGGGCGCTGTTGCCGGCCCAGGCGATCGACCTCGACCTCTCGGATCCCGGGCTTCGCGCGACGCGGCTGGATTTCTACCAGGCCGCGGAGCGCGAGGCGCTGCGCACCATCCCCGAGGCGTCCGACGCCGCCCATCGCGTGCGTGACGCCGTCGCTGATTCGCTCCGGCGCCATCTGCATGCCGACGTGCCCATCTGCTGCATGCTGTCGGGGGGGCTGGACAGCTCGATCCTGACGCTGCTGGCCCGCCCGTGGGTGCCGGAGCTGTGCACGTACTGCTCGGGGGGCCGCGGGCAGGGTGGGCACGGCGCCGACGACGATTTCGCGCACGCCCGGCTGGTCGCGGGCAGGCTCGGCACCAGGCACGTCGAGGTCCCCGTCACCCGCGAGCTCTTCGCGGAGCGCTGGGGCGAGATGGTGGAGCGGCTGGGCCTGCCCCTCTCCACGCCCAACGAGGTCGCGATCAACGAGGTGTCCCGGAGCGTGCGTGCGGACGCCAACGTCGTCGCCATCAGCGGCGAGGGCGCCGACGAGGTCTTCGCCGGCTACGACGCGCCGCTGCTGGCGGCCCAGCGCTACCTCAGCTCCGCCGGGTCGGATCCGGCGGCGTTTGCCGTGGACGACGCGGCGTGGATCGCGCCGAGCGCCAAGGCGGCGGTGGTGCGCGACTCGCGATGGGCGGGGGACGCCGACGACGCCCTGGTCGAGTGGTACCGGCAGCAGCTCTCCGCGCTGGGCCTGGGGACGGATCGCCTGGTTGCCCACCAGAAGCTGTTGCGGCGGGTCAATCTGCCCGGGCTGCTCCAGCGGCTCGACACGGCGACGATGCTGGAGGGCGTCGAGGGGCGGACACCGCTGGCGGACATCCGTGTGGCCGCGCTGGCGGAGTCGCTGCCGCTGGAGGAGCGATTCCTGATCGACGCCGCGGGGCAGGTACGGACCAAGGACGTTCTGCGGCGTGCGTTCGGGGCCGATCTTCCCGCGGAGGTGCTGTCGCGGCGCAAGTCCAGCTTTCCGATCCCGTTCCAGGACTGGATGGGGGACCGGGCGGGCGAGCTGATCCGTTCGTCCTTCGCCCGCGGGCTGTTCAGCGACGGCGCCCTGCACGCCGTCACCGCCAACGCCCGCGAGTGCTGGCGCTTCGCCTGGCCCATGCTCAACGTGGCGATGTGGTCGAGGCGGTGGTGGGGATGAGCGCCGCGGGCGGGGTGATCAGGCGATCGCGCGCTCGTACAGCGAGCCGGCGAAGCTCCAGTTCACGATGTTCATGAAGGCGTTGGCGTAGTCGCTGCGCCGGTTCTGGTACTTGAGGTAGTACGCGTGCTCCCACACGTCCAGGCCCAGGACGGGGCGCCACGTGGGCACGTACATCTCCTGCTGCTTCTCGCTCTGGTGGATGAACAGTCGCCTGGAAAACGGGTCGGCCATCAGCCAGGCCCATCCCCCGCCCTCGACCTGGGTCGCGGCGGCCTTGAACTGGGCGGTGAACTTTTCGAAGCCGCCGAAGTCGCGCTCCATGGCGCTGGCGAGGGCTCCGGCGGGCTCGCCCCCGCCCCCCTTGCCGGCCGGGGCCATCATGAGCCAGAACAGGCAGTGGTTGGCGTGCCCTGCGGCGTGGAAGGCCAGCTCGCGCGACCAGTGCTTGATCAGCGCGGGCTCGCCCTGTCCCTCGCGGATGCGGGCGAGCTCGCCCAGGGCCTTGTTGAGCCCGCCCACGTACGCCGCGTCGTCCCATCCCATGAGCCTGGGCGAGGGGGTCTTGGGGGGGACCTTGCCGGTGGTGGCGCCGGATTCGGTTCCGGGCTGGGCCAGGGCGGAATTCGTGAGCATGGAAGCGGCGCCGAGGGAAGCGAGGGCGAGGGCCTCGCGGCGTGACAGGGGCTGGGCGGTCATGTTCGTCTCCTTGCGGGAAGGCATCGGTAGTGGGAGGCGAGGCCAATGAAAAACGCCCGCCGGGGAGCGGGCGTTGCCTGGAACTCGGGGAGTGGCCGGGGCCCTACCGGGCCTCGCCGACCTGCCAGCGGAAGAAGGCGACGACGCCGGCCTTGGCGCCCAGGAGGTCCTTGATCTTCTTGGTGGGGTCCTTGATGAAGGGCTGCTCGAGGAGGGCGATCTCCTCGAAGAACTTGCGCATGCCGCCCTCGACCATCTTCTCGGCGATCTCCTTGGGCTTGCCGGATTCCATGGCCTGCTCGATGCGGAAGCGGCGTTCCTTCTCGACGACGTCGGCGGGGATGTCCTTGGCGGAGACGCCCTTGGGGTGGGGGACGGCGGCGGTGACGTGCATGCAGATGTCTCGGAGCGTCTCGTCGGAGATCGAGCCGGTGCCCTGGACGAGCACGCCGATCTTCCCGTCGTGGTGGACGTACTGCCCGAAGGCGCCCGAGCCGGGGTCCTGGACGAGCTTGTGCCCGCGGGCGTAGGAGATGTTCTCGCCGGTGGAGATCCGCAGCTCGTCGATGATGGCCTGGACCTTGGGGTTCGCGGGCACGTCCCCGGCGTGGGACTCGAGGGCGAGCTCGGCGATCTTCTTGGCTGCCGCCACGAACTTCTCGTTCTTGGCGGTGAAGTCGGTCTCGGCCTTGATCTCCACGATGGCGCCGGCCTCGCGGGAGAGGGCGATGGCGATGCGCCCCTCGCCCGCGGCGCGATCGCTCTTGGTCTCCATCTTGCCCTTGAGCTGCTTGCGCAGCAGTTCCTCGGCCTTCTCCGCGTCGCCCTTGGCCTCGAGGAGGGCGGCCTTGCAGGCCATCATGGGCAGTCCGGTCCTGTTGCGGAGGGCCATCACGTCTTTGGCGTTGAGTTCCATGTCTGCTGCTTTCGTGGGTCGGAGGGGGGTGCCGGGATGAGCCCGGAGCGATCAACCCCGGGTCCTGGTGCGTGCGAAGCTGTGGTCGTCGCGGCGGCGGCTCAGGCGCCCGCGGCGCTGCCGGCGGGCGCGACCGGGCCGGGCTTCTCGCCCGCGCTCGAGGCGTCGTCGGCGCGGAACTGAGTGCGACGGCTGCGGCGCGGGGCGGCGGCCTGGTCGCCGGTCGGCGCGGGGCTCTCCTCGGGCCCGCTCTTGGCCTGCTCGCGCTGCTGCTTGCCCTCGGCGATGGCCAGGCAGAGCTCGCGGACGACGACGTCGATCGAGCGCATCGAGTCGTCGTTGCCGGGGATCGGGATATCGGCCAGCTCGGGATCGCCGTCGGTGTCGATGAGGCAGATGGTCGGGATGCCCAGCTTGCGGGCCTCCTTGAGGGCGGTGAGTTCGCGGCGGACGTCGATGACGACGAGGACGCCCGGGAGCTTCTCCATGTGCCGGATGCCCTCGAGGTTGCGCGAGATCTTGCGGCGCTCGCGCTTGAGCTGGGACTCCATCTTCTTGGAGTACTTGGCGAAGCTCTCGCTCTTCTCGATGGCCTCGAGCTCGTCGAGGCGCTTGAGGCGCGAGCGGATCGTGCGGAAGTTCGTCAGCGTCCCGCCCAGCCAGCGCTCCGTCACGGTGTGCATCTTCACGTCGGGCACGCGGGCCTCGAGCACGTTCTTGGCCTGGCGCTTGGTTCCCACGAAGCAGACGTCCTTGCCCTCGGCCACCGTCTTGGCGATGTACTTCTTCGCCAGCAGCAGGCCCTTGATCGTCTCCTTGATGTCGATGATGTGGATCCCGTTGCGCTTCCCGTAGATGAACGGGGCCATCTTGGGGTTCCAGCCGGCGGAGCGCTGTCCAAAGTGGATGCCCGCCTCGATCAGATCCTGTACCAGTGTGTTGGCCATGGTTCGAGTCCTGCAGCGACACCGGCGGGGCGAGGATCGTTCGCCGCTCCCGAAACGCTCGGGAGCGGCATCGTCCAGCACAAGGGCGCTTCGAAGGGCGCGGGCACGAATGCCGCGCAGGTGACTTGGTTCCACCACCGTGCGGGAAAGTCCCGCCCGACGTGCCGACCGCCGATCCAGCGGGCGACGGGGCAGTATAGGAACTCGTTTCCACCGTGTGAAGTCGGCGGGTCTTGACCGCACGCGCACCGAACGAGGAGCGCCGAGGTGCCATGCCTCGAGCGTTCGGTTGAGTCCCCACGGCGCGCGGTCGCCAAGCCTATGATCGGCCCCTCATCGGCCCGGGCGTCCGGTCTGTTTGGGGGTTGTTCAGCATTCGAGAGGCCTGGCGATGAAGGCGACCGAACTCCGCCCCGGTTACGGCATCAAGATCGACGGCAAGCTGGCGATCCTCACCCAGGTCGAGCATCGCACCCCCGGAAACCTCCGGGCGTTCATCCAGATCAAGTTCAAGGAGATCCTCTCGGGCAAGAGCATCGAGCGGCGTCTGGGCTCGGGCGATGACCTCGAGGTGGTGGACCTTGATCGTCGCCCCATGGAGTACCTGTACTCCGACAACACCGGCGCCACGTTCATGGACACCGAGACGTACGACCAGATGGTCGTGCACAAGGACATCCTGGGCGACGCGCTGCTCTACCTCAAGCCCAACACCCAGGGCGTCGTCCTGTGCCACGACGGCAATCCGATCTCGATCGAACTCCCGCCCAGCGTCGAGCTGGCCGTCAAGGACTGCGACCCGGGCGTGCGCAACGCCACCGCGACCAACGTGATGAAGGACGCCACCATGGAGACGGGGCTCAAGACCAAGGTCCCCGATTTCATCAACGTCGGCGAGACCTTGCGGATCGCGACGTCCGACGGGTCGTACCAGTCCCGGGCCTGAGCCCGGTGGCCAAGCCTGCATTCCCATGGCGACCCCTCGCCCGCGCGAGGGGTCGCTCGTTTCCTATCCTCCCGGCGCGTGACCCCAGCGCCCCACATCGTCCTCATGGGCCTCCGCGCCAGCGGCAAGACCACCCTGGGTCAGGCCCTGGCGGCACGCCTGGGAAGGACGTTCGTCGACCTCGACGAGATCGCCGCCGCCATGCTCGGATGCGTTGATGTTCCCGAGGTCTGGTCGATGCACGGCCCGTCGGCGTTCCGCGCTGCCGAGGCGGGCGCCCTGCGGCAGTTGCTCGAGCCCCCGCCAGCCGGGTCGCCCGCCGGGGGCGGGGCGCTCGCGGGCGTGATCGCTCTCGGCGGCGGAACCCCGACCGCGCCCGGCGTCGGTGAGCTGCTGCGCCGGCACGCCGACGCCAGGCGGATCGAGCTGGTGTACTTGCGTGCCACGCCGGCGACGCTGCGGGCGCGCCTGGCAGGCACGAACCTGGACCAGCGCCCGAGCCTTACCGGCGCGGGGGTCGTGGACGAGGTCGAGGTCGTGTTCCATCAACGCGACGCGTTGTATTGCGAACTGGCCACGCTCCGCCTCGACACCGACGCGATGACCCTGGCGCAGGCCGAGGTGGCCCTCGTGGAGCTGCTGGCCTAGGGGGCCCGGAGCGGGCTCAGGCCTGGTGGTCCCCGTCGCGCACGGCGCGGAAGAGGGCGCCGAGCGTTGGCCCATCGCCGAAGGCCAGTTGCACTCCGTACGGCCGCAGCGTGCGCACCGCGCGGCCCAGGGTCTCGGGCGTGAACGCAGCGGCGAGGATGATGGGCTTGTCGATGCGGTCGAGGGCCTCGGGGAGCCCGGGGGGCAAGGCCGCGCCGCCCACGTCCACCAGGATCGCGTCCACCTCGTCCATCGCGTCCCAGGCGACGAGGTCCTGGACGATGGTGCCCGGGTCATAGGCCACGCCGCGGATCAGTCCCGGCCCGCACTGGCGCACCAGCTTCTCCGCCTCGGCGCCCTCGAACTGGGTGAGCGAGGTCGGGCAGGTTTGCTCGATCTGGGAGAACTCGTCGAGGGTCGGGTCGCGGAAAACGCCCACGCTGGCGACGTAGGGCGGGAGCGTCGCCATGATCGCGTAGGCCTCGTCGGGCGCGACGTGGTCCGCCGCCTGGGGATCGAACACGAAGGCGACGGCGTCGGCGCCGGCGTCGACGGCGGCGCGGGCCTCCTCCTCCGTCCGCACGCCGCGCACCTGAACCCGAGTCCGCGTCCCTCGCCTCACGCCCCACCCCCGATCGCGCCCTGCGCCAGCTCACCGAGCACCTGGCGCGCCAGGGCCTGCTCTTCGGCGTCGTGCAGCAGCGGCAGCACCGACTCGAGCGCTTCGCGGGCGGCGGGCGCGTCCTTGGCGTAGCGAGCCAGGATCAGCCCGATCATCAGGCGCACGTGGGGGACGTCGGGCTCTCGGGGGTAGATCGCCGCGAAGAGCCGGTAGCCCTTGAGCGCCGTGGCATGGTCGCCCAGCTTGAAGCACTGGTTCGTGACCGACAACTGGCTCTGGCGTGAGAGGACCAACGCCTGCCCGGCGTTGGGGTGCTGCTCGTGCAGGGCGCGGTAGGCCCGGGCGGCGCCGTCGAGGTCCCCGCGGGCCAGGCGCGAGGACACGTCGGCGCGCGCGGTCATGGCGGCGTCCTGCTGCGCCTGGGTGGGGGCGCCGGGTGCGGGCCCGTTGCGCACCCGCGCCTCGCGCTGGCGGTTGAGGTCCGCGGCAGCGCGGAACTCGCGGAGGCGCTGCTTGTGCTTGAAGATCGAGAACAGGTCGTAGGGCTCGCGCGGGAGGGCCCCGGTGGCGAGCAGGGTGAAGCTGGCGACGATCCCGACGCCGTAGCCCGTGAGGTGGGCCGCGTTGGAGACGTTGCTGGGCATGCCGAGGGAGAAGAGGTCGCGTGCGATGGCGAAGGCCACGAAGCCGAGGGCGGGGAAGTTGTAGATCCCGACGAACAGGAAGAAGAGCAGGACGCGCACGTGGGCCTTGGGGAAGAGCACCATGAAGGCGCCGGTGATGGTCGCGATGGCGCCCGAGGCGCCGATCAGCGGAGCCGGGCTCCAGAGCGAGTGTCCGAGGGCGGAGGCCGCCGCGCCCGCGAAGTACAGGGCGAGGAATCCGACTCGCCCCAGGCGATCCTCGACGCCCGGGCCGAACACCCAGAGGAAGAGCATGTTCCCCAGGATGTGCATCCAGTTATCGGGTGCGTGGGCGAAGGCGTAGGCCAGGATCCGCCACGGGGCGTGGGCGTCCCACCCCTGCCACCAGACCTTGGCCACGAGTTCCTCCGCGCCCTCGGCGAGTGGGCGCCCCGAGGCGATCCCGGCGGAGACCATCGCGGCAAACACGGCGGCATTGAGCCCGATGAGCCCCAGTGTGACCACCGGGGTTCGTCGGAGGGGTCGTTCTGTGCCCAGCGGGATCAATCGGGGGATGGTACGAGCGCCAAGGGGGAATACGCGGGGCCGGTTTCGGGTTGATCCACCCCTGCCGGTCTCTATAGTGTGGACGCTAACCGACCTGGAACGGGGGCGGTTTCGTGGGCCGCGGAATCCTGCGGCAGTTGCGCGAGACGCCGAGGAGTCGCGAGCCCGTCGAGCCGATCACCGGGGAGGTGGCCCGCTCGTTCCGGCGCGTGCGCACGCGTCCGGCCCCGCGCGACACCCATGCTGTGAGAAGGACCATGACCACAATGACATATTCGAAGGGCCTGGAAGGCGTCGTCGCGGCCGACACGTAGATGTCCTACATCGACGGGGAGAAGGGGATCCTCGAGTACGTGGGCTATGCCATCGACGACCTGGCGCGGAACAGCTCGTTCGAGGAGACGACGTTCCTGCTGTGGAACTGCCGCCTGCCCAACAAGGGCGAGCTGGACGCGTTCTGCAAGGACCTTCGCTCGCGCTACGAGCTGCCGCCGGGGTTCGAGCAGGTCATCACCGCGATGCCGAAGACGGCCCAGCCGATGCACATGTTGCGCACCGCCGTCTCGGCCCTGGCGATGTACGACAAGGAACCGAACTCGATCGAGATCCCGGCGTTGTGCATCAAGGCGCTGAACGTGCTGGCCCAGGCGCCGGCGATCGTGGCGGCGTTCGACCGGTATCGGCGCGGGCTGGCGCCGGTCAAGCCCAACAAGAACCTCTCCTTCGCGGCCAACTTCCTGTACATGCTCAATGGCAAGGAGCCGACGCCCACGATGGAGCGGGCGTTCGACACCTGCATGATCCTGCACGCCGACCATGGGCTGAACAACTCCACCTTCACCGCGCGCGTCGTCGCCAGCACGCAGAGCGACATGTACTCGGCCCTCACGGCCGCCGTCGGCTCGCTGCGCGGCCCGCTGCACGGCGGGGCCAATGAGGACGTGATGAAGATGCTCGGGCAGATCCCCAGCGTGGACGCGGCCGAGAAGTTCATCCAGGACAAGCTCGCGAACAAGGGGAAGATCGCGGGCTTCGGGCATCGCGTCTACAAGGCCTACGACCCCCGGGCCAGCTACCTCAAGACCCTGGCCAAGCAGCTCGCCCACGACACCGACAACGAGTCGCTGTATGAGAAGAGCCGGCACATCGAGGAGGTCATGCTCCGCGAGAAGGCCGCCAAGGGCATCTACCCCAACGTCGATTTCTACTCCGCGACGACGTACCACTGCATCGGGCTGCAGCTCGACCTCTTCACCCCGATGTTCGCCCTCTCCCGCATCAGCGGCTGGGCCGGGCACGTCATCGAGCAGCTCAGCGACAACCGCCTGTTCCGCCCCACGGCCGAGTACGTCGGGCCCCACGGTCAGCACTACGCGCCCATCGCGCAGCGGTAGGGCGCGCCAGGCCTCACAGGATTCCAGCCCGCCCCGCGTCCGCGGGGCGTTTTCGTGCGCGGTTCAGTCGTCGTCGCGGGTGCGCGACGTTCCCGTGGGCAGCCCCTTGGCGTCCGGGGGAAGGACGTTGACCGGGCTGCCGCGGCCCGGCGCGGGCACGCCGACCCCGTGCATGTACACCAGTTGACCCCCGCGGTGGGCCGTCAGCGCCACCCAGCCGCCCACGCCCAACGAGCCCAACAAGGCGAGCGATGCCGCGCCCGCCTGGAGCCCCTTGGCCCTGGCGAGCAGGGCCAAACCCAGCAGCCCGGCCGGGATCAGCGGCCAGATCCACCCGCCCTCGCCCAGCTCCTCGTGGCGCTTGATCGCGGTCTCGTCGGCCTTCGACAGCCCGCCCGATTCCCAATCGAGGTGCTCCGACGCCTCCTCGCCCGCCTCGGCGGCGATGGCGGCCCCGCCCGAGGCCAGCACGAGCATCGCGAGCGCCACCGCGAGCAGCGCCTTGTGCCGGAGCCGCAGGATCAGCGCGGCCGCGATGGGCAGGAACGCGAGCGAGCCCAGCACGATGGGCATGTGGACCAGGATCGCGTGGCGGGCGTGCGGGTCGGCGAACATCTGGCGCATTTCCTCGAACATGGCGTACCTCCGGGGGTCTTCCCCAACGTGCTTTGGCGAGGGGGGGTGTCCGTGCGACAAACCGCGCCGGGCCTGGGCGTGCCGGGGCGATGGACGGTACGCCAGGAGGTCGGCGCCACGAAAACTCCCGCCGCGGGGCGGGGGCGATGCCGGAGGGGTGGGCTAGCGGGGATTCACCGGCGCGCGCCCGACGCTGTAGTACGCAAACCCGGCGTCCTTCATGTCGCTCAGGCGGTACAGGTTGCGTCCGTCGAAGACGACGGGCGATTTCATCAGGCCCTTGACCTTGGCGAAGTCCGGGCTCTTGAACTCGTCCCAGTCGGTCGAGATGATCAGGGCATCGGCGCCCTGGAGCGCCTCGTACATGTCGTCCACGATCCTGGCCGCGGGGCCGAGCTCGGCGCGGGCGTTGTCGTTGGCGACGGGGTCGAAGGCGACGCAGGAAGCTCCGTAGCCGGCGGCCTTGCGCATGAGGGTGAGGGCCGGGGCCTCGCGGATGTCGTCGGTGCGGGGCTTGAAGGCGATTCCCCAGAAGGCGATCTTCTTGCCCTGGAGCCCGGCGGGCCCGCCGCCGATTCCGGTCTTGCCGCCGAAGTGGGCGACGACCTTGTCGAAGAAGCGGTCGCGCTGCTTCTGGTTGACGGCGTGGACGCTCTTGGAGAGCGTGGCCTCCATGCCGGATTTGTCGCCCATCATGATGCAGGCGAGGGTGTCCTTGGGGAAGCAGGACCCGCCGTAGCCCAGGCCGGGGTAGAGGAACTGGTTTCCGATGCGTTTGTCGGAGCACATGCCCTCGCGGACCTTCTGGATGTCGGCGCCGTAGGCCTCGCAGAGGTTGGCCATCTCGTTGATGAAGGAGATCTTGGTGGCGAGGAAGTTGTTGGAGGCGTACTTGACCATCTCCGCGGAGAGGACGTCCATCAGGAAGATCGGGTGTCCCTGGCGGACGAAGGGGTCGTACAGGTGCTTGAAGGCCTCGCCGGTGGCCTCGTCCTCCACGCCCACGACGACGCGGTCGGGCTTGTTGAAATCGTTGATCGCGTCGCCTTCCTTGAGGAACTCGGGGTTGTCGGCGACCTTGAAGGGGATGCCCGGGCCCACGCGCTCGCGGATGCGGTTCCTCACGGCGAGCGTCGTGCCCACCGGCACCGTGCTCTTCATGACGATCACCTTGGGCTTCTGGGACGGGCCCAGGGCCTTGAGGACGTCGGCGATGTCGTCCGCGGCCGCAAAGACGTACTTGAGGTCGGTCTGCCCGAGCTCGCCGGTGGGCGTGCCCACGCAGATGAACACCATCTCCGCGTTGGTGTAGGCCAGCTTCTTGTCGAGGGTGTAGGCGAGCCGTCCGGCCTTGTGGTTCTTTTCCATAAGCTCGGTGAGGCCCGGCTCGTAGATCGGGCACTCGCCCCGGTTGAGCTTCTCGATCTTCCTGGGGTCCACGTCGAGGCAGATCACGTCGTTGCCGGTGTTGCTGAAGCAGACCCCGGTGACCAGACCGACGTATCCCGTGCCGACCATCGTGAGACGCATTGCCTTGACCTCCGTGCCGGTGCTTGCCGGCGTCAATCCTGCTCTGGGCGGGGGTGATTCTAGGTTTCACGCCCCCTGGGCGTGCCTTGCTTATCGAACCATTCACGCCCGGCGCTGAGGGCCGCCCGCCAAACGCGGGCCGGGCCCGCCCCGGCGCCCTCGGCGTGCGGATACTTCCGACCTATGCCCAAGAAACCCCCGCCGCGCCGGGCAGGTCGGCGCAAGAAACGCCCGCTCCTCACCGCCGCCAGGGCGGACAAGCACCTGCTGTATCAGGACGCCGTGCAGTGCCCCGAGTCCGAGCTCGACTTCGTCGAGCGGGTGTTTGGTCGCGTCCGTGGGCGGCGTGCGCGCGTGCTGCGCGAGGACTTCTGCGGCACGGCGTACACGAGCTGCGAGTGGGTCAAGCGCCGAGAGGAGAACGTCGCGGTGGGGGTGGACCTGCACGGGCCCACGCTGGCCTGGGCGCGCGAGCACAACGTGGCGCCGCTGTCGCCGGGCCAGCGTCGGCGCGTGACGCTGCTGGAGCGCAACGTGCTCAGCCCCGGCCCTCGCGGGCGGGGCGCGGACGCGGTCCTGGCGATGAACTTCTCCTACTGGATCTTCCACGCGCGTGCCGACCTGGTGGAGTACTTCCGGAGCGTGCGCGAGTCGCTGGTCGGCGACGGGCTCTTCTTCCTCGACATCGTGGGGGGGTATGAGGCCCACAAGCTCCACACCGAGCGCCGGCGCTGCCGCGGGTTCACGTACGTCTGGGAGCAGTCCCGCTACAACTCCATCGACCACCGCGTCACGTGCCACATCCACTTCGACTTCAAGCGCGGGCCCATGATGAGGCGGGCGTTCACCTACCAGTGGCGTCTGTGGTCCATCCCCGAAGTCCGCGACTGCCTGGGCGACGCCGGCTTCGCGTCCTCCACCGTCTACTGGGAAGGCACGACGCCCGGCGGGGCGGGCGACGGGGTTTTTCGCCCGCAGAAGTTCGGCGAGGACTGCGCCTCGTTCATCGCGTACATCGTCGCGGCGCGCTGACGCCTAGCCTTGGCCCGTTCCCGGAATCCCCGAATGCAAGGCGTTCTCGATCTCCCTCCCGACCTGGCGCCCGTGGGCGAGTGCGTGGGCGCGCACCTCGATCGCGTCGCGCGACGATTCGATGAGCAGCTCGACAGCGACCTGCCCCCGGTCTCGCAGCGAACGGCCCCGCGCGACCTGGGCGAGGCCCACGTCCTGGCCGCCGGCGTCTGCGAGATGGTCCACATGGCCACGCTCGTTCATGACGACGTCCTCGACGAGGCCGACCTGCGCCGCGCCGGCGCCACCATCAATCGCCTGCGAGGCAACGAGTCCGCCGTCATCCTCGGCGACTACCTCCTCGCCTCGGCCTACCACCTCTGCTGCCAGATTGCCCCGGCGGCGGCGGCGCAATCGGCGGCCCTGGCGGTCGGGCGCGCCAGCATGGTCACCTGCTCGGGCGAGCTCCTCCAGCTGCACCACCGCGCCGACTTCTCCCTCGACGAGCCCACGTACTTCGAGATCATCGAGCGCAAGACCGCGGAGCTGATCGCCACCAGCTGCGAGCTGGGGGCCATGCTCGCCGGCGCGCCCGAGGAGACCGTCGCCGCGCTCTCGCGCTTCGGGCGCCGCCTGGGTGCGGCGTTCCAGATCCAGGACGACCTGCTCGACCTGACCGGCTCGGAGCGCAGCGTGGGCAAGAGCGTGCACAAGGACGCGGAGAAGGGCAAGCTCACGCTCCCGATCATCCACCACCTCGCCAACGCCTCCCCGGCGCGTCGGGCGGCGACGCTGCTGCTGCTGGAGCGGGCGGGAAGGGGGCGCGAACCGGCGGCGAGCCGGGAGCTGCTCGAGGCCCTGGCCTCGACGGGCTCGACCGAGCACGCCGCCGGCGTGGCGCGCGGGCTGGTGGAGCGGTCGAAACAGGAGTTGCGTGTCGGTGAAGTGGTGAGCCGCCCGGCCGGGCGAGTGCTGTCGCTGATGGCGGACGCCGTGGTGGAGCGGACGAGGTGACGCCGCTCGAGGGGCGTGTTTAGGCATGGCAGGGTCCGCAATCACCGGTTTTCGGAAGCTCCTTGCGGTTCTCGGTCGATCGGGTAGGCTGTTGGCTTCTGACCGGGCACTCGCCCGCCGCTCGCGCCTCGTGGTTCGCCTCGGAGATTGCGCCATGACCGATCGCCTCGTTCCGCGCCGGGCCTTCACGCTCATCGAGTTGCTGGTGGTCATCGCGATCATCGCCCTGCTGATCAGCATCATGCTCCCGGGCCTGGGCAAGGCCAAGCAGATCGGTCTGATGCTCAAGGAAGAAGCGGCGGCCAAGCAGCAGATCACCGCGTACGCCACCTATGTGACCAACTCGAAGGACAACTTCGTCCCCGGCGCGCCCACGTGGGAATGGGCCCACGGATCCACGAGCACGCTGCGCGGCATGGCCACGCCCGACCCCTGCAACCCCGGCGCTCGGCTCGAGGGCGCGGTGTGCAAGGTCTGGACGATGCACTTCTTTGCGAACATGGACTACCCGCTCGACCAGGTCATGCTCGACAAGGCCACCTACCGCGAGTTCTTCAAGCGCCCGCGAGGATCGGCCTCGGGGATCAACGAGCCCGGGCCCGACGCCTTCCAGTCCGCCCTCGCCTTCCACCCCTCCTTCGGGTACAACGGGGTCTTCGTCGGCGGCGCCTTCAACCAGGGCGGGCTCCAGGGGCGCGACCAATGGGGCTATGACGGGTCGAATCCCGCGGCCAACAACGGCGTCTTCTACGTCCGCAACGCCTCTCGCGTCACCAACGCCCAGCAACTCCTCATCTTCGCCTCCTCCCGCGGGGGCGACGTCAAGTACAACTCCTGGTGGGGCTGGGGCGCGGGCAACCCCGACGACATGGCCCACCTCGTCCCCGGGTATTGGCTCGTGCGGGCGCCCAGGCCCAGTCCGTCGGGCCTGTTCTCGTCGGCCCTGGGCGCGGGCTGGAACGCCTCGAACAGCTACGACGAACGCCGCGTGCCCTCGACCTGGGGCAACCTGCAGTTGCGTCACCAGAAGAAGGCGACCACCGCCATGTGGGACGGGCACGTCGCGATGCAGTCACTGGAAGAGCTGCGCGACATGCGCAAGTGGTCGAACTTCGCCGACCGTCCGGACTGGAACTTCGTACCCCGGCGATAACCGCCCGGGGACGCCCTGGCCAGCGACCCCGTTTCCCGGCCTCGATTCCCTATTCAGGCGGATCTGGTTCGGATTGACCTTGGTGCGCGGCCCGGATTCTGGTATCATTCCGGTGCCAGTGGGTGCACGGTCGAAGGTGGCAATCGCCGCCGTGGGGTGTTTATGGGCCGCTGACGGGGTCGGTTGGAGCGGTCTGACAAGGGGAGTCGCGACATGAGGAACGGACAGGGCAACGCGCGCTGGGGTTTCCGGGGTTTCCGGGGGTTCACGCTGATCGAACTCTTGGTGGTGATCGCCATCATCGCGCTTCTGATCAGCATCATGCTTCCCGGGTTGGGCAAGGCCAAGCTGACGGCCAAGTCCATCAAGGAACAGGCGGTCGGCCGCCAGATGATGACGGCCCTCTCGGCGTACTACAGCGAGTCGCGTGACAAGGTGATGCCGGCGGGGTGCCATTGGGCGTGGAACCACCTTCCGGTCACCTACTTCAGCATCTATCCGCAGAATCCGTTCCAACCGCAGCAGGAACTCGAAGGCTCGATCACCAAGGCCTGGGGTCTTTACTTCATGACCTGGGGCCAGTTCACGTTCGAGGGCATGCAGCTCGACAAGCCGACGATGAAGTCGTTCCTGGCGCGTCCGACCACCGGGCCTGGTGGTGCGCCGCCCAACTCGGACCCGACTTCGGCGCCCGCGGCGTACGGTTGGAACATGGGCCTGGGCATGAACGGGGTGTACGTGGGTGGTGCGTATTCGTTCGGCGCGTTCCGCGGGCAGGGGAACACCGGAGGCCCGGGCGGCTGGGGTGATCCCGAGCCGCGGGGGAACCCGAGGGCCTCGGGCGGGAACTTCTACGTCAGTCGGGCGGCGGACGTGCGCATGCCTTCCAAGCTGCTGGTCCTGGGTTCTTCGCGCGGGCAGGACGTCAAGACCAGCGGCGCGTTCTTCACGTACGGCGCCGACTGGCCCGACGGGCCGACGCGGGTCCCGGGCTATTGGCTCATCGCCCCGCCGACGCGGCATCCGATGGCGCGCGGCGGACGGGCCCAGCCCTACACGCTGGGCGGCGGATGGAACCCCTCCAACAAGTTCGATTCCCGGCTGGCGCCCAGCACGTGGGGCATGTTGGACATGCGCTACGACAACAAGGCCGTGACCGTCCGTTTCGACGGGAGCGTGGCGATGCAGGGCCTTGAGCAACTCCGCGACATGTTGCAGTGGTCCAACGTCGCGGACAGCCCGACGTGGACGTTCCCGACCAACCCGAGCCAGATCACCTGGTGAACGGCCCAACCAACGCACCGTCACCCGGCCCCGCCCCAGACGCGGGGCCGTTTTCTTTGGCTTCGTCGCCAACCACGCTCAATCGACGCACGCCATCAGGTCGGCGGCGGCCCGATCGGCAAAGAGCATCCCGGCGTCGGTGAGGCGCCAGCGATCGTTCTCCTCGACCAGCCAGCCCTGGGCGCCGAGGCGTTGGGCCGCGCGGCGCAGGGCCGCGCTGGGCGGAGCGCCGGGGAGCGAGCACGCCTCGGCGCGGGCGAGCACGTCGGGGAGGTCGAGGCCCTCGCGCAGGCGCAGGCCGGTCATGATGCGTTCGCGCAGGGCCCTGGCGGGGTCGGGGGGTTCGTGGTCCACGATGGGCGCGAAGCCCGCGTCGTCGGTGCGCAGGTAATCGTCGAGGCGCGGGGTGTTCTTCCAGCGGTGCCCGCCCACGTGCCCGCTGGCGCTGGGCCCGGCCGCCACCCAGTCGTGCTGGCGCCAGTAGGCCAGGTTGTGCCGGCACTCCTGCCCCCGGCGCGCGAAGTTGCTGACCTCGTAGCGGTGCAGACCCGCGGCGCGGAGGGTGGCGAGGGTGAGGTGGTACATCTCGACCTCGAGGTCCTCGTCGGGGGGCGGGAATTCGCCGCGCTTGAGGCGGGCGGTCATGGCGGTGTGGGGCTCGTAGGTGAGGTTGTAGCAGGAGAGGTGGTCGGTGCCCAGGGCGAGGGCGCGTGCGAGGTCCTGGGCCCAGTCGTCCAGCGTCTGGCCCGGGATGGCGAAGATGAGATCGAGGGAGGTGCGTGCGATGGCGGCGGCGCGGGCGCATTCGAGCGCGCGCGGGACGCTCTGGGGGTCGTGCCAGCGCTCGAGGGTCTTGAGGTGGCGCGGGTCGAAGGACTGGGCGCCCATCGACACGCGGTTGACGCCCCCGGCCCCGAGCACGCCGGCCAGGTCGGGCGTCAGGGTCTCGGGGTTGGTCTCGACGGTGAACTCGCAAGCGCCCGAGTGGGCGCCCGAGAGGTCGAAGGCCCCGGCCAGCTCGCGCAAGAGGCGCTCCCAGAGGGTGGGGCTGAGGAGGGTGGGGGTCCCGCCGCCGACGAAGATGGTGTCGAGCGGGGCGCCGGCGGCCAGGGGGGCCAGGGCGTGCAGCTCGCGGACCAGACGATCGACGAACGCCGCCTGGCGGTCCCGCGTATCAACGATGGAGTAGAAATCGCAGTAGTGGCACTTATGGAAGCAGAACGGGACGTGGACGTAGAGGGAGCGGACGGGGCCGCTCGGGGAAATCCGGGCCAGGAACTCGCGGGCGGAGCGCCCTGGCGGCGCGGCGGCGATTTGATTGGCGAGGGGGATGTCGGTACGCTGGTTCACGTAGTATTCGGGGGACGTTTGTTGGCCCCGCGAACGGGGTCGGGGAGCGGCACAGGGGCGCCGGCGTGGCCTTGGGGTCCGTCGGCGGGTGGACGAAGGCTCTCGGGGCGGGTGACCCCCGCGCCGGCGAAAGGGTAGCCGCCATGGGCGTTTCGCTGGTCCTCATCAAGCACGACGGGAAGCAGGTGGAGGTGGAGCTCAAGCATCCGCGGACGCTGATCGGGCGTCACACGGACTGCGGGATCCGGATCCCCGATGGGAGCGTCTCGCGCCAGCACTGCGAGCTGGCGGTTGCCGACGGGCGGGTGAGCGTGCGCGACCTGGGCTCGAGCAACGGGACGTACGTGAACCGGCGGCGGATCAGCCAGACGGAGCTGGCGCCCAACGACCTGCTGAACGTGGGGCGGTTCGTGTTCGTGGTTCGCGTGGACGGCAAGCCGGAGGCGATCGACTCGGAGGACGCGCTGGAGGACGGGATGGTCGCGCTCCCTTCCGCGCCCGCCCCGCCCCGGCCCGCGCAGAGCGCCAAGGCGGTGGGCGGCCCAAGCCCGGGCAAGGGTTCGCTGCTGGGCGACCCCGACGACAGCAGCGTGACCGACTTTGATTTTCTGGACGAGAAAGACGCGCCCAAGCTCTAGGAGCCTCAGGGCTTGGTGGGCCCGCCACGGGGGGCCGACAGGTTCGCCTGGGGGACGCGGATCGCGGTCCCGCACGAGCGACAGCGGACGGTCTTGCCGCGCGCGGTCTGGGGGACGGCCAGGACCTTTCGGCAGGCCAGATTCGGGCACATGATTCGAACGGGCTTTTCCATCGCCTCCACGCAAGACAATCCCGGCTGCCTATCGGCGTGCCGGGGGCGCTTCTTGACCGTGGGCTCCGATGTGAAGGGCGCGGCGCGTTATCGGAGATGGAGGCCGGGCGGCCCGTCGGAGGATATGGTCCCGGTCCCAGAACCCCGCACCGCAGGGAACGCGTCTTGACCGCCACGAGGAACAACCCCAGCGCCACCGCCGTCATCGGGCTCCAGTGGGGCGACGAGGGCAAGGGCAAGATCGTGGACATGCTGGCGGGGACGCACGACGCGGTCGTGCGTTTCAACGGGGGGGCCAACGCGGGGCACTCGGTGGTGGTGCGCGGGGAGCGGTTTGCGCTGCACCTGATTCCCTCGGGGATCCTGCACCCCGGCAAGCTGGCGGTGGTGGGCAACGGGGTGGTGGTGGACCCGGACAAGCTGCTCGAGGAATTGGACGGCCTGCGGGCGCGTGGGGTGGAGACGGGCGGGCTGGTCGTCTCTTCGCGCGCGCACGTGGTCATGGGCTACCACAAAGCCGAGGACGCGCTGCGGGAGGACCTGCTCAAGGCGTCGAACGTCGGGGGCGCGGTCTCGGAGATCGGGACGACGCGGCGCGGGATCGGGCCGGCGTACGCCGACAAGATCCAGCGATCGGCGGCGATCCGGGTGGGCGACCTGATCCGGCCCGAGTCCCTGCGTCAGAAGATCGCCATGGCCTGCGCGATCAAGGGCCCGATGCTGGGGGCCCTGGCGGGGAGGGAGCAGCGGCTCGATGTCGAGGCCCTGCTGGCGGGCGCGCTGCGGGCGGGCGAACGCCTTGGCCCGATGGTCCGGGACACGACGTTCCTGCTGCACGACCTGTTGCGTTCGGGCAGGCGGGTGCTCTTCGAGGGGGCCAACGGGGTGCTGCTGGACGTGGACCACGGGACGTACCCGTTCGTCACGTCGTCGAGCACGGGGGTGGCGGGGATCGGCTCGGGCGCGGGCGTGCCGGGCACGGCCCTGGGCGAGGTGATCGGGGTGATGAAGGCGTACTCGACGCGGGTGGGAACGGGGCCGATGCCGACGGAGCTCAAGGATGCCACGGGGGACCGGATCCGCCAGCGCGGGCGGGAGTTCGGCACGACCACGGGGCGCCCGCGCCGCGTGGGCTGGCTGGACCTGGTCGCGGTGCGGTACGCGGCGATGATCAACGGGGTCACGAGCCTGGCGGTCACGCTGTTCGACGTGCTTGCCGGGCTGGCGGAGGTTCGGGTGTGCACGGCGTATCGGTCGCCCGGGGGACAGACCGACCAGTTCCCGCCCGACGGGGAGGACCTGCGGCTGGTGGAGCCGGTGTGGACCGCGCTGGCGGGCTTTGAGCAGGAGATCGGGGGCGTGCGGAGGTGGGGGGACCTGCCGGGGCCGGCCCGGAAGTACCTGGAATTCGTGGAGGAAAAGGTGGGCGTGCGCGTGGGGCTGGTGAGCGTGGGGCCCGATCGCGAGCAGACCATCCCGCGCGACGGGGCGTAAGGAGTCCCGGTGGCGATGGAGCGAGCGGCAACAACGGCCCCCGCGGACTTCCGCGCCGACCCGGGCGCGCTGGAGGCCGCCGCGCGGCTGAAGCGCCGATACGACGGCGCCGATCCGCTGTCGCGTCTTCCGGACGTGCACCCGGACCGGATCCCGCGGCACATCGCGTTCATCATGGACGGGAACGGTCGCTGGGCGGCGCGGCAGGGGATGCCCCGGGTGCTGGGGCACAGGGCGGGCGCGGTGGCGGCCCGGGCGGTGGCGCGGGAGTGCGGGCGTCTGGGGGTGGAGTGCGTGACGCTGTACTCGTTCTCGCTGGAGAACTGGAAGCGGCCCAAGGCGGAGATCGACGCGCTGATGGAGCTGTGCGTGCTCTACCTGGACAAGGAGAGGGAGGAGCTGCGGCGCGAGGGCGTTCGCTTCCGGGTGGTCGGGCGGCGCGAGGGGCTGCCCGAGCGGGTGGTGCGGGCGATCGAGGAGACCGAGGGCGCGACGAGCCACTGTGCGGGCTGCACGCTCTGCCTGGCCCTGAACTATGGATCGCGCGCGGAGATCGTGGACGCGGCGCGGGCCTTGGCGCGCGACGCCAGGGCCGGGGTGCTCGACCCCGAGGCCATCGACGAGGAGGCCTTCGGGCGGCGGCTGTACACGTCGGGGCTGCCCGATCCCGACCTGCTGGTGCGCACGGCGGGGGAGATGCGCGTGAGCAACTACCTGCTGTGGCAGATCAGCTACGCGGAGCTGTACGTGACCGACACGCTGTGGCCCGACTTCGGGAACGAGAGTCTGTACGCCGCCGTGCGCGCCTTTGCGGCGCGTTCCCGGCGTTTCGGCGGGCTGGACACCCGCGGGCCGGGGGCCTGAGCCGATGGGAAAGCGACTGATGCTGGGCCCGGTGCTGATCGCCGCCCTCGTCGGGCTGCTCGCCTTGGACGAGGGCGTGGCGGGGCGTGGGTTCCCCGGGGGCGGGCGGGTGCTGGGCTGGGACCACGTACCGCGCGGGTTCGTGCTGTTCTTCCTGGCGTCGGGGGTGGGGATCCTGGCGGCTCGGGAGCTGGCGGGCATCCTGGGCGACAAGGGGGTGATCGCGTCGAAGCGCATCCTGTCCGGGGCGGCGATCGTCGGGCTGATGGTCTCGTGCCTGATCCCCGAGCGAGAGCGGGCCCTGGACGCGGTGGCGATCGTGTCGACCTCGGCCGCGCTCGTGCTGACGGCCGCCCTGGTGTACTACTCGCGCGGGCGGAACGTCAAGGGGGTGGTGTCGGCGGCGGGAGGGGTGCTGCTGGCGTACGTGTACCTGGGGCTCATGTTCGGGTTTTTCCTGGCGATCCGGCGTGAGCACTCGGCGTGGGTGCTGCTGTGGGTGCTGCTGGTGATCAAGGCGTGCGACATCGGGGCGTACTTCACGGGCACTGCCCTGGGGCGTCACAAGCTGATCCCCTGGCTCAGCCCCGGGAAGACCTGGGAGGGCCTGGGGGGCGGGATCGTTCTGGCGTGCGTGGCGGCGGTGGGGGGCATGTGGCTGCTGGACCGCTACGAGGTGCAGCGCTTCCCGAACCTGGCCTGGGGGCTGGTGGTGGGGAGCGTGTTTGGCGTGGTGGGGCAGGCCGGGGACCTGGCGGTGTCGCTGTTCAAGCGGGATGCGGGGTTGAAGGACTCTGGGGCCTACCTGCCGGGGTTTGGAGGAATCCTGGACGTGATCGACTCTCCGACGCTGGTGGCGCCGCTGGCGTATTGGGGATTGCGCGTGCTGTGCTGAAAACGTGGCGCGGGCGTCCTAGCATTGGGCGAGCCTCGAGGAGCGGTGATGAGCGTCACGGCGAAACTGCTGCAGGTGTATCTGGTCGAGAAGCAAATCCGCGGCTTGCAGAGCCGCCTCAAGGGCGCCGAGAGCTTCCTGGGTGACCAGGTGAAGCAGATGGGCGCCCTGGAAACCAAGCGCCAGCAGTTGCAGGTGCAGCTCAAGCAAGCGCAGGTCAAGGCCGCCGATTCCGAGGGTGAGACGAAGCGTCTGGACGCGAAGATCGGGACGATCCGCGAGCAGATGAACAACGCGCAGACGAACAAGGAATACAAGGCGTTCCTGACCGAGATCAACACGTTCAAGGCGGAGAAGGACCGGCTGGAGACGGATGCCCTGCAGACCCTGGCGATGGTGGAGGAGTTCAAGAAGCAGATCGCGGAGCTGGACCTGCAGGTGGGCGAGCGAGCGAGCGTGAAGAAGGTGGCCGAGGGCGACCGGGCCAAGCGTCACGACGAGGTGGGGGACCGGCTGACGGAGTTGAAAGCCCAGCGCGAGAAGCTGGCGACGGAGGTGCCCGCCGACGCGCTGGCGATCCTGACGCGCCTGGTGCAGCAGCGGGGCGAGGACGCGATGGCGCCCGTCGAGGTGCACGACTTCAAGCGAGGGGAGTTCCACTGCGGGGCGTGCATGATCGCCCTGCCCGTCGACCACGTGGCCGGGCTGATGTCGAGCGGTCGCATGACGCGGTGCGTGTCGTGCCAGTGCGTGCTGTACATGGATGAGGCCGCGATGCAGGCCGTCACCCCGGGGAAGAAGCCCGAGAAGGGTGGCAAGGGCGGCAAGGCGAAGGCGTCGTCGCTGTAGGTCGCGGGCTTCAGGCGAACAGACCATCGGTGCGGTCGTCGGCGGGCTTGAAGGGCACGCCCAGGTGGTCGCAACCGGCCCTGGTGAGCGCGCGCCCGCGGCGCGTGCGCGCCAGGAAGCCGGTCTGGAGCAGGAAGGGCTCGACGACGTCCTCGAGCGTGCCTGCGTCCTCGTTCATGGTGGCGGCCACCGCTTCGAGGCCTACGGGCCCGCAGGCGTAGACGCCGGCGATGGTGCGCAGGTAGGCGCGGTCGAGCTCGTCGAGCCCGAGGCGGTCCACGCCCTCGAGGGCGAGGGCGTCGTCGATCACGGCCTGGGAGACCTGCCCGCGGGCCTTGACCTGGGAGTAGTCGCGGACGCGTCGCAGCAGGCGGTTGGCGATGCGGGGGGTCCCGCGCGAGCGAGTGGCGAGGGTGATCAGGGCCGGCTCGGGCGCCTGGGGCACGCCCAGGAGGGTGCAGCTGCGTCGCAGGATCGCGAGAAGCTCGGGCTGGGTGTAGTAGCGGAGGTGGTGGGTGATGCCGAAGCGGGAGCGCAGGGGCGCCGAGAGGAGCCCGGCGCGGGTGGTGGCGCCGACGAGGGTGAACGGCTTGCAGCGGATCTGGACGGTGCGGGCGTTGAGCCCGCTGTCGACGCAGACCTCGATGCGGAAGTCCTCCATGGCCGGGTAGACGAACTCCTCGACGGCGATGGGCAGGCGGTGGATCTCGTCGATGAAGAGCACGTCTCCGGGGGCGAGGCGGGTGAGTGCGGCGACGAGGTCGGTGCCCTTGGCGAGCACGGGCCCGGAGGTGCAGTGGAGCGTGGTGCCCATCTCCTGGGCCAGGACGTGGGCGAGGGTGGTCTTGCCGAGCCCGGGGGGCCCGTGGAGGAGCAGGTGCTCGAGGGGCTCGCCCCGCCCGCGGGCGGCGGTGACGGCGATGCGCAGGCGGGCGATGAGCTCGTCCTGGCCCACGTAGTCGTCGATGCGGGTGGGGCGCAGGGCCCAGTTGACGCGCTCCTCGGCGTCGGTGGCGGTGGGGGAGATGAGCCGGTCGGTGGCCATGGCGTGCTCAGTTCATCGGGAGCTTCTTGGCCGACCAGAGCCGGACCAGGTCTTCGGGGGGCACGGGCTGGCGCACGGAGCCGTCGGGCATGGTGGTGCGCACCAGCTCCCCGTCGTCGCGGTAGACGCTGACCTGGGTCTGGGGGTCGTCCCCGTAGCGCGTGGTGACCTGCCAGCCGCTGCCACCCGCGGCGTGCTCGAGCAGGTCGCGTCGGAAGCGGATCTTGCCGAGCTCGGAGACCCAGGTGTAGCACCCGAACTCGGCGGCGGCCTTGGAGCGGATCAGGATCTGGGGGAGCAGCAGGGCTTCGACGCGGCTGACGTAGGCGTCGCTCTGGATGATCGGCTTGATGTCGGTGTCGGGCTCGCCGGTGCCGGTGATGGTGACCTGCATGCTCAGGGCGTCGCGGGCGCCGACCTCGGTGTACACGGCGGGCTTGGCCCCCTTGCGCCCCTGGGCGTCGAGCGTGCGCACGCCCGAGGCGATGGTCCAGAACTCTCCGTTGCGGTCCTTGCGCAGGAAGTAGCCCGCCTGGGAGTCGATCACTTGCCCATCGCGCAGGAGGCGCATGTCGGTGAGGATCACGTACCCGGTCTCCCGCTCGGCCGGGCCCCAGGCGCCCTTGGCCTTGTCCCGGTCCACCAGCCCGCGTTGGCCGACCTTGGACTGGACGCGCATGTAGCCGAGCTCCGTGTCGTCCTCCTTGCGGCCCGTCGCCGAGGGCTTGTAGAACCGGAACCAGCGCTCCCCGCGCGAGGCCAGGATCGTCTCGAGGTCCTTGTCCGACACGGCGCGGATCACCCGCATGCCGGCGTCGACGGCCATGGCGCGGCGGGCGGCCGCATCTTCGGGGTCGCCCAGGCGGGCGGCGCTGATGAGCGTTTCGTAGATCGGTCGAGCGGCGGCGAAGTCCTTGTCGGTCGTCGTCAGCTCGAAGATGAGGAACTGCGAGTCGGAGAGCTTGGCCACCGTGAACCCACGGACGAGGTCGGGCTGACCCCGGTCCTGGGGCAGGGCGGCGTACCAGCGCTCGCACTCGAACTGGCGATCGCCCGAACCCACGATGCGCTTGCGGGGGTCCTTCTCGCTGGGCGTGCGTTCGAGCAGTCGCACGGCGGTGTACTTGGGCGCGGCCCCCTTGGAGTTCTTGGGGTCGGGCAGGGCATCGGGAATCCCGGCGCGGTCCTGCAATTGGCGCAGCGCGAAATCCGCGGACTCGCGGATGGTGAGCGTCGCGTCGGCCACGTGCGGGGCTCGGACCAGGACCCGCCAGGCCTGGCTCTCGGGGATGATCTGGAGGACGGTCTGGGGTGTGGCCTGGGGATGGTCCGGGCTGGGCGGCTGGACGTTGCGGACCGCCAGGGCGTGGACGGGCACGGGGATCGTCAGGGCGATTTCCTCCATGGTGGCGGATTCGCCGGAAAACTCCACGACCCCGGTTGCGGGGATGGCGCCGGCGGGGGCGTTCCCGGTTGGTGATTGGGCGGGTGGTGCCTGGGGCGGCTTTGCTGGAGCGGCGTTGCGTGGGACCTTCACGGGCTTGGGAGGCTGGGAAGAACCCTGGGCGAGGGCGGCGGCACCGAGCGCGACGGCGAGGAGGGCGGCGATGGCGCGAAAGGTGCGCGGACCGGGGTGGTGGGATCGCATGGAGGGACTCCGTTCCAGAGGGGTGTCCTGGGGCAGGCGGGCTCGACCATAAGCCTACCACGCCAGAGATCGACCGTCGCGGTCGCGGGGCTTGATCGGGGCGTCGGATGGAGAGAGCCCAACCACCCGGGTTGACGGATGGTTGACACGATGCTTGGGAAGCGTAGACTTCGCCCCTTGCGGCCAGAGGTTTTTTCCTGGGGCCGCTGGCCGGTCGGTGGGACGATCGGTGCGGGCGTTCGGTGGGCTTTCCGGCTTCACTGATTCGGCAAGGATGCCGGCGAGTCGAGAGCGGATCTCGGCGGCTGGTGGTTCCATCGCCACGGGGCGGTAGATCGGGCAAGGTACACGATGACGGGCGGCAAGATTCGAATCCGGATGGAGGCCTACGACCACCTGGCGCTGGACGCGTCGGCCAAGGAGATCGTGGACCACGCGAAGCGGACGAACGCGAAGGTGAGCGGGCCGGTGCCACTCCCGACGCGGGTGGAGCGGTACACGGTGCTGCGCTCCCCGTTCATCGACAAGAAAAGCCGGGAGCAGTTCGAGATCCGGACGCACAAGCGGATCATCGACATCATCGAGCCCAACGCGCGCACGGTGGAGGCGTTGAATCGGCTGGTGGTACCGGCGGGCGTGTTCGTGAAGATCAAGGCGTGAAGTTGGACCCACGGGCAAGGACCCGTGGGTTTTTTTCGCAGGTCAGCGGACGATCAGGGCCATCCACGACGGGTTGACGCCGGATTCCGCGAGAGGTAGGAAGCAATGGGCATCTCACTGCTGGGCAAGAAGGTCGGCATGACCCGCGTCTACAACGACGCGGGCGCGATCGTGCCCGTGACGGTGATCCAGGCCGGTCCCTGCGTGGTGACGCAGGTGCGGACGGCGGAGAAGGATCGCTACACGGCGGTGCAGATCGGGTTCGACGAGGCGAAGGACACGCTGACGCTCTGGAACCCGCACGGAAACACCTTCAAGCCCAAGGGCGAGCCGGGGCGGGCCAACGGATATCCGACGAAGGGGGGGATCTTCGAGATCCCGGTCAAGGACTTCGTGCGGGTGTTCAACGGGGTGACGATGGAGACCGACCGAGACGTT